>JBOHIG010000087.1:0-2191 GCA_050725815.1 Xanthobacteraceae bacterium
GCGGCGAGATCGGCCCCTTCTCGAACGGATAGTTCAGCGTCGGCTTCGGCTTGAAGAAATAGCGCATGGCAAGGAAGAACGCCGAGACGAACTCCGCGAGAAACGCCGCCTTCGCAGCCCGGTCGAGTCTCATTGCTTAATCCTTCGCATGGCCCCGTTCGCGCTCGAACGGCCGCGGCTCCCCTACGCGCCAATCATGTCGCCAAGCCAATAGCCCACGCCCGCAAACAGCACCAGATCGGTGATCAGCACGACGCGCCGGATCGCCGACAACGTGACATCTGACGTGCCCTGCACCTCGGGTGAGGGCCGTTGTTCGCGATCGCGGACCGCCTTTTCCAGCGCGCCCACGAACAAATGATAAGTCACCGCCGCAATCAGCGTTCCCGCCATCGCGCCGATCAGCCCACCCAGCGAAATATGCATCATTGCGCGTCTCCATCATCGCGGCGCCAACCCTGCGTATTGCAGTACGCCGGCGACGATCGCGACCATCGCCAGCGAGATCGGCAGGAAAACCTTCCATCCGAGCCGCATGAGCTGGTCATAGCGATAACGCGGCACGACCGCCTTCGCCATCGCGAACAGGAAAAACATGAACAGGCATTTGAGCGTGAACCAGATCACGCCGGGAACCCAGGTGAACGGTGCGACCGGGAACGGTGCCAGCCAGCCGCCGAGGAACATGATCGTCGCCATGGCGCACATGGTGGCGATCGCCGTGTATTCGCCCAGCATCAGCATCATGTAGGGGGTCGAGCCATACTCGACCATGAAGCCGGCAACCAGCTCCGACTCCGCCTCCACCAGGTCGAACGGCGGACGATTAGTTTCGGCCAGCGCCGAAACATAAAAAATCACGAACATCGGAAAGAGCGGCAGCCAGAACCAACCGAACATCCCGTAGCGGCCGTCCTGCGCGTCCACAATCGCAGAAAGATTGAGCGAGCCGACGCACAGCAGCACGGTGATGATGACGAAGCCGATCGAAACTTCGTAGGACACCATCTGCGCGGCCGAGCGGAGCGCCGCTAGGAACGGGTATTTCGAGTTCGACGCCCAGCCGGCCATGATGATGCCGTAGACCCCGAGCGAGGAGATCGCGAAGATGTAGAGGATCCCGACATTGATGTCGGCGATCACCCACTCCTCGTCCACCGGCACCACCGCCCAGGCGGCCAGCGCCAGCACGCAGGTCACCAGCGGCGCGAGCAGGAACACGCCCTTGTTGGCGCCGGCTGGTATCACAGGCTCCTTGAACACGAATTTGAGCAGGTCGGCGAAGGATTGCAGCAGCCCCCACGGGCCAACAACGTTCGGACCGCGCCTGATCTGCACCGCCGCCCAGATCTTGCGGTCGGCCAAGATGATATAGGCGACCGCGATCAAAAGGATCACGAGCAACAGCACGCTCTGCGCGATCATAACGATCAGCGGCCAGAGGAAGCTGTGCCAGAATTCCATCATCGCCGTCACTCCGCCGCCGTCTGCACGGCATGGCCTTCCGCGATCACCGAGCATTCGGCCATGACGGCGGATGCCCGCGCGACCGGGTTGGTCAGGTAGAAGTCCTCGACCGGCGAGACGAACGGCGCTTTGCCGGGCGTGCCACCCAATGCTGCGAGCTTGCGGATATCCGACGCATCGCCCGGCTCGATCCTGTCGATGCGCTGCAGATGCGGATGCGCCTTGAACAGTGCCTGCCGTAAGGCGCCAAGCGAGTCATAGGGAAGCTTGTGACCGAGCACGTCGGAAAGCGCACGCAGGATTGCCCAATCCTCGCGCGCCACGCCGGGCGGGAACGAAGCCCGCGAAGCCATCTGCACGCGGCCTTCGGTATTGACATAAATGCCGGACTTCTCCGGATAGGCAGCGCCCGGCAGGATGACGTCGGCGCGATGCGCGCCGCTGTCGCCGTGGGTGCCGAGGTAGATCACGAAAGCGCCGGACGCGACCTCGATCTCATCGGCACCGAGCAGGAACACCACGTCGAGACCGCCGGTGCCCGCAATCTTTGCGGCATTCATCCCGCCACCCATCGGCACGAAGCCCAGATCGAGCGCGCCGACCCGGGACGCCGCCGTCTGCAGCACCGAGAAGCCGTTCCAGCCGTCTTTGATCGCGCCGAGGCCTTGCGCCGCCTTCGCCGCCAAGGCCGCAATTGCCGCGCCGTCCGGGCGCGCCAGCGCGC
>JBOHIG010000088.1:0-46386 GCA_050725815.1 Xanthobacteraceae bacterium
GACCGATACCGCCGGCCGACCCGCTCCAGTCGACGAGGCGATCGAGGTCGCCGATGCCGCGGAGATGAACGAAATCGATCTCGCGGCAGAACCGGCGCCGGGCGTACCGACTCCGACCTTCCTGCAGTCGTTGCTGGCGCTGATCGGCGGCGCGGCGGTAGCGGCCGTCGCGTCGGCCCGGCTGCTGTTCGCCTAAGTCACCGCCGTTCAATAGATGGCGTCATGCCCGGCCTTGTGCCGGGCATCCACGTCTTATTGCAGTGCATCACCTAAGACGTGGATGGCCGGGGACAAGCCCGGCCATGACGAACGTGGAACGATCTGTCGGACATGTTAGAGAAGCATTCTCCCGCCGCCTTCATTTCATTTGCGAGGTTTGACGTGTCCCGGCAAAAATTGTCCCTGGCCTGCGGCCTCTATGACCGCACCGACGCGCTGCGCACCGGCGACGTCAAAATCGATGACATCGATATCGACTTCATCGCCATCTCAAATCCGCGCGAAATCTTCGACCGCATGGGCGGCAAGCAGGAATTCGACGCCTCGGAATTCTCCAGCTCCGAATTCATCAGCCGTCTGGGCCGCGGTGATCGAAGCTTCGTAGCAATACCGGTGTTTCCGTCGCGCGTGTTCCGGCACGGCTACATCTACATCAACCGCAAGGCCGGCATCCGCACGCCCAAGGATATCGAGGGCAAGCGCATCGGCGTTCCGCTCTATACGATGACGGCGGCGGTCTGGATCCGCGGCCACCTCAGGCATCAATACGATGTCGATCTCTCCGCCTGCCGCTGGCTGGAAGGCGCGATCAACCACGCCGGCCAGCATGGCGAGCCAAGCTCGCCGCCGCTGCTCAAGCCCGTCAAGATCGAATACGACAAGGACGGCCGTTCGCTCAGTGAGCTGCTTGCGAAGGGTGAGATCGACGTCATCGTCGGCACACAGCACCCGCACCCGCATCCCGATATCGCACCGCTGTTTCCCGACGCGCGCGCGGTCGAACGCGACTTCGCGATCAAAACAAAAATCTTTCCGATGATGCACCTGATCGTGATCCGCCGCGACGTTTACGAGCGCAATCCCTGGATCGCCGACAAGCTCTACAAGGGCTTCGTCGACGCCAAGAACCTCGCGCTCGCGCGCCTCAAGCGTGGCCATCCGCTGATGCTGCCTTGGCTACACCAGGACTTGCACGAGCTCGACGAGGTGTTCGACGGCGATCCCTATCCCTGCGGCATCGAGGCCAATCGCCCGAGCCTCACGGCGCTGGTGCAATATATGGTCGAGCAGGACTTCATCCCGAAGCCGATTCCGCTCGAGGACATTTTCGTGCCGGTCGACACTTCACTGCGATAATGCAGCGGAGAGCGTTTCCAATCCAAGCCGATCTGCTCTAGTGTTTTGCGGCGTTACGAGAGAGGCTTACGATGGGCTTGGAACAAGCGGGCAGCGCGACAGCGACGGCGCGAGCGGTCGACTTCGGTCGCTATCGCCTGCGCACCTTCGTCGAAGGTCTCGGCGGCGACGAATTGGAGCGTCGCAGCGGCGCAAGCAAGTTGTCTGAGGTCGCGGCCGCCCTGGATAGCAATCCGAAGGCGATTTTGTTCGAGCAGTCAGGGCGCGAGGGCGAAGCACTGGTCGGCAATGCGCTGGCGAGCCGGTCGCGTTTCGCAATGGCCTTCGGCGTCACACCGCAGGCGCTGCTGCCCGAAATCCTGAAGCGGCTGCGCAGCAAGCCGGAATTCGTCACGGTGTCGCGCGAAGAAGCGCCGGTGCAACAGGTTGTCGCCACCGGCGCCGACGTCGACCTCACCAAGCTGCCGGTACACCTCCAGCATGGAAAGGACGGCGGGCCCTACATCTCGGCCGGAATGGATTTCGCGCGCGATGCGGCAACCGGCCTCATCAACGTCGGCCTGCGCCGCTACATGGTACGCGGCCGCGACACCACCGGCATCGATCTCGTGGCGCCGAGCGACCTTCGCAACATCTATCTCGCAACGCTCAACCGCGGCGAGCGGCTGCCGCTGAGCGTCGTGGTCGGCGGTCATCCTGTCGACTACTTCGGCGCCACCATGCGCATCCCCGGCGACGAGATGGAGTTGTTGGCCTCGCTGCGGGCAGCGCCCATGCCCGTGGTCAAATGCGTGACCAACGAGCTGTCCGTGCCCGCCGACGCCGAGTGGGTGCTCGAAGGCTATCTCGGTGAAGAGGGCTACAACGAGCCGGAAGGTCCCTATGGCGAGTTTCTCGGCTACTATGGCGGCGTAAAGACCAATCCGGTCTTCCATGTCACCGCGGTCACGCGGCGGCGCGACGCGCTGTTCCAGACGCTGACCATCGGCGGCGCCGCCATGAGCCGCACCGACACCGCGCAGCTCACCACGTTGCGCACCGAAGTGCTGGTGTGGCGCGCGCTCGAGACCGCGGTGCGTGAGCCGGTCGCGGTCTACGCGCCGGCCGCCACTGGCGGCATCTACAATGTCCGCATCGCCATCCGCCAGCGCGTGCCGGGCGAAGCGCGCAACGCCATCGCGGCGGCGTTCGGCTCGATGGCCAACGTCAAGAACGTGTTCGTCGTCGATGCCGACATCGACATCTTCTCCGACGAGCAGATGGAATGGGCGCTGGCGACCCGTTTCCAGCCGGATCGCGATTTCGTGGTGGCGAGCGCGTTCCGCACCATCCCGCTCGATCCTTCGCTGGCCGATCACGGCAGCCTTGGCGCCAAGGCCGGCTACGACATGACCATGCCGCTCGGAACACAGCGGAAGCTCGAAGCCGAGATCCCGGAGCCGCCGCGCTACCAGGGCGCGCGCTTCACCTCGGTCGAGGCGGCGCTGCGCGACGGACCGAAATATTTCGAGAACCTGATGGCGGCGGTCGGCAGCGACGACGGACGCGAGATTGTGCTCGCGCTGGAAGCGCTGTGGAAGCAGGGCCGCCTCAAGCGCGACATGGCCGAGGGACGCTACAGCTTGACCGATTGAATGCGTTCGGCATCGCCGAGCTTGTCATTGCAAGTCGGGTTACCCGACTTCCGGTGCGGTCCATGTCTTGCCTGCGACAAAGTAGGACGTAGATGCCCGGCGCAAGGGCGGGCATGACGGGGAAAGCAAAACGCCACACCATGAGACCGACGATGTTCCACGCAGAACTGCTTTTCCGTTGCAAAAGTCGCTTCATAGTCGCGGCTCTCGTGCTCGGCTCGGCCCTCATCTCTCTTGGCCCGACGCTCGCCGCGTTTCCCGAACGCCCGGTGACCATCGTCGTGCCGTTCGCGCCGGGCGGTGCAAATGACGTGGTGGTGCGGCTGATCCAGCGGCCGCTGGCGGAAGCGTTGGGCCAGCCGATCGTGGTCGAAAACCGCGGCGGCGCAGGCGGAAGCGTCGGATATGGTTACGTCGCGCGCGCCAAGCCAGACGGCTATACGCTGCTGATGACCGCCACCGGTTTCGTCGTCAATCCAAGCCTCTACGACAAGGTCCCCTACGATCCCCTGAAGGATTTGGACCAAGTCGCCGAGATCACGACTTTCCCGGTCATCTACGTCGTGCGCAAGGACATGGGCGTAAAGACGCTGAAGGAATTGATCGCTTACGCCAAGAAGCGGTCCAAAGGCCTCAACTATTCGACGCCGGGTGCGGGCACCCTGCCCCATCTGGCGAGCGAACTGCTCAAGATGCACACCGGCATCAACATGGTCCACGTGCCGTTTCGCGGCGCCGCGCCCGCTGCCGCTGCACTCGTCGGCGGGACCGTTGACGTCGCATCGGTGTCGATCTCGGTCGCAAAGCCCCAGATCGATGCCGGTAATTTTGTGGGGTTGGCCGTCAGCGGCGCCGAACGGTGGCCGGAACTTCCCAAGGTCCCCACCGTCGGCGAGGCCGGTGTTCCCGCCGCCCTGGCCGATACCTGGCAAGGCATCATGGTTCCGGCTGGCACGCCGAAAGACGTGATCGATCGGGTCGCGAAAATGCTGATCGCGACGGTGCAGCGGCCGGACATCCGAGAAAAGCTGCTCAAGGCGGGCTTCCATGCCACCGGTCGGGGACCGACCGAATTCCGCAAGCGCATCGTGGAAGAAGTGCCGAAGTGGAAAGGCGTGATAGAAAAAACAAACATCACCGTCCGCGGACGGTGACGTTCACACCAAGTCGCAATGGGGGGAATGCGTGACCTTACCGGTGGTGTTCGAGACGAAAGACGACTGCCTCGACGTCATTCTCAACCGGCCCGAGGAGGGCAACCTCATCACCAACGAGATGGGGATGGAGATCGCGCGCACGCTGCGCGCGGTCGGCACTGACATCAAGCTGATCCGGATACGCGGTAACGGCGCCGATTTCTCCAAGGGGCGGCAGGCGCCCAAGATCGACCGCGACACCATGACCGCGCTCGATATGCGCCATCCGATCGCAGAGGTGCCGCTCGCGCTCTACGGCGCGGTGAAGGAGGCGCGCGCCCCCACGCTCGCGATCGTGCAGGGCGAGGCGCTCGGCGTGGGCTGCGCGCTGGCGGCGGTGTGCGACATCACGCTCGCCGCCGAGGACGCGATCTTCCAGGTGCCCGAGCTTAACCACAACATCGCGCCGACGCTGGTGATGTGGTCGTTCCTCAACCGGGTGCCGTACAAGACCGCCGCCTATCTGGTCATGACCCGCGAGCGCATCAGCGCCGCGCGCGCCGAGGCGCTCGGCCTCGTCACCAAGGTGGTGCCGAGCGCCGGCCTTGCCGCCGAGGCGGAGACGCTCTCACAGAGCCTGTTGAGCCGGCGCGCCATGGCGTTGCAGGGCATCAAGGAATTCCTCAAGTTCTCGAGCAGCATGGATGCCGCCAGCGCCACCGCCTATTCGTCGGCGCTCAACGCGACGCTGATGGCGTCGGCGCCGCGCGACCCGCACTAACCACTCGGCGCGGCGCGACCATGGATTTCGGCATCTTCGACCACGTCGACGGCAACGGCCTGCCGTTGCATGAATTCTACGAGATGCGTTTTCGCATCGCCGAGGTGTACGACCGCGCCGGCTTTTACAGCTATCACGTGGCCGAGCACCACGCGACGCCGCTCGGGCTCGCCGCCTCGCCCGACGTCTACCTCGCCGCCGTGGCGCAGCGAACGAAGACGCTGCGCTTCGGCCCGCTCGTCTACACGCTGCCACTCTATCACCCGCTGCGCCTGATCGAGGAAATCTGCATGCTCGACCAGATGAGCGGCGGCCGCCTCGATATCGGCGTGGGGCGCGGCATCTCGCCGCTCGAAACCGCAGCCTTCGGCATCGACCCGAAGGAACGCGTGGAGCGTTACGACGAGATCCGTCAGATCCTGATGCAGGGTCTGACGCAGCCCGCGGTCGACTTCGAGGGCAGGCACTACACCTTCAGAAACGTACCGATGGAGCTTGCGCTGTTCCAGAAGCCGCACCCGCCGATCTGGGTCGGGCTCGCGCATGCGGAGAGCGCCACGCGCGCTGCACGAAACCGGCATAATTTCGTCTCGCTGCAGACCGCCGCCGAAACGCGCGAGCTCACCGACGCCTACCGCGCCGCCTGGCAGCACGCGCACGGGACAGCGGCACTGCCGAAGATCGGGCTTGGCCGTTTCGTTGTCGTCGCCGACACCGACGACGAGGCCATGGCGCTGGCGCGGCACGCCTATGCGAAATGGCACGATAGCTTCCACCGGCTCTGGCGTGTGCACGGAACGGCGCCAACACAGGGCGAGCGTGCGCGGGTGTTTGACGAGATCATGGATGGTGGGCGCGGCGTAGCCGGCACGCCCGATACTGTCGCGGCGATGCTGCGGGCGCAGATCGAAGAGGCGGGCGTGAACTA
The DNA here is from genome assembly GCA_050725815.1 of Xanthobacteraceae bacterium. GTDB lineage: Bacteria > Pseudomonadota > Alphaproteobacteria > Rhizobiales > Xanthobacteraceae > VAZQ01. Next base: position 5,836 of record JBOHIG010000088.1, read on the forward strand.
TTGCGTAGGGCAGTTCGTGTTCGGCGATATGACGTTGGACGAGGCGCTCCGGTCCATCGAGCTGTTCGTGCGACACGTGATGCCTGCGCTGCGGTGACGCCTTGCCTCTACGGCAAGCCTCCGGTTGGATTGGTTCCCAGCGCAACAAGGAAAAGCCAAGGGAAAAAGCCATGACAATCATCGCAAAGCCGATACTGCTCACGCTCGCTCTGATGGCTCTGCTTTGTGGCGAGGCCGCCGCGCAGCAGACCACGTTGATCGTCGGGTATCCGCCGGGCGCGAGCTACGACATCTATGCGCGCACCTTCGCGCGCCATCTTGGCAAGCACCTACCAGGCACGCCAACGGTGGTGGTGCAGAACATGGCCGGGGCCGGCAGCCTGCGCTCCGCCAATTTCCTCTACAACGCCGCACCCAAGGACGGCTCGACCATCGGCGTTTTCGCGCGTGGGCTCGCGATGCAGCCTCTGCTCGACAACACGGGCATCCAGTTCGACGCCCGCAAGTTCAACTGGCTGGGCAGCATCAGTTCCGACGTCAGCATGGTGCTGTCCTGGCATACGCGGCCGTTCAAGACCATCGACGACGTCCGCAAGAACGAGATGATCGTAGCCGGCACCGGCTCGGGCGCGGACAGCGTGATCTTCCCCTACATCCTCAATGGCGTGCTCGGAACGAAATTCAGGGTAGTCACCGGCTATCCCGGGGCCACCGCCTTCCTGCTAGCGGTCGAGCGCGGCGAGGCCGACGGAACGGCCGGTGTGTCATGGAGCAGCATCGCCGCCGGAAAGCCCGACTGGGTCAGCGGCAAGAAGATCAACGTCATCATGCAGCTCGGACTGCAAAAGCATCCGGATCTTGGCAAAGCGCCGTTAGTCATGGAGTTCGCGAAGAACGATTCCGACCGTGGCGTCCTCGAACTGATCTTCGCGCGGCAGGAGATGGCCTATCCGGTCGTGGCTCCGCCCGGGCTGCCGCCTGAACGCGTCGAGACGCTGCGCAAAGCATTCGACGCCACGCTGAAGGATCCGGGCTTCCGGGCCGATGCCAAGAAGCAGTCGCTCGACGACAATGCAGTGCGGGGCACCGACATCGCTTCGCTGCTCACGCGCATCTATGCGAGCCCACCCGACGTCGTCGCGCGCGCCCGCAAGGCCATCGTCGACGGAAAGAACGTGACGACCAAGAAGCGCTGAAGCGTCTCTGCAACCCTGCTCACTTTGCTGTCATCATCCACGCAAGCCGATGATCCAGTAGCCGCTGATATCGAGACGAGGTACAACATTTTCACAATCGCGATTTCCTCTAGTTACTTGCAGCCAGGGTTAATGGCTTCGCCCCGGGCCGCGCGATAAGCGCGGTGGAACGTCCGCATTGACCGAAGGAAACGGGGCGCGGCGGCGCCGGCGAACAATGTTTATGCCAGCGTTTGGCCGGCCGGACGCCGCCGCCCATAGTCAACCCGCCGGATCAGTGCTACCTTTATACTGAAGGCAGTGACAATAATGGTCTTTGGGAGGATATCATGAAGCGTACCGTCATCTGCGCCCTTGCGGGCACCAGCATCCTGGCGCTGGCCGCAGCATCTTCAATTCAAGCAGCACAACCCCCGGCGTCCGACGCGCTCACTGAGACAGCGAAGCCGAAGCCGTCCACGGAGAACATGTATGCCGGACGCCGCGGCGGCGGAATGATGGGCGGCGGTGGCGGCGGAATGATGGGTGGTGGTGGCGGCGGCGGGATGATGGGCGGCGGCGGCGGGATGATGGGTGGCGGCGGCCCCGGTGGCGGAATGATGGGTGGTGGCGGCGGCGGAATGATGGGTGGCGGCGGCCCCGGTGGCGGAATGATGGGTGGCGGCGGCGGCCCAGGCGGCGGAATGATGGGCGGCGGTGGCGGCCCTGGCGGCGGCATGATGGGAATGGGCGGTGGTGGCGGCGGCGGAGCCGGCCGCATCCGATGGAGAGGCCGCAACGTCGTCATCGTCCGCGGACCACGCTTTATCCGCTGGGGCGGCCGGACGCGCCGCATCATCGCGATCAGCGCGCTGCCGGTGGCGGTTGGCGTCGTCACGATCGCCGGCCGGCGCTACCGCGCCGACGGCTATCCGGCGCTCGCCGCAACCCCCGACGTCTGCACGGGAGTCACTGAGGAAGGGTGCCAGTTGCAGATTTCGGACGTCCCGATGGAGGACGGCGGCACCGCGCAGGTCTGCGTCCAATACTGCCCGTGGGAAGATTCGTCGGACTCCGGCGGAACGCCGGCGACGCCAATCCCGGCACAGTGACGAAAGCAAAACGCCCCGGAGACGATCTCTCCGGGGCGATGCTTTTCAGGGGCGCTGCGGACAAGCGCGAGCTCAGACCTTTTCCGCAATCTTCTTGCCGGCGCGATCGGCGGCGTATTCGACGTCGTCGTAGCCATGCACCGAAATATCGAACAGATTTCCATCCGGATCCATGGCGCGATGTTCGGCGAACGGCCGGGTCGACGGCCGTGCCGTGATCGGCTCGTTCCACTTCGCAAGCTTCGACTCGACGTCGTCCAGATCGTCCACCTGGAAACCGAAGTGATTGATGCCGCTCGGCGCCGCATCGCCGCGATTGCGCAAGATCGCCAGCGTCAGGTAGCCATCGCTCATATAGCGAGCGCCACTCTTCTCGGAATGAATGACCTTCATTCCGAACACCTCCTCGTAGAACCTAGCGAGCCGTTCCGGGTCCTTGGTCTTGATCGCCAGATGACGAATCTTAGGCATGCGTCTCCTCCGCCGTGATTTTCAGATGACCGTCGGCCCAGATGGTAGGAACAAGCCGAATCAACGTCAAATGGCCGCAATTGTCTGGCGAAGGCAGCGGGAAGAGTTTCCTGTGCTGAAGCAGCCCGGAGCAGACAAGGGCGGCTGGCGATTGGCCGACCCTCGGCGGTACCATGCGCGCGCTGGGAATCAGTGACTGAGGAAGGGACCCTTCATGCAAATCGGTCGCATAAATTCCAGCCCCCTCGCGCTGGGGCGAAGACTGTTCGCGGCCGCAGCGCTCGCTCTTGTAACCGCCTCGATCGCGCCGGCCCGGGCCGCGACGGCCGAGGATCTCTTCTCCGCGATCGTGCAGTTGCGGACCTACATCAATCCCGACGGGCGGACCGTGAAAGGCCTTGGCCAGCAGCGCGCCGGCTCGGGCATTGTCATCGACGACAAGGGACTCATCCTCACCATCGGCTATCTGATGGTTGAAGCGCATACCGCGGAGGTCATCACCAATGACGGCCGCAAGATAGCCGCCGACATCGTCGGCTACGACCACGACACAGGCTTCGGATTGCTGCGCGCGGTCGAGCCGCTCAAGATCAAGCCGCTGGCGCTCGGCAAGTCCGCCAATCTCAAGGAGCGCGACCAGGTGCTGGCGGCAAGCTTCGGCGGCCGTGCCGGCATCGCGCCGGCTTATGTCGTCGCCCGGCGTGAATTCGCCGGCGCGTGGGAATATCTCGTCGACCAGGCGATCTTCACCGCGCCAGCCCATTCGGAATGGAGCGGCGCGGCGCTGATCACCCGCGAGGGCAAGCTGGTCGGCGTCGGGGCACTGGTGGTCGGCGACGTCACTGGCAAGGGCGGCGGCATTCCCGGCAACATGTATGTGCCGATCGATCTGTTGCCGCCGATCCTGGCCGACCTGCTGGCTAGCGGTCGCGTGGCCGGTCCCGGCCGGCCGTGGCTCGGTCTCAATGCCGAAGAAGTACGCGGCCGCGTGTTCGTGCGCCGCGTGACCGCGGGCGGCCCCGCGGAAAAAGCCGGCGTTCATCAGGGCGATATCGTCGTCGGCGTCAACGGCGAAGCGCCGAAGTCGCTGGCCGATTTCTACCGCAAGGTCTGGGCACAGGGCGGCGCCGGCGCGCTGGTCAAGCTCGACCTTTTGCAGAATGCCGGCATCGCGCATATCGAGGTGAAGTCGATCAGCCGTCTCGACTATCTCAAGCTGAAAACGACGTTCTGATTTCCGGCAAGCTGTTATAGCCTCTCACCGCTCTCATCCTGAGGAACGCTCGAAAGGATGGGGCGGCCCATGCTTCGAGACGCGCTGCTGCGCAACGCTCCTCAGCATGAGCCCCGAGTGAGCGCTTCACCAAAGCTCAACGCGCCGGGAGCACGCATGCCAAACGTACCGCGCCGAGTCGTGACCGGCCACAATGCCGAGGGCAAATCGGTCTTTATTGCAGACGGGCCGACGCCGCACGTCTTTCAGCGCAGCCCCGGCAGCGCCGTAGTCATGGAACTGTGGGAAACGCAGGCGACCCCGGCCGACAACAGCGGCAACGACGACGCGATTGCCCGTGGCTTCCGCCTGCCGCCACCCAAAGCCGGTAGCGTATTCCGGATCATCGAATATCCGCCCGACAAGGAGCGCCTCAAGGCGCTGGCGGCCGAGCGCGCCGGGCCCGACGACGGCTCCGGCCGGCTGCAAGCCGCCGACAAGAGCGACGCGCGCCATCTCGGCTTTCACAAGACCGCATCCGTCGACTACGCCATCGTGCTGAAGGGCGAGATCATCGCCCTGATGGACGAGGGCGAAGTGCTGCTCAAGACCGGCGACGTGCTGATCCAGCGCGGCACCAACCACGCCTGGAGCAACCGCACCGACGAGCCCTGCTACGTCGCTTTCGTGCTCATCGACGCCGCCCCCGTGTAGTCTCGAAATCCATCAGCCAGACGGCATCAAGGAGTCTGCTCATGCCACTCAGCGAAAACGTGCGCCGCATCGTCACCACCGTAGACGACGATGGCAAGGCGGTGGTGCTGTTCGACGGCGCCAATCCGCACACCATCCAGCGCCCGAACCGAGCCACGGTTTCGCGGCTGCTGTGGGTGACCGGCCAGACACCGGCCGAGATCGGCGGCGACGTCGACCGCGCCGCGCAGCACATGGGCAAGATCGGAATCCCTCCGCCCGACGGCGGGTCCGTGTTCCGGATCGTCGACGTCCCGCCGATCACTCCGGAGCAGGAGAAGCTCGACCCCACCTTCCTGCACAATCAGATTGGCGGCCACGCGCCGGGGCGCGGGCTGCCGCCGCGGCATCCGTTCATGCACCGCACGCGCACCATCGATTACGCCATCATCATGCAAGGCGAGATCGACATGCTGCTCGACGACTCCGAGATCCATCTCAAGGCCGGCGACGTGCTGATCCAGCAGGGCACCAACCATGCCTGGGTCAATCGCGGCAAGGAGACCTGCCGCATCGCCTTCGTCCTGATCGACTCGAAGGAGCCCTAATCTCGCCGGCGGCCGAACAGCCGCACGATCCTGTCCCAGAACACCTTGGCCATCAGCGCGAAGCCGGAGATCGGCTTGGCGGTAGGCGGCGGCGTGTCGCCGGCGGCAGACGCTGGTGCGGAGGCGGACGAAACCGCCCCGTCCTCTTTCGCGATGTGCGCCTTCAGGTTGGCGGCGAACTGATTCATGATCTGCGCCGCCGTCGCCTGGACCATGCCGACGCCGCGGCCGTATTGCGCGACCGATCCCGATAGCGACAGGTCGGTATGCACGAGCACCTTTGAGCCGCTTCCTGCCGGCTCAAGACGGAACGAAGCGGTCGCGTGCGCGCCCCCGCGGCCCTTAGCGTCGGTACCCTGCGCCTTCACGCGCGCGGTGTGGTTGGCGGCGTCGATCTCCTCGAAGGAGACCAGCCCGGCGAAGGCCAGCGCCACCGGCCCGAGCCGGACCGAAACCTTGCCCTTATAGTTGCGCTCGTCGATCACCTCGGTCAGCTCCGCGCCCGGCATGCAAGGCGCGATCCACCGGATATCCATCAAAACGGCCCACGCCTGCTCCGCCGGCAGCGGCACCTCGAAAGAATTGTCGAATTCCACCCGAAGAGCTCCGAGAACTGCGTGCTCGGTGCATTGTCGCACCGAGGGTCGGCGTTTGTTCGAGCGTTTTTATAGGGATTGGCGGGCGGGACAAGCCCGCGGGCGTTATTCGTTCACCGCCTGCGCCACGCCGCCATGTGCCTTCGACCAGCCGGCCGGATCGCGCATGAAACTTTCCACTTCGGCGAGCTTGCCGGCGTCGAATTTGCCGCTTTTCTTCGCAACCTCAAGCACATCCCACCAAGTCGCCAGCCAATGCATGGTGACGCCGAGGTCGCCGAGGATCGTCTTGCTCTCCGGGAAGATGTCATAGAAGAAGAAGACGAAGACATGGTCGCAGCGTCCGCCCGCTTGCCGGATGGCATTGCAGAAATTGACCTTGCTGCCGCCGTCCGACGTCATGTCCTCGACCAGCAGCACACGCTGACCTTCGGTCATGAATCCCTCGATCTGCGCGCCGCGGCCGAAACCCTTCGGCTTCTTGCGCACATAGAGCATCGGAAGCGAATACCGCTCGGCAAACCACGCGGCGAACGGGATTCCGGCGGTCTCGCCACCGGCGACGGCGTCGAACTGCTCGAAGCCGACGTCGCGCTGCATGGTCGCAACGCCGAAATCGGTCAGCGTCTGCCGCACGCGCGGGAACGAGATCAGCCGCCGGCAATCGGTATAGACCGGGCTCGCCCGCCCGGAGGTGAAGATGAAGGGCCGCTCGTCCATGAAGCGCACGGCCTCGACCTCCAGCAGCATTTTGGCGGTGAGTTCCGCCATCACGCTCTTGTCGGGAAATCCGGCGGCCGTCATGTCTACCATCCGCTCTCGTGGTTGGTGGTCAGCGTCTGATCCCGGATGTGACCGCAGCCGGGCGAAATATCAATATCCAATAAGCGCTTATCCCAAGCCGCCTGCATCGCCCGGACGGCCGGCGCGTTGACAAATTCGGCAGTTATGCCAAGGCTTTCCTGCTCCCGGCTGATCTGCGGCCGAAAGCTCCAAGGAACGCACCCTTGTCCGAAGATTCCACCGCAATCGCCGCCCCGCCGACGGCCGATGCCGCGCCCGGCCACAACCGCTTTGCCGATGTGGTCTGGGAGCGCAAGACCAAGCACCGTATCTTTGTCCGCGCGCTCGAAGGCACCTACGGCAACCTGGTCAAGGAGCTGTTCACCCAGCCCCGCGTCTACAAGACAAAGGATCTGGTCTGGAAGGGCGGCCCGCAGAGCTACGGCAAGAAGATCATCAACCCGCAGGCGGTGAAGGTGGCGCAGTCGATCGAGACCCACATGGAGGTCTATACGCCGGGCGCGCGCACCTCGAAGCACGGCCACATGAATTCGGCGGTGTTCTACTGCCTGAAGGGGCGTGGACATGACGTCCACGACGGCAAGCGTCACGACTGGGAAGCCGGCGATGCGCTGATCGTGGAGAACGCCTGCGTGCACCAGCACTTCGCCGAGGAGGACGAGGACGAAACCATTGTTCTCGTGATGAAGGCGAAGCCGCTGTTTCTGTTCATGCACATGCTGTTCCAGAAGATCGCGGAAATGCCGCCCAAGACCGGCACCGAGAAACAGCTTAACTACAATCCGCCGGGGGACCTGTAAGCGGTAGGCCGTCTCTCGACCGGGCAATCCGCAACGCAAAAAGGCCCGGCGATGCCGGCCTTTTTCATCGAAGCTACTTCACCGCCGCGGCGGCGCGCGTGACCAGGTTGGGCGGGGTCTTGTAGAGCTCCGCCACCACTTTGGCGAGCTCCTCGCCCCGCATCGGCTCGATCACCTCGCGGTTGCTCTTGTGTGCCTCGGCCAGCATCGCCTTGCCGTTCACCGTCTTCCAGAATGCCTCGCGCAAGACCTTCAGAACCGCGGGCGGCGTGTCCTTGTGCACGATGAAGGGACGGAACATGTCGTTGTGCGTTGTCAGGAGGAAGATGATCTTCTTCTGCTCTTCGTCGGCGAAGTCGCCGACGAACGGCACGTCCTTGAGCTCCGGCAGCGAGACTTTGGAGATACGGACGAAGATGTTGATCTTCTTGTCCTTGATCCAGTGACGCGGCACGCTGCCCCAGGAGCCGCAATCGCCATGAAGCTCGCCGCGCTCCACGCCGAGCTGCTGCTCGGTGGAGCCGGGATATCCGACGATCTGCTTGATCGGCGCCTTGAACAGGTTCTTCAGGATCGCAGCGTCAATATACGTTGCTGCGCTGGTGCCGGTATGGCCGGTCGCGAACGGCTCTTTGCGCGCCAGCAGGTCCTTCAATGTCTTCACGCCCGTCGTGTGCCAGGCGTAGCAGACGCGGGCATCCGCCGACGCGCTGCCGAGGAAGGTCACGTCGTTGGTGAAATTGACCTTCACCTTGCCAGGCTGGAGAATCGAATTCAGCACCTGGCCGGGATTGAACAGCACGATATAAGTGCCATCTGCCGGTTGGGTGCGGACCGACTGCACCGCCCGCAGCGATCCCGCGCCGGGCATATTGGATACGATGACATTGGGGCGACCAGGCAGGTGCTCACCGAGATGGCGGCCGACCATGCGGCCGAAGGCATCGAAACCGGCGCCGGCCGACGACCCGACTACGATCCTGATCTGCTTGTCCTTGAAGGTCACAGCCTCGGCGCGGGCGCCGTTCGCCATCGCTCCCATCGCGAGCGCCATCGCCGCAGTGAACACCAAACGCCGGTCAAGCTGCATTCCCATCACGTTCTTCGCTCCATTCGTCTTCCGGGCCACGCCCGCCCTGAACGTTTCACATGCCTGCTTGTGAGCATGTCCCGGACACCTCCGCAACATTGCGATGGTGTGACACGCTGACCCGAGGATGGGACCAATGCAGCAGGCACGTTACGAAATGCCGCCCAAACCGGCATCGGAAAGTAACTCAACTGCAATTCGCCCGGGGAATCTGTAGCCGCGTCAACTCACCGCGCGTTGGCGCCCGAACAGGCTGACGATCAAGGCCAGGACGATCGCGACCGGCAACGCGATCAGCACCAGCGTGATCAGCGTGGCCGCCAGTCCCAGCGCCAGGCCGAGCAGGGCGAGGACCGCCAGCGCAATCAGGAACATCGCCGGCAGCAGGATCACCCATTCGCGCCATCCGGTGATGACGGTCCGTTGGCCGTTGCGATTGATGACGATCATGTCGCTATCTCCTCCCCGTCACTGACGTTCGTGCACCGGCACGTCGCCATGCATGAAGCTGCGGCCGCGTTCGCGGTCCATGGTCTCGGCTTCCGAATAGCCGAGCATCATCGCTTCCACGATGCGCCGCAGCGGGTCCTCACCCAACGACATGTGGGCGGCGAGGAAGCCGGCGAGCCGCGCGAACACCACCGGCTGCACGATCAGGCGTTCGTACTCCCTGCCCTCTCCCGCCTGCTCGCAGTCCTTGACGCTGCGGCTGAGCGCGTCGGAGAACAGCTTCTCCATGTAGCGGGTCGGATCGACCGGCGTCTCCTGGGGCGGCGGTGTGTGAGCCAGCAACGCGCGCGCGTGCGCCAGGAAGCGGGCATACAGTGCGTCATCGCGCCTGATACCGGCTTCGCCCTCTTCCTCTTCCAGATCGCCACACATGGGATCGCTCCATCGATTCGTCGCGCTTGTCGCGGGCATCCACGCTTCGTTACCGCGCACGCGAAGGAGTGGCCGCGACAAGCACGGCCATGACGCAGAACACTCAATATCCTTCCGCATTCTCCAGCTGCTCGAACCAGTCAAAGCCCATCGGCTTGATGATGCGGCTGTTGATCACGATGAGGCGCGCTTCGCTGTCCGGATCGGCATTGAAGTGCTTGTGAATGCAGTAGGGCGGGATGTAGACGAAATCGCCCTGCTCCCACTCGTAGCGCTTGGGCTCCTCGTCCCACTCAAACTCCATCACCTCCTTGCAGTCGAATTTCACGTCCCAGTGCAGGTCGTAGCCCCTGCCTTCGACCACATAGAACACCTCTTCCGAGAGATGCCGGTGCTTGCCCGACGCCTTGCCGCCCGGCAGGAATTGCATGTAGACGTCGAGGCAGCATTCCTTGGTGTTCATCCGCTCGTTGATGATGTGCTTGATGAGACCGTCGGGCGAGCGCTCGAATGGCATCTCCGAGCCCTTCACGACGTTCATGCGTCCCTCGTATTCCTTGCGGAATTCCTCGGACGCCTTCAGCGCTTCGGCGTAGAAATCGACATGCTGGGTCTGCGCATGGGCCTTGGCGCGCTCGCGCGGATCGATGACGCTCATTCCTGTCTCCTTACAGATCTTTCGGCGGCGTATAAGCCAACTGCTTGACGGTCGCGTCCTTGGGCGGAAACTCGGCGACCTTCTGGAACATCATGTGCATGAACAGGAACAGCGGCTTCGCCTTCATGACGAGCACGATCGACTCGTCGTCCTCTTCGTCGCTGAAATGCTGGTGCACGCAGGCGTTCTCGACCAGGAGCGCATCGCCCGCCTCCCAGTCCATGCGGCGTCCGTCATGGACGTCGTGGCCCGTGCCCTTGAGCACGTAGAACACGGCCGAGTTCATGTGGCCATGCTTCTGCCCGTAACCGCCCGGCGCGAACACCTCGATGTGGGTTTCGATCGACTGCGCGATCTTGGCCGACTGCGGGTTGATCACCTTCTTGCCGTAGAAGGACGGGCCGCCTTTCCACTTCATGTCCTTGCTCTTGTAGACCCGCGGCTGCGAGAACAGGTCCTTGACCAGGTTGCCGTAAGTGCCTTCGAGCGCGCGCACGAAAACGCGCTTGCGCGTCCAGCGCTCCCACACCACCTCCTCGCCCATCGGATTGATGTTGTGGCCAGGCCCGGGCGGGGCATCGCGTTGGTTCAAGAGGGCATCGTCCACGTCGCTCAATAGAAGGCTCCCTTGCTCACTCCGCCGCCTCGCGTTGCGGCACTGGCGGCAGGTCCGCAAGCTCGGCCTGATACGCGTCGTCCATCTTCGGCGTCATGTTGTGTTTCACCAGCGCGTCCGCAAACATCGAACGGATGTCCGGAGTTTCGTCGGCATAGTCGATTTGGTCGCCGCCGACGCGACGGCTGATCCAGGCGATCGGCACGCCTTGCGAATTGCGCAGCGACGCGACCTCATGCTTGAAGGCAAGATAGCGCGCCGGCGTCGGGCCGGTGTTGAAGTGCTGATGGAACATCCTGTTGGGCGGCACGATCAGCGTGCCGACATGCCAGTCGAAACGCTGCGGCTCCTGGCCTTCGTGCCACATCAGCGAGAAGCCTTCGCCGGACAGGATGATGACGTGCGCGCTCGGTCCGTGGCAGTGCGCCTTCTTGTAGGTGCCAATCGGGAACTGGGAGATGTGGCTCGGCATTCCACCCGACATGTTGAAGCGGATGTGGCCGCCGCCTGCACCGCGTTCCTTGGCCGAGATGAGCGGCAGATTGACCGCGTCGGGAACGAAATTCGTGGCCAGCAGGAAGCCCTTCTTCTCCGCCTTCGGCGTGAAGTAGTCCGGCTCGCCGTTGAAGCGGTTCTTGAAATCGTACGAAGTGTTGAAGATGAAATTCGTGTCGTCGTAGAGGTTCATGACCGACGGCGCATTGGTGACGCCAACGTAGCGCGCCGGTTCCTGGCCCGAGCCGTTGAAGTGCTGATGCCAGCAGTTGAGCGGGATCGCGAACATGGCGCCCGCCTTCCACTCGAAGGTGATGCGCTTGCCGGCGTCGTTCCACACGCTCGTGGAGCCGCGCCCGTCGAGGACCAGGATCATTTCCTCGTAGAGCTGTCGCTGCGGCTCGAGCTTTTTTCCCGGCGGGATGGCGCAGACGTAGCAATCGTTCGAGGTACGCGATGCGTCGTGATTGATGTAGACGCCGCTGCCGCCCCGGCGGGACCATGGCTTGAGTTCCACCGTGCGCAGATTGGGCACGTATTGGGCGCCGATGATCTCGAGCCCCTCCTCGCGCACCCAGCGCAGATAGGGTGTGTCCTTCTCGGTCGAGAATTTTTTCGCGAGTTCCTCGGAAACGGTCGGGCTGTTGGTCGGACTGTTGGTCGGATTCTTGGCCATTCGAAGCTCCCTTTGAGCCGATTTTGGCGCTACCATAGTCTCCGGCGCGGGGCCGTCAACGCTGCCCTGTACCGTTGAAACCACAAGGAAAACCGCGAGCGAAGCCTATGCTTTTCGGCATGTACGCGCCCGTCCCGCACGTGACCGTGGGCTCGAAGGAGATCAGCCGCTCGGTCCAGGGCGCCCTGCAGCCGCTGCCGGGCGGCGAGATCGACCCGGCCTTCACGCTGGCGAAGGATGTACTTTGTGCGGCGGACGAGTCGGGCTTCGACCTGGTGCTCTATGCCGAACGGCATCTGGGCGCCGACTTCGAAGCCTGGGTTCTCGCGTCCGCCGTCAGCTCCTGGACAAGAAATCTCATCGCCATGCCGGCGGTGCATCCCGGCCTCTGGCATCCGACGCTGATCGCCAAGATGGCGGCCTGCCTCGACCGGCTGACCACCGGCCGCAGCGCAATCAACCTCGTCACCGGCTGGAACGAGGTCGAAGCGAAGATGTTCGGCGGCGACATCCTGCTGCACGAGGACGACCGATACATCCGAGCCGAGGAATTCGTCACGGTGTTGCGCGGCATGTGGAACGAGACGCCGTTCTCGTTCGACGGCCGGTTCTATCAGGTGAAGGAATCGCAACTTCTCATCAAGCCCGCGACCAGGCCGCCGGTCTTCACCGCCAGCCGCAGCCTGCGCGGCCTGGAGATGGTGGCGAAATACGCCGACTGGTGGTTCATCGACTACGACAAGAAGGCGACCGACCTGGCCGGCGTCGAGGACAGCCTGCGGCGCGCCATCGACGGCATGAACGAGCGCGCGGCCAAGTACGGGCGCAAGGTACGCTTTGCGTTCAATCCTTTCGTCGCCTTCGGCGACAGCGACGAGGCCGCACTCGAACACGCCAAAAAATTGCTGACGCCGGACGAGCCCGACGCCGACGTACGCAAGATTATGCAGCGGGTCGGACCGGCGATGAAATCGGGCTGCGTGGGACGGCCGCAAAAGGTACGCGACCAGTTGATGAAATACGTCGACATGGGGATCGAGCTGTTCCTGCTGAAGTTCGTTCCCACGGTGGACGAGGTCTACGCTATCCGCGACCACATCATCGCGCCGCTGCGCAGCCAACTGCCGCGTTCGGCGGCGGCGGAATAACTACTTTTTCGCCGCCTTCGCCTGCTCGGCGAGGTAAAAACGCAGCCGGTCGTATACCTCGTTGGCCTGCTCGGGCGTCCATTTGCGGAAGCCCTCTCCTGCGCGCATGCCGAGCTTGCCGGACGCGACCTTCTCCTTGAGGAGCTGCGTCGGCTGGGCCGAATTGTCGAGATCGGCGATCAGCACGTTCTGGATATCGAGCGTCAGATCGAGGCCGACGAGGTCGGACTGCTCCATTGGCCCGAGCACCGCCATGCGCGCGCCGAAGCCGCATTTCACCACGGTGTCGATGGTCTCGGCGTCGCAGACACCCGAGGCAACCAGCGCGATGGCCTCGCGCTTCAAGGCGTGCTGCAACCGATTGCCGATGAATCCCGGAATGTCGCGGCGCACATGCACCGGCGCGCGGCCGCACTGCGCGAGCAGATCGATGGTCGCACGGACCGTAGCGTCGGACGTCCATTCTGTCTGGACCACTTCGACCAACGGCACGAGATGCGGCGGATTCCAGAAGTGAGTACCGACCACCCGCTCGCGATGCTTGAGGTCGCGCCCGATCTCAGTCGAAGGAATGGCTGATGAATTGCTGGCAAGAATGCAATCCGCCGGGACCAACGATTCCAACTCGGCGAAAATCTGTCGCTTGAGCGGCAATTTCTCGGGCGCCGCCTCGAACACGAATTGTACTCCGCGGACGGCGGCAGGGATGGTGTCGTGGACCTGGATGCGCGTGAGCGCCGGCGCCTCGCCCAGCAGATCGACGATGGCGGCGAGCCGCTGCGGCAGCGAAGCGCGCACCTGCGCCGACGGCTCAAACACCCCGACCTCGTGCCCACCGGCCGCGAGCAGATATGCGATGCCGTGGCCCATCAGGCCGGCGCCGACGACGCCGATTACGTGTGCGCTCATCCCGCGGTGTATCCGCCGTCGACATACATGACCTGCCCGGTGCAGAAATCCGATGCCGGCGAGAGCAGGTAGATGGCCATGCCCATGAGGTCCTCGACCTCGCCGAGACGCCCGAGCGGGATGCGCGACAGCGAGCGCGCCTTGGTCTGCTGGCCGATCGGATCGTCGCCGTACATCCAAGCCGTGAGCTTGGAGCGGAACACGGTCGGCGCGATCGCGTTCACGGTGATGCCGTGCTTCGCCCATTCGGTCGCGAGCACGCGCGTGAGCGAGTCTGTCGCGCCCTTGGAGGCGCAATAGCCGGTGTAGCCCGAGATGTTGCCGTGGCGGCCGCGCACCGACGACATCAGCAGGACCTTGCCGCGCAGCTTGTTCTCGATCCAGTAGGCGCCGACCGCCTTCGCCATGAACCAGATGCCGCGCACGTTGGCGTCCATCACCGCCTGCCAATCCTCATAGGCCAGCTCGTGGATGAAGCCCGGCTTGTTCATGCCGGAGGCGACCACGAGCTGGTCGATGCGGCCGAAGCGCTTGAGCGCGGCGTCGAGCATGGCCTGCGCGTCGGCCAGCGAGTCCGGCCGCCGTGCGACGGTCTCGACCTCGGCGCCGACCTCTTTCACCTCGGCCGCGACCTCGTCGAGTTCGCTCCTGGTGCCGGAGGCGAGCACCAGCTTGCCGCCCAATGCGCCAAGCGTGATCGCACAGCCGCGTCCGAACGCCCCGGACGCGCCCGTGACGATCGCGACCCTGCCCTTGTTGTCGAACAGCGAGAGCGGATTGCGCAAGGGTTCGGAGATCATGGCGCTCACTTTCCCGTCTCGAATCTGAACGCCTGCGCCGGATCGAGCACCGCCACCACCCGCAGCGCACAACCCTCACCGTCCGGCCAGCGCCAGGGGAAGGCAAAAAACGTGCAGCGCTTGCCGGTGATCTTGTCGATGTCGCCGCCGATATTCTCGATGCCGGGAATGCCGTTGGTCATCATGATCTTGTGCGCCGGCTCCCAGTGCGGGAAGTCGTCGATGATGTGCCGGCCGGTCTCCGCGAAATACTCATCGTCCAGATGCGGCTGCGCCGGGCCGGGCCCGTGCGGTCCGAGGAAGGTGCCGAGCGGATGGTCGAGCGCCTGCACATCGATGCCGACGAGCTTGACGCCGCGCTCGACGATCCATTCCGCCGCCTCCTTATAGAGGCCGGGCGAATAGGCGAAGTAGTCCGGGTTGTCGCCGTAGTTCTTGTGGCTGCCGGTGTTGATCATCACGATGTCGTTCTTCTGGATCTTCGGCTCGGCATTGGCGAGATCCTTGGGCGTGATGACGCCCCACTTCTTCTTCGGGATCGACACCACCACGCCGGTCCCGAAAAAACGCCACAGCGGATAGCCGGTGAGCGTGGGCTGGTTTTCCTGTACGTGGATCGGCGCGTCCATGTGGGTGCCGCGATGCATGATGCCTTCGAACTGCTGCACCAGCAGGCCGTCCTTGGCATGGAATTCGACCACCCGGACATTGAGGTTGGCGCGCGACGGCCATTGCGGCATGCCGTGGCCCCAGGGATGGGTGAGATCGTAGAGCTGGATTTTCTTGGCTGACGTCTTCGCCGGCTTGCTCGCCGCCTTACGTGCCCCACCCGCGCCGGCCTCGATCCTGCTCTTGCCCTTGGGATCGAGGATCGCGACCAGGCGGATGACGCAGGCATCGCCCTCGTGCCACTTCCATGGGAAGCCCTGAAAGGTGCAGCGCTTGCCCGACAGCTTGTCGAGATCGGCTCCAACATTCTCGATCGTCGGGATGCCTGCCGCCAGCAGCACCTTGTGCGCGGCGTTCCACTCGGGGAAATCCTTGATCGCATCGCGGCCCTTCGCCTTCTTGTATTCCGGCAGCAGGTACTTGATCTGTGGGCCATTGCGGTGCGGCCCAAGCGAGGTCGCCAGCGGATGGTCGACGCAGGCCGTGTCGACCCCGACCAGCTTGACCTTCTTCTTCACCAGCCACTCGGCGGCTTTCCTGCTGAGACCCGGCGCATGGCCGAAATACTCCTGGCTATCGGAATAGCGCCGGTGCCAGCCAGTGTTGATCAGCACAATGTCGCCGGCGCGGATTTCCGGCTTCGCCTTCTCCAGGTCTTTCGGTTCGACCAGTTCCCACTTCTTCTTCGGAATCGACACCACCACGCCGGTGCCGAAGAAACGTTCCAGCGCCAGGTCGCCGACCGCCTCCTTCCCTGGCAAAAGGTGGATCGGCGCGTTCACATGCGTGGAGGTGTGGAAGATGGTCGAAATCTTGTGGGTCATCACGCCGTGCTTGGCGTGATAGGTCAGCCGTTCGAGCTTGATCTCCTCGTAGCCGGGAAAGATTGGCGTATACATCCCCCAGGGGTGGCTCAATTCGTAAAACTCAAGCCCACTCACCGGATCCTTCGTCACCACCATGCACGCCCCCAACAAATGCTACTGACTTGAACCTACAATGACAGGATGCGCCGGTCTATCCTCCGGCCGCACGGGACCAGGGACGCATGTTCGAGACCGACAATTTCATCTACCAGTCGCAAGCAGTGCGCGTGTTGTTCGGCCGGGGCAAGGTGGCCGCAGTGCCCGCCGAGCTCGAGCTGCACAAGCGTTCGCGCGCACTGATCCTATGCACGAATTCGAGCCGGATTGTCGCCGAGCGCATCCAGTCGCAGGCGCCAAGTCGTATCGCCGACGTCCATCAACTGCCGAAGACCGGCGACGCGCGCGAGCGGCTGGCGCGTCTTGTCGAGCACGCCAAATCGAAAGGCGCCGACAGCCTCGTCGTCATCGGTGGCGGCTCGCCCATCGGCTTCGCCAAGACCGTATCCGCCAATGCGGGATTTCGCTCGATTGCTGTGGTCACCACCTATTCCGGCTCGGAGATGGCATCGACTTGGTCCATCGGCGCCGGACCGGACCGGATGGCAGGCGAGGATGATGCCTGCCTGCCGCTGACCGCGATCTACGATCCCGAGCTGACGCTCTCGTTGCCGCCGCGAGTCTCGGCCGCGAGCGGCATGAACGCCATGGCGCACGCGGTCGAGACGCTATACGGGCCGGATATCAATCCGGTGGTGGCGATGCAGGCAACACTGGCCGTGGGAACCTTGGCCGCAAGGTTACCAGAGGTCGTTGACCACCCTGAGGACATCGAGTCACGGACCGATCTGCTCTACGGAGCCTGGCTCGCCGCCGCGTTCCGCGCGCAGGCCGGCGTCGAACACGCCTTGGCGCAACGCGTACGCCAAGGCTTTGGTCTCGATCACTCGCATTGCCATGCGATCTTCACGCCTTACGCGGTGGCCTTCAACGCAAAGGCCGTACCAGACGTTGTTGGCATGATCGCAAAAGGCCTGCTGGCAGAGGACGCCGGGCAAGGCCTCTACGATCTGAACGTGCGCATCGGACTTCCAACGGGACTGAAAGGCCTCGGCATGAAGGAGAGCGACATACCGAAGGCGATCGAGCTGGTGGCGGCGGCGAAATTCGTCAATCCGCGCCCGGTTTCCCGCGCCGACATTGAAAATCTCGTCACCCAGGCCTTCCATGGCGAGCCGCCGCGGTTTTGACCCGGCCGGTTTTGTGCTGGAATAAGCCGGAACGCCGCAGCCAGACAGAATGCAGGCGGCGAATGGGAGGACGTCATGGGCGCGAATTCCACGCGGACGCGACTGCGTGCGGTGCTGCTCGCTTTGCCGCTCATCGCCATGCTGCCGAGCCCCGCAACGTCCGAAGACTTCTTCGCCGGCAAGACCATCAGCATCGTGGTCGGCGGCAGCGCGGGCGGCGGCCACGATCTCTACGCCCGCACTATCGCGCGCCATCTGGCGCGTTTCATCCCCGGCAATCCGGGCGTCGTCGTCCGCAACATGCCGGGTGCCGGCAGTATGCGCGCGGCCGGCCACGTCTATGCGGTCGCACCCAAGGACGGCACCACCATCGCCGCGCTCTATCCGGGCTCGATCATGACGCCGCTGCTCGATCCAAAATCCAAGGCGACCTACGAGCCGACCAGGTTCCAATATCTCGGCAGCGCCGAAAGCGGCGCGCGTATCTGCGCGACCTATCAGAAATCGAGGATCAAGACGTTCCAGGATGCCGTCACGCAGCCGAGCGTCTTCGGCGGCAGCGCCGCCGGCGGCTCGGTTTACGAATACGGCCACATGCTCAGGAACACCGCGGGCGCGAAATTCCGGATCGTCACCGGTTACAAGGCCACGCTCGACATGACGCTGGACATGGAGCGCGGCGAGATCGACGGCATTTGTGGCTGGGACTGGTCCACCGCCAAGTCGCAGAAGCCGGACTGGTTGCGCGACAAGATCGTCAACATCCTGGTGCAGGTCGCGCTCGACGCCGATCCGGAACTCACCAAGCTCGGCGTTCCGCCGATCTGGGGCTTCATCAAGAACGAAGGCGACCGCAAGGCGGTTGAACTCGTGGTCAGCCAGCAGGTGTTCTCGCGGCCCCACGTCGTGGCGCCGGAGACGCCGGCGGAGCGGGTCGCGCTTCTGCGCGCGGCCTACGAGGCTGTGATGGTGGACAAGCAATTCCTGGCTGACGCGACAAAGGCGCGGCTCGACATCAGCCCGTCGCACGGCGCCAAGCTGCAGAAGCTGGTGGCAAGTGTCTACGCCACACCTGCGGCAATCGTCGAACGCGCACGCCGAATTATCGCGCCGTAAGCCAGGATCGCGCTATTTCAGCGACCACTCGCCGTCCTTGGCGCGGGACAGCGATCCCTTCTGCCGCAGCGCGTCGAGCGCAAGTACGACTTCGCGCCCGTCGTTGCTGCCGAGCGAAGCCATCAGCTCGGCGAAATGCATCGGCCGCGCCTTGAGCGCCTCCTCGACCGAGCCGAAGCGCTGTCCGCCTTCGATGCGCGGCGCATGCGCGGTGAGCGCTTCGACGCCGCTCTTGGCCAACGGCCCGGTGAGATCGAAGCCCGCCTTGGTGGTGGTGCGGTCCTCGTCCGCCGTCACGTCCATTGGAAACGCCATCTGCCGCTCCGCGGTGACGAGATCGCGGTCGGCGCGGAAACGATTGGCCATCGCCCATTCGATCTCGTCGTCGGAGAAAACATCGACATTCTCGTCAAGCACATAGACATGCTTGAGGAACGGGATCGCGAACAGGGCGGCAATCGTGGCCCGCGCCTGCCCCGGCGGCTTGCGCCGCACCGACACCCGCGCGTGCAGCAATCCGCTCGCGCTCGGCACCGCATAGACCGCAACAGGGTCGATGCCGGCGGCGCGAAGCGTCTGCCGGATGCGCGCCTCGGTGAGGATTGCGCATTGGTGCGCGTGCTCGGTGCGCGCGATCTTCACTGCGCCGTGCAGCACGGTCTGATGCAACACGTCCTTGCGCATGGTGATGGCGGTGACGTGGAACACCGGGTCGACATGGGCCGGGCCGTAGTAGCCCAGGAATTCGCCATAGGGGCCTTCAATCTCGGTGTAGCCGGCCTTGTCGAAATAGCCCTCGATCACGAGCTCGGCATCGGCAGGCACGAGCATTGCGTTGGAGGTCGCGCGCGCCATCGGCAACGGCTCGCCTCGCAGCGCAGCAACCGTCGCGAACTCGTCCTCGATCGGAGCACGCACGCAGGCCGCCAGGAAATCGAGCGGATGCGAGCCGACTGCGAAGTTCACCGGCAGATGCTCGCCGCGTTCCACCGCCTGCAGCAATATCCGCTTGAGGTCGGAAACCTGGGTGAGGTTCGAAAGCATGGTGGTGCGGCCGCGCAACATCAGCCGCCGGCAGCCGACATTGCGCTTGCCGGATTTCGGATCGACGGTGTAGTCGATCGCCGACGAGAGGTAAGGCGCGCCGTCATACTGGTGCTGCATGTGGAACGGCAGCTTGGTGAGGTCGACGTCGCCATCCGCGATCACGACCTGCTGCACCGGTGCGTCGGCCTGAGGGATCTCGATCACCGGCTGCGGGTTCGCCATCCGGCGGCCGAACTCCTGCGCAAGGTTGCGCTCATCCTCGACGCCGAAGGCCAGCGCGTGGCGTCGACGGCTGCCGCCGACCGCGCCGACCATTTCGAAGTGCTCAGGTCCTACGTCCTTGAACAGACTTGCCTTGGGTGAAGCCTCGATAATCGCACTGATCTCCGACAACGCGACCGGCTGTTCGTGGATGTCGACCTCGCTCATGTCAATCAGGCGCTCGACGAAGCGCCGCAGCCGAAATTTCTCCAGGTCAGGTTGCGATGCCATGGCGGTTTACATCACCGTTATCTGCGCGCGGAGAGGTCTCTCGGGTGCGGCGTTGCGCCTGCGTATCAAACAGGCAACGGCCCAGATAAACAAGTTTCCAATTCCGGCATTCTCCCCTAGCATCCGCCGCGCCGCGAGGGCTGGCTCAAGACCGGCAGCTTCGTGCGTCGAGAAGAATGAGGAGGATCGGATGATCGGTTTTCGTCACAGGGCCGTCGTTGCGGCGCTGGCTGCCTTGGCCGGATCGGGCCTGCCCGCGAATGCGGATGCAGTCGCCGATTTCTACAAGGGCAAGAGCATTAGCCTGGTCATCGGCACCTCCTCCGGCAACGACTACGACTTCCGCGGCCGGCTCCTGGCACGCCATCTCGGGCGTCACATCCCCGGCAACCCCACGATCGTTCCGCGCAACATGCCCGGCGCCGGCGGCATCAACGCCGCAAACTGGTTCGCCAATATTGCGCCCCGCGATGGAACGGCCGTTCACTTGGTCATGGCCACGATCATGGGGAAACAGGCGATCAAGGCATCTGGCGTCAAATACGATGCGCGCAAGTTCTCCTGGATCGGCAACACCACCTCGACGCCGAATGTAACCAGCGCATGGCACACCAGCGGCGTCACCAACATCGAGCAGGTGAAGCAGCGGGAGCTGATCGTCGGCGCTCCCGCCGGCACCGCGGGCGAGGCCTATGCGGTTGCGATGAACACCCTTGCCGGCACCAAGTTCAAGGTTGTCACCGGCTATGCCGGCGGCAACGAGGTGAACCTCGCCATGGAGCGCGGCGAGCTTCAGGGCCGTGCCTCCAATTCCTGGGCATCGTGGAAATCGACCCGGCCGCATTGGGTGCGCGAGAAGAAGCTCATCGTGCTGGTTCAGGTCGCGCTCAAGCGCCACTCCGAATTGCCGCACGTTCCGCTGCTGCTCGATCTGGTCAAGGATGACCTCGACAAGCGGTTCATGGCCTTCCTGTCGGCGGAAACCGCGGTCGCACGCGCGCTGATCGCGCCACCGGATATTCCCGCCGACCGGCTGGCGGCGCTACGCGCGGCCTTCGATGCGACCGTGAAGGACCCGCAATTCCTTGCGGAAGCCGAAAAGATGAACCGCATGGACATCACACCCTTGTCCGGCGTCGAGGCACAGAAGATCGCGCACGGAATTGTCAACACGCCGCCCGAGGTCATCGCGCGCGCACGGCAGGTCCTGGGCAAGCTGTTGCGATAACGCTTTAGGCGGCGCCAACGATCGTCCCGCGGCATTCGCCGAAGCCGATCTGCGCAAACCCTTCGCGCCGCGCATAGGCGCGAAAGATCACCTCGTCGCCGTCGTCGAGGAAGCGGCGCGTCTCGCCCGACGCGAGCGCCAGCGGCTCGCGGCCGCCACGGGTCAACTCCAGCATGCTGCCGACGCTGTCGGGCGCCGAGATCGTGCCGGTGCCGATCAGGTCGCCGGCTTCGAGATTACAGCCGCCGCAGGTATGGTGCGCCAGCATCTGCGCGACGGTCCAGTACAGATGACGCGCATTGCTCTGGGCGAGACACTGTGGTGGAAGCCCCTTCGCGCGCATGCCGGCGGTATGGAGTGACGCTTCGAGCGCAATATCGAAGGCGCCAACGGCCTGGTCCTGCGCGTCGCAAAGATAGTCGAGCGGACGCGGGTCACCATCCGGTCGCGGCGTCTGCGGCAGACGATACGGCTCGAGCGCCTCCGGTGTCATTACCCAGGGCGAGACTGTGGTCGCGAAGTTCTTCGCCAGGAACGGCCCGAGCGGCTGATACTCCCAGGCCTGGATGTCGCGCGCCGACCAGTCGTTGAGCAGGCAAAGCCCGGCGATGTGGTTTCCTGCCTCGCCGATCGTGATTGGTGCGCCCAACACATTGCCGGGACCGATCCAGACGCCCAGCTCCAGCTCGTAGTCGAGATAGCGGCAGGGGCCGAAGTCGGGCTCGGTCGCCGATGACGGCTTGCGCTGGCCGTTCGGCCGCCGCACCGGCGCGCCCGACGCGCGGATCGATGACGCGCGTGCGTGATAGGCGACCGGCATGTGCTTGTAGTTCGGCAGCAGCGGGTTGTCCGGCCGCAGCAGCCGCCCCGAATTGGTGGCGTGGTGGATGCCGGCGTAGAAGTCGGTGAAGCCTCCGATCCGCGCCGGAAGGTGCATCGTGCAGTCCGCCGCGTGGTGCAGGAGCGGCAGGTTTTGTACCTGCCGGCGTGCGATGCCCTCGGCGTCGAGCAGTTCGCAGAGTTGCGACCGCAACGCCGCGCGGGGCTCCGCCCCTAGCGCGAACAGCGCATTCAGCGCCGGACCTGCCGCGGCTTCGGCCGCGTCCTTGGCGGCGCCGGTAAACAGGCCGGACGCCGCGGCCGCCTTGAGGTCGAAGACTTCGTCGCCGATCGCCACGCCGCCCCGCGGCACGCCTCCGTTCACGCTGAACACGCCGAGCGGGAGATTCTGGATCGGGAAGTCCGGGTGGCCGTTGGCGCTTTCCACCCAGCTTTGGCGGGACGGCTCGTGTGTTGCGTCGGTCATGGTTTGAGCGGCCTCCACGACGGCAATGCGGCGGCCAGTGCGCCGCGTTTTACTTGCTCGTTGGACCGGCTAGGATTGCATGCCCGCCACAACAACAACAACAGCAGCAGCAGCACATCGGAGAGCACGTCATGCATCGGCGCCACTTCCTTGCCGGCGGACTGTCGGCCGCGGCGGCGGGGCTGCCCTATGCGGCGACGGGCGAGGCCACCTACCCGAGCCGGCAGCTTCACGTGATCGTGCCGACCTCGGCGGGTGGCGTCCATGACGTGATCGCGCGGATCTGGGGCGACCGGGTCAAGGACACCTTCGGCTCGATCGTGATCGAGAACCGCGCCGGCGGCGGGTCATCGATTGCGCTGAACTACGTGGCCAAGCAACCGCCGGATGGCCATCTCCTGCTGATCGGCAGCACCAGCACCATCGTCCTGCGTGCGAACACCGGCAATCCCGCCTTCGACGCCCTCAACGACGTGATCCCGGCATCCATCTTCGCAGCCACCTCGACCTCGATCGCCGTCAATCCGAAGATTCCGGTCAAGGACGTGGAGGAGCTGATCGCCTACCTGAAGGCCAATCCGGGCAAGTTCAACTACGGCTCCGGCGGCGTCGGCGCGATTACACACATTGCTGTCGAGCTGTTCAAGCAGCGCGCCGGCGTCGACATCCAGCACGTGCCCTATCGCGGAATGGGCCCGGCCATGAACGACCTGATCTCGGGACAGCTCGCCGTCGTCTTCCCGAATATCACCTCGCAGATGATGGCTTTGCATCAGGCCGGCAAGCTGCGCATCCTGGCGGTGAACGCGCCGGAACGTCTCGACGTCGCACCCGGCATCCCGACCGCCAGCGAGGCCGGGCTGCCGGGCTTCGTGTCGCAAATCTTCTTCGGCCTGTTCGCCGCCAAAGGCACCCCCAAGCCGATCCTCGAAAAGATCGATACGGCCACGCAGAAGGCATGGGCGGACAAGGCCTTTCAGGCCAAGCTCGTGCAATCGGGCTTCGAGCTGATGCTCGGCTATGGACCCGATAAAGCGGCCGCATATCTCAAGAAGGAATTGGAAATGTGGGGGCCGGTCGTCCAAAAGGCGTACGACCGTTGACAGTCGCCCGCGCACCCAAGCGCGTCGAAGATGCGCGGCTGTTCAAGGGCGCCGGCCGATTTGTCGACGACATCGCGCTGCCGAGGCTCCTGCATGCGTGCTTCGTGCGCAGCCCGGTCGCCCATGCGCGGCTGAAGGCCGTCGATGCCAAAGCAGCACGCGCTCTACCGGGTGTACGCGCAGTTTTCACCTATCACGATCTGCGGCCGCTGATGCGGTTCGACCGCATTCCGCTGGCGCTGCCGATTGCCGCCATAAGGCATCACGTCGACCCGACCTACCTCGCCGACAAGGAGCTTTGCTATGTCGGGGAGCCGGTCGCCGTTGTGGTGGCGGAGAGCCGCGCCATCGCCGAGGATGCGGCGGCGCTTGTTGCGCTCGACTACGACGCGCTGGCGCCGGTGCTCGATCCCTGCGCCGGGCTGGAACGCGATGCGCCCAGGGCCAGGCTCGACTGTCCCGATAACCTGGTTGCGGCCTGGGCGCTGAGCTATGGCGACGTGGACGGCGCGTTCGCCAATGCCGCGCACCGTTTCGCCCAGAGGTTCAACATCCACAAAGGCGGCGGCCATGCGATCGAGACCCGCGCGGTGCTGGCTCGCTTCGATCCGTTCGAGAATCTGCTCACGGTCTGGGACGCCACGCAGATGCCGCACAAGGCCAAGCGCGTCATTGTCGACGCGCTCGGTCTGGCGGAGAGTCAAGTCCGCGTGATCCCACCCAATGTGGGTGGCGGCTTCGGGCCGAAGAATCCGTTCTATCCGGAAGAGCTGGCGGTGCCGGCAGCCGCGATGCTGCTCAAGACGCCGGTGAAATGGGTCGAGGATCGCCGCGAAAGCTTTACCGCAACCCAGCACGAGCGCGTGCAGGACTGGGACATGGAAATCGCCGTCGATGCCGATGGCAAGCTCCTCGGCGTGCGCGGCCATATGCGCCACGATCACGGCGCGGCCACTCCCTCGGGCCTGTCGCTTCCACAGAACGCCGGCACGAATTTCCTCGGGCCCTATGTGCTGCCCGCGCTCAACCTCAAGATTTCCGCCTGTCTCACCAATATGACGCCGGCCACCTCGTCCCGCGGCGCGGGCCGGCCGCAGGGCACCTATGTCATGGAGCGGCTGCTCGACCGCATCGCCGACGAACTCGGTATCGGCCGCGATGACGTCCGCCGCCGCAATCTCATCGCCCCCGACCAGATGCCTTATGTCACGCCGGTGAAGACGCGCGACGGCCTGCCGATGACCTATGACAGCGGCGACTATCCCGAGGCGCTGCGGCGCGCGCTGGCGGCAGCCGGCTGGGCGGATTTCCCGGTGCGGCGCGCGGCGGCTCGCCAGCAAGGCCGGCTGATCGGGATCGGCCTGTCGAACTATGTGGAGGGCACGGGGCGCGGGCCGTTTGAAAGCGCCGCCGTTCGGATCGGGCCCTCCGGCCGCATCGTGGTCACCTCCGGCGCCACCGATCAGGGCCAGGGCACGACCACGATGCTGGCGCAACTCGCGGCCGAAACGTTTGGCATCGACGCAAGCGATGTGGAGGTGATTGCCGGCGACACCGGCGCGTCCCCGCTCGGCCACGGCGCCTATGCCAGCCGGCAGGCGGTCACCGCCGGCAACGCCGTACACCAAGCGGCGCGCATGGTGGCCGACAAGGCCAAGCAGGTGGCATCGTCGATGCTCGAGGTCGCGCCCGACGATCTCGAGCTTGCCGGCGGCGAGGTGCGCGTGCGCGGAGTCCCGGAACTCAAGCGCAGCCTCGGCGAGATCGCCAATGCGCTCGGCGGCGTCGCCGGATTTTCGTTGCCGGCGGGCGTGACGCCAGGACTTGCGGCGGCCGTCGACTACATGCCGCCGGCCATGACCTATTCCAACGGGACGCATGTGGCGGAGGTCGAGGTCGATCCCGAAACCGGCCAGGTACAGCTCACGCGCTACGTCGTCGTCCACGACTGCGGCCGCATGATCAATCCGATGATGGTGGAAGGCCAGGTGCACGGCGCCATCGCCCATGGCGTCGGCGCGACGCTTTACGAATGGATGCACTTCGACAGCGCGGGACAGCCCCTGACCGTGACCTTCGCGGACTACATGCTGCCCACGTCCGACGTTGTCCCCTCGATCGAGGTCCACCACATGGAATCGCCGACGCCGCTCAATCCGCTCGGCGTCAAGGGCGCGGCCGAAAGCGGCACCATCGGCGCGCCCGCCACCATCGTCTCGGCGATCGAAGATGCGTTGCGGCCGCTGAAGATACGCATCACCGATCTGCCGGTGACTCCCGCGCGGTTGCTGGCGTTGATACGCTGCGCGCAACCACGGGACCTGAAACGCTAGGAATTCGGGAGAAACGAAATGCGAGCCGCAGTACTGGGCGAAAGTGGTGTCGAAATCCGCGATCTGCCAAAACCCGAGCCGAAGCCGCATGAAATTCTGATCCGCGTGCGGGCGACCAGCCTCAACCGCGCCGATCTGCTGGTCGCCTCCGGCATCCAGCATGGACGCGTCGGCGGCGTCGGGGCCCGCATCGGACTTGAATGCGCCGGCGAGGTCGAGGCCGTCGGCAGCGCGGTGAAGGAATTCAAGGCTGGCGACCGTGTCATGGCGGCGGCGCCGGGCGGCTATGCCGAGTATGCCGTCGCCAACGAAGGACGAGCGTCCCGCATCCCTGCCAACAACACGACCTACGAGCAGGCGGCATGCCTGCCGGTCGCGATGCAGACCCTGCACAACGCGATCGTCACTGCCGGCCGCCTGAAACGTGGTGAGACGCTCGCGATCGTCGGCGCAAGCTCCGGCGTGGGGCTGATGGGATTGCAGATCGGCAAGGCGATGGGCGCGTCGTTCGTGATCGGCACCTCGACCAATGCCGGCCGCCGCGCAAAACTCAAGGACTTCGGCTGCGATCTCGCGCTCGACACCAACGACCCGGCATGGCCGGAGCAGGCGAAGAAGGCGACCGGGGACAAGGGCGTCGACCTGATCGTCGACATGGTGTCCGGGCCGACCGTGAAAGGAAGCCTGGAAGCCGCCGCCCTGCTTGGCCGCATCGTGAATGTCGGCCGGCTCGGCGGCACCAAGGGCGAGTTCGACTTCGACCTGCACGCGCTCAAACGCATCGACTATATCGGCGTCACCAACCGTACCCGCAACCAGGAAGAACTCAATGAAGTCACGCGCGCGATGCGGGCCGACCTGTGGGACGCGCTCGAAGCCGGCAAGCTGTCCTTGCCGATCGACAAGACCTTCCCGCTCGACAAGGTCGCCGAAGCGCTGGCGATGATGAAGGCCAATCAGCACTTCGGGAAGATCGTGCTGACGATGTGAGGCACGCTTGTGTCCCGGGCGCAGCGCAGCACGCAGCGTAAGCGAAGTGGTGCGCTGCAGACCCGGGATCGCCATGAATTCCGAGACTGGAACAGTCCCGGATCAGCGTTGCATCGTTTCGCTTCGCTACACGCTGCACCGCATCCGGGACACGCCGCTACTCAGTATGCCGCCGCCAGCGCCTTGGCGCCGGGCTGCTTCGACAGGCGGTCCATGATGCCATTCATCTCGGCGTAAAGTCCCGCCACCGTCGCAGTGCGGCGCGCAATGCCGTTGCGCTCATAGCCGCCGCGTTGGAAGAAATTCGAGGTCGGCACCCGTTCGCGATAGGATTGCGGCATCGTGACCAGGTCGATGCCGTTGCCGTCGCCGGTCAGGTTCATCATCTCGAGTTCCGCCGCCGTCAATCGCGCCGTGTGCCCCTTCATGCGGGCGAACTTGAGTGAATTGAGCAGCTTCTGGACCTGCATCATCGGGCCGATGTCGCGGTCAAGAATCAGCGCATGGATGCCGAGGCCGGCACGGGTCTTCGCCAATTTGCCGTGGTGACTCCATTGATTGGGGACCGAGCGGCTCGCCGCGATCATCCGCCGAAGCACGGCGATCTTGTGCTCCATCCTCCGCTTCTCGTCGCCGTGCAGGCGCCCGGCCGAACTCCGGAGCAGGTTGACGAAGTGATCGCCGTGCTCCGCCAGCAGGCTGACGCTGTTGGTCGTGAGAAGCTGGTTGTAGCCGACCGCCGTCGAAATGGCGCGCGCCTTCGGGCGCGGATGAGTGAGGCCCGACTGCACGTCGTAGGCGCCGTTGCCGCCGGTTTCGAAGGCATAGATGCGGACGATCTGATCCCTGGTCAGGCCGGAGGCTTTCGCAATTTCCGCATAGGCGTGTTTGAACGCGCTGTCGTTCTGCGGGCGTTGCGGTACGAAGCGATAGTGATCCTTGGCGGCCTTCAGAAAGTCGGCGACGACCGGAATCGGCTTACGCGGCGGCCGTGTCGTGTCGCGCTCCGGCGGATGCGGATCTTTCGGGCGCGGCGGCCCGGTATAAACCGGCGGCTGCGTCAGGACGTAATCCTTCACCTCGATCTTCTGGTGATGGCGGCGCTTGGCGAAGCGGATGCGACGCTTGTCCGCGACCGATTTCCAGTAGGCCTCGGCCTGCGCCTCGTAAGCGCGGCGCGCCCGCAGATAGCGTTCGAGCTTCGCCTGATAGCCGGAAGCGGACACCGGCACGGTCGCGGTGACCTGCGCGGCACAGGGCGCAACCGCCAGCACCCCGGCCAGCACGCCGGCCGCCAGCAGCAATCGCGCCGACACGAACCTGGAATCAATCTGCATGTCGATGTCCCCGGGGCAGTCCGGCCAGCACCCGACCTCGGCCAATCCGCAGAATGATCGTCAAAAGCTCCTTAAGATTGCGTTGCCGGCGGACCAATTCGCCGCTCGCTGCCGCTATGACGTGAGCCGTATGCCGGTGAACTTCCACTGCGAAAGCTCCTCCATCGCGTAGCGCACGCCCTCGCGGCCGAAGCCCGAGGAACCGACCCCGCCAAAGGGATAAGTGTCCAGGCGGAAACGGCTGGCATCGTTGATCCAGAGCGAACCGACCCGAAGCTTACGGGAGACCTTGAAGGCGGTTTCAAGGCTCGATGTGAAACAGGCGCCCTGCAGGCCAAACTCCGACGAGTTGGCGAGCGCCAGCGCGGCATCCACGTCATCCACCGGCTGGACCACCACCACCGGGCCGAATGCCTCTTCGCCCATCAACCGCGCGCCCGCAGGCGCTTCGGCAACGATTGCGGGCCCGACGATGCAGCCGTTGCGTTCGGGCTTGCGCACCAGCCGCGCGCCCTTGGCGACGGCATCCGCGACCATCGCCTCGACGCGGTCGGCGGCGGCGCGGCTGACCATGGGGCCGACATCGGTCGCGGCGTCTTCCGGATCGCCGACCTTGAGCTTGTTCGCCGCTGCGACAAAAAGCTCCAGGAATTTCTGATAGACCGCGCGCTCCACGATCACGCGTTGCGCCGAGATGCATTGCTGGCCGCTCGCCTCGAAGCCCGCGCCGGCGATGCGGGTCGCTGCGTCCGCGAGGTCGGCGTCGGCGCAGACGATGTTGGCGGCATTGGAGCCGAGCTCGCCAATGAATTTCTTGGCGCCGGCGGCGCGCACCAGGTCGTTGCCGGCTGCCGTCGAGCCGGTCGCGGTCACCGCTGCAACCAGCGGATGCGCGACCAGAAGCTGCGCGGTCTGCCGTCCGCCCGGCACGACATTGAACAGTCCGTCGGGAACCCCGGCCTTCTTCACAGCGTCCGCCATCAGCAGAGCAACCTCGGTGCCGGGCGGCGAGGGCTTCACCACCACCGCATTGCCCACCGCCAGCGCCGGCGCGACCTTCTGCACCAGGAGATTGACCGGCCCGTTGAACGGCGTGATCGCGGCGACCACCCCATAAGGAATGCGGGTGGTGAAGCCGAAACGGCCGGCGCCGGTCGCAGCCACGTCAAGCGGCAGCACCTCGCCGTTGATGTGCGGAAGCTGCGCTGCGCAGGCGCGGATGAAAGCCCCTGCGCGCTTCGCCTCGAAGGTCGCGGCGCGCCGCGGCTTGCCGATGTCGCGGACCAGCGAGCGCACCAGCTCGGTCTCGATCTTGTCGATGGCGTCGGCCGCGGCGTTGAGCCATTCGAGGCGCTTCGCCACGGTGGCATCCAGGTTCTTCATGTAGCCGGCGTACGCATGCTTGACCGCGGCATCCACGATCGCCTGATCGGATTCCACGATCTGGGAGGCAGAGGTCTCGTCGACCGGCGACACCAGGGGCGAGAATTTCGCATCGGCCGCGACGCTGGCGGCGCCGCCGATCCATGGCAGATGCCGGACGGGTGCATTCATCGAAACTGCTCCTCAAACCTGTGGCGGCCTGTCCGCCGACGTCAGCTCAAACTAACGCATCGCGGCGCCGATGTGGACAGCGCCGAGTACGACGATAGCATTCCTATGAGGGCCCCGCCTTGCCACGTCAGGAGACTGGCCGCAACACAAGAGTCCGCGACACAAGAATCGCGACACGCTTAGCCGATAGCGACCGCCGCCCCATCTGCGGGCGTCGGCGCGCGGGGCGCGGCTCATGTCCTACGTTCGGGTGGTGGATTGTGAAATTTGTTCGAGGGACGCGCTCGGCGGCGCGCCCCTCCGCCGAGATGCGTTCGTGCGACTCAGCTGAAGATGAAATCGTCTGCCGTCAATTGGCTCGGCTGGATGCCGAAAAGGACAAGGTCTTCATTTGCGTCGAGGTGGATGACGGTGCTCGCACCGGCATCCTCCATGTCCAGCGATGCGAAATCGGCGATGCCGTAGCCCGCGAGCTCGATGACATCGTCGTTGCCGCTAACCTGACCGAAATCCTCGATCAGGCTCGTGTCGGACAGATGATCAACAAGACCGCCGAAGACGAAGTGGTCATTGCCCGAACCACCGGACAGGAAATCGTCGCCCGCCCCGAAGTCAACCAGCCGATCGTTGCCCGCGCCGCCTTTCATGATGTCGGCGTCGGTACCACCTTCGAGCACATCGTTGCCATCGCCTCCCTCAAGAACGTCCATCCCTGACCCGCCGACAAGCGAGTCATCTCCATCGCGGCCATAGAGCCGGTCGTTGTCGTCACCGCCGTCGAGCGTATCGTTTCCGGCGTCACCCGACAAAATGTCGTCGTGCGAGCCGCCGCGCAGCACATCGTTTCCGGCGCCGCCCTCGAAGAAATCTTCGCCCGCGACGTCGCCGTTCGGTCCTTCGCCCCATCCGATGAGCAAATCGTCACCGTCGCGGCCGTAGAGCCTGTCGTTGCCGTCCCCGCCTATAAGCGTGTCGTTCCCGTCATCTCCCGACAAGATGTCGTTGCCGGCGCCGCCACGCAGGACGTCATCGTCGGCGCCGCCCTCTACGTAGTCATCGCCGTTGCCGCCCGCCAATTGGTCGGCGCCAAGCCGGCCGTACAGCCGGTCGTCCCCATCGTCGCCTGAAAGCCGGTCGTCGCCTCCGTCGCCCGACACCGAGTCGTTCCCTGTTCCACCTCTGATGATGTCGTCGCCATCACCGCCTTCGGCGTAGTCTTCGCCTGCGCCGCCCCAGAGCGTATCGTTGCCCGTGCGTCCATAGAGCCGGTCGTCGTCATCGTCGCCGGTCAGTTCGTCATCGCCCGCGTCGCCCGACAGGATGTCGGCGCCTGACCCGCCGCGCAGCAGGTCGTTGTCGTCGCCGCCTTCGGCATAGTCGTTGCCGTCGCCGCCCAGCAGGACGTCGCTTCCAGCGCGACCGTGGAGCCGGTCGTCGCCATCGCCTCCATCAAGCTGGTCGTTGCCGCCGAGCCCATCGATGATATCTGCGAGAACGGAACCGAAGATGATGTCGTCGTTAGGCGTCCCGATGATGTTGGCCATTTTGTCTCCTTCTTACCGACTGTTCGTCGTGGCTGCCGAACGGAGACATTGGGAGAGTGAAAATACGTCTACTCAATGACGGCGGGCTTGTTCGTTCGCTCCGTCACTGATCGAGATCGCAGCAGAGATGTAACTTGTCTTTGCGGGACGTAATAGCGATTGATGGAACACAAACCAGAGATTGATCAGAAGGTGTCTTGATACTGCGAAATCCGCGCGCTCATCAGTTCATTCAGAACGAACGCGAATGAGCGTTCGCGTTCACGCCGTTTGAGATTGTTCGTCGATGACACTGATTGAGCCGAGCGCCGAAGGTATTACCGTGCGCGGAACTTCTATGGAAGGTTCAACCGCGACAATCTGCGCGAGCGCTTCGACCAGGCGCGGACCAACCAAGCGTTGGCGTCAAACCTTCGACATCTCGAACGTGGGCGCGGCGAACAATTCCTCCACGCCGACCTTGCGATCGGTGAGCCCCTGCTCATAGACGTAGGTGGACAGTGCGTCGATCTCGCGCATGTTCTCGTGAACGCCGTATTTCCAGAAATCTGCGCCCATGGCGGCCATGGTTTCCTTGGTCTCAGCCTCCAGGAACGGCAACGTCACCATCAGTGCATTGACATCGCAGAGATCGATCATCGTCAGCGCCTTGGCTTCCAAAAACGCCTTGTAGAGGCTGGTCGGCAGCCACGGATACTGCTCGACGAGCGTCTTCTTGATCCCGATGAGATGCATGATCGGGAACATGCCGGTCTTCTTGTAATAGGCCATCTCCGACTTGCGGGTTTCGGGAAACAGCCGCGCGATGTGCGGCTCGCCGTTGAGGAACGACGATGGCGCACGCGCGGTGAACAGCGCATCAAGCTCGCCGTCACGCAGCATGCCGACCAGCGTCTGGTCCGGACCCAGCGGCTTGAGATCGAGGCCCGGGATATCCTTGAGCGGCGTGCGCTCGCCACGGCCCGGCTGTTCCTGCCCGCCATTGCGCCAATGGATCTCGGTAGGCTTCACGCCGTATTCGTGCTCGAGCATCCCGCGCATCCACACCACCGCGGTGATCTGATATTCGGGCAGTCCGATGCGCTTGCCGCGCAAATCCTCGGGCCTCTCGATGCCGGCGCCCTTGCGGATATAGATGCCGGAGTGGCGGAAGATGCGCGAGACGAAGGCCGGAATGCCGATATAGGGCGACGCGCCGGCCGCGACGGTGCGCAGATAGCTCGAGAACGACAGCTCTGAAACGTCGAATTCCTGGAATTTGAAGGCGCGATGAAAAATTTCCTCCGGATAAAGCGGGAGATAGGTGACCGAGCAACCGTCCACCTTGACGCGCCCGTCCCTGATCGCGCTGGTGCGGTCATAGTTGCCGCAGGCAATCGTTATGGGCACATCGACCATTGGTTTCCCCCTTCTTGATCCCGGCGGGACCGTATCGCCTTCATCGCGAACTGTGAAGTACAGGTCGGGACATGGGCGAAGCGCGCCGCCCTGCCCTTACTTGTTGTGCGCGACCGTCAGCGGTAACGTTGGCATAGGAGAAGCGCCATGCAGTCAACGGTGATCGGCGGGGCGATGCTGCCCCACGCGCCCCAGTTCTTCACCATGCCCGACACCGAGGACAAGGCGGTGGTGGCGAAGGTCCGCGAGGTTGCCGCAGATGTCGGCCAGCGGCTGCGTGCGCTCAACCCCGACCTCTGGATCATCTTCTCCAACGACCATGCCGAGCAATTCTTCCACACCGCCGCGCCGCCTTTCACCGTCCATGTCGGCGGCGAAGCGACCGGTGAGTTCGCCGGCCGAAAGTTTCATTGGCAAGTCCCGAGCGAGATCGCGTTCGAGCTGGTGCGCCAGCTCTATCGGCAGAACTTCGATCCGGCCTTCACCTCGACCGCGAAGATCGATTACGCGATCGGCATCCCCCTCACCCATCTCGGCCATACCGGCCCGGTGCTGCCGATCTATGTGAACGCCTATCTGCCGCCGCAGCCGACGATGGAGCGTTGCTACGCCTTTGGCCAAGCGGTGGCGCGCACGGTCACGGCGATGGGGCTGAAGACCGTGATCCTGTCCAGCGGCGGCATGTCGCATTTTCCAGGCACCGACCGCTATTCCAACCCGGAGCTCGACTGGGACAAGCGCGCGCTTGAAAAGCTCGCCGCCGGAAATCTCAAGTCGCTGATCGGCTATGACGAGGCCGAGCTCGACGACACCGGCAATATCGAGCTGCGCTGCTGGGCCTGCGCGGCGGGCGCGCTCGGCGAGCGCAAGCCCGACGTGATCTCGCTCGATCCGAGCTGGCACCACAATTATGCTTCGCTGGCCTGGATCGGCGGCAAGGCCGAGGGACACGCAGCGCACTATCCCTCGATCAGGCCCGAGCTGGTCGAGCTGACCTCGGCGCTGCACGGACTCGCCCACGACGCCGACAAGCGCGCGCAATACATCGCCGACGCGTCGGCCTATGCCGACCAGTACAAACTAGCGCCGGACCAGCGCGAGGCGCTTATCAAGCTCGACATGCCCAAGATCGTGAAGATGGGCACCCACCCGCTGGTGCCGTTCCTTGCGCAGTTGCAGATTCAGCGATTGCGCCCTTAACAGTCAGGGCCTGCCTGCCCTATTTGCCTTTGCCGCGCTTCTTCTTCAAACCGGCGGACGATTCGCGATCACTGGCCTCCTTGGCCAATCGAAGCGCCCTCAAGCGTGCAGTCTTCTCTCGCAACGCCTGAGCAACAGCCTCGTAGGACGGCGCGCCTGCAGCCCCGCCTTCACGCGCTGCTTTCTCCAACCGAGATTCGGATCGTGCGCCCTTGGCCATGGGTCACGCAATATTTTCCTGACTGGAATTGCTTCTCTCGCCATTCGTCGGCAGGACTTCTCGCGCGGAAGCCCGTTCCCTCTCCACGCGGGCGGCTTCCTTCGCCATTCGAAGTGACCGCAATCTTAGCGTCACCTCCTGCCGCGTCTTGGACCAAGCGTCAGCCCGGGCACGAGCCTCCTTGATATTGCGGGCCACTTTTTCCTTTCCGCCGATCATAGGACAGATGCGATCGATCGAGACATGTTCAAGCCCACCCCTGCACCTCGGTAGCAGCTTTTGTGGCAAATGTAACGCAATTGCTGCGAACCCTCCCGCGCCGCGAAATCACCCGCGTAGCATCCCGCCCCACTTCGCCTCGATGGCACGGGCCTCGTCATGCGACAGCGCCGACGTCGGCGGGAACCGGTCGATCCATGCAAAGGGCCGGCAGGCGTCGACGATGGCCTTCGAATGCGACGTGACGCCGCGGCGCTTGTCGTCTTCCGGAATGCGCGGGTCGAGCGCCGAAGACCAAGCCTCGCGCACGATGTCGATCTGCTCTGACGGCTCGCAGCGTGTGGTCACCGCCCACATCACGTCGTTGAGGTTGGACGGGTCGACATCGTCGTCCACCATCACGACCAGGCGACCCATATAGCTGTTCGCCGCAGCGATCAGCCCGGCGCGCTTGGCGTGCCCGGCGTAACGCTGCCGGATCGCCACTACCGTCATCAATTGCGAGACGTGCTGCCAGACGCCGACCACGTCGGTGACGCCGGCCATCTCCAGGTTGCTCCAGATGCCCGCCGCGCGGAACGGCAGCCCGAAATGAAAGCGCGGCGGCTTCATCGGCGGCGACCCGAGCAGGATCGGGTCGTCGCGATGATGCAGGGCATCGACCCGCATCACCGGGCAGGGCCGCTTGTCGGCGGCGTAATAGCCTGTGAACTCGCCGAACGGGCCTTCCGGCAGCATCTCCTGGCTAGGCGGCAGTAGTTCGCCCTCGAACACGATCTCGGCCTGGGCCGGTAGCGGCAAGCCGGTCTTGGGACCCGCAATAACTTCGATCGGCGCGCCCTTGATCGCACCCGCGAAGTCATATTCGGACTGGCCGGCTGGAAGATACTCAAATCCCGCGATGAACAGCGCCGGGTCCATGCCGTTGACCACCGCAAGCGGGCAGGACTTGCCCGCGTCCCAGTACTTCTTTGCGATGATCGCTCCGTGGCGGCCCTGATGGTCGAATTGCACGGTGACTTTGTTCTTTGTGTGCACCTGCACGCGATAGATCGAGGCGTTGATCCAACCCGTGTCGGGATCGCGCATGATCACGATCGAGCCGGAGCCGATATAAGGCCCGCCGTCCTTGACGTGCCACACCGGCGCCGGAAGCTTGGCCAGATCGACTCCCTCGCCGCTCACGCTGTTGGCCATGAACGGGGCATCTTTCGCCACCACCGGCGCATGGGACTTCAGTGCCTGGCGTTTGCCCATCCAGGCCTTCAGTGCATCGAGCGGCCGCAGGTTAGGGTCGAGCCCAAGGGCGAGCGCAGCGCGCTGTGCATTGGTGGTGGCGTTGGTGAAGATGCGGAAGCCCGCCGGGTAGCCCTTGATGCGATCGAATAATAGTGCTGGACAGTCCGCCAGACCGGCCGCGACTTCGGTGATGCCGCCCAATTCAATGTGCAGATCGGCGCCGTCGATACGCCGCAGTGCGCCGAGCTTTTCGACTTCGGCGATGAATTCGCGCAAATCCTTGTACATGGCGACATGCCCCCAGCTTCAGGCGGACGCGACAAACGCTCTGATGACGATATAATACGCCGCGGAGCAGGAGAAATACGAATGACCAAAGGATCGAACGTTAAAGCCCACATCGCCTATGACGACCTGCGCGAATGGCTGAGCGCGGCCGAGGCTCTGGGCGAGGTCAAGCACCTCAAGGGCGCGACGTGGCAGGAGGACATCGGGCTCGTGGCGGAGGCGATCCTGCGGGCGGAGAACGGCCCCTGTGTGGTGTTCGACGAGGTGCCCGGCTCGCCCAAGGGTTTCCGGCTGCTGCTCAACATGTTCGCCGGCACGCGCCGCAACATGACGCTCGGCTTCCCCGATCATCTCACCAAATGGGAGCTGAGCGACTCCTACCGCGAGGCGTATCTGAAGGACCCGAAGATCATCCCGCACGAAATCGTCGAAGACGGCCCGGTGTTCGAGAACATCATGACCGGCGACGATATCGACGTAACCAAGTTCCCCTCCCCGGTCTGGCACGAGAAGGACGGCGGCCGCTACATCGGCACCGGCACCTATAGCGTGACGCGTGATCCCGAAGAAGGCTGGTACAATGCCGGCGCCTATCGCGCTCAGGTACACGACAAGAAGACGGTCGGTTTCGTGACCGCCAAAGGTCATCACGGCTGGATCCATCGCGAGAAATATTTCAAACGCGGCGAAAGAATGCCGGTCGCCATGGTGCTGGGCGGCGATCCGCTCGCCTTTTTCTATGGCGGCGTGGAAGCGCCCTACGGCACTTTCGAGCTCGACATCACCGGCGGCATGCGCGGCCGCCCCACCAAGATGGTGCGCGGCAAGGTCACCGGTTTGCCATTCCCGGCCAATGCCGAGGTCGTGCTGGAGGGCTATGTCACGCCCGGCAAGACCCATCCGGAAGGCCCATTCGGCGAATGGACCGGCCACTACGCCGGCGGTGTACGACCCATCCCGGTGCTCGACATCGAAGCGATTTACCATCGCAACGACCCGATCCTGCTCGGCGTGCCCCCCATGGGTGGCGGCCCCGACGAGATGGCGCGCTACCGTGCGGTGATGCGCTCGGCGATTATCAAGCAGAACATGGTCAATGCCGGCGTGCCGGGCGTGAACCAGGTCTGGTGTCACGAGGTCGCCGGAGCGCGCATGCTGCACGCGATCTCGATCACGCAGCGCTATCCCGGCCACGCCGTGCAGGCGGCGCACATCGCCGCGCAATGCGGCGCCTCGGCCTATGCCTCGAAATACATCGTGGTGTGCGACGACGATGTGGACGTGACCAATCTCGAACACATGCTGTGGGCGATGATCACCCGCACCGACCCGGCCGAGTCCATCCAGTTCATCAAGGGATCGTGGGATTCCAACGCCGATCCCTCGATCCCGCCGGAGCGCAGGAAGGCCGGCAACATCACGCACTCGGTGGCGCTGATCAACGCCTGCAAGCCGTGGCACTGGAAGGACGAGTTCCCGCCCTCGAACACGCCGAGCCCGGAGATCGCCCGCAAGGCGCGCGAGAAGTTCGGATGGCTATTGAACGGGAAGGAAGCGGGGTGACGTTCCTCAATTCCGCACTGCGTCGGCGGCCCGCTTGACGATCTCCTTGGAGCTGCTGAACAGGCGTCCGACAAGCTTGCTCACCTCGGCGCCGGAGGCCGGGTCGATATCGAGCTTAGCCTTGGCGGCTTCGGCGACATAGCGCTTGTCCTTGGTCGCCGCGTCGAACGCCGTGCGCAGCGCCGCGAGCCGCTCCGCCGGAACGCCGGGCGGCGCCGCCACCGGACGGCCAAGCACCCGCCAGCCGAACAGCAGATCGAGCACACGCCGATCACTGTCGGTCTTCGCGAAGTCATAGACGCCGGGAACGCCGGGCAATTCGGGATGTTTCTTCATGCCGTCGTGGATGATCGGACGAAGCTCGCCGGACTTGATCTGATGGGCGAGCCGGCTGCGCAGCACCGACACCGTGATGCCGCACACGCCCTGCACCTCGCCGCGGTCCATCGCCAGCACGACGTCCTGCGCGCCCTTGTAACCCTTGATCAGCTTGATCTTGGCGCCATAGAGCCGGGTTAGCGCCAGCGCGGCCTGCGTCGATCCGCCGGACGGCCCGGTGCCGCCGAACAGCGTCTCCTTCTTGAGCAAATCTTCGAATTTCGAGATTCCGGATGCCTTCTTGACGACGCAGACGCCGACGGTCTCGTCCATGTTTCCGACCCAGCCGAACTTGGTGGCGTCGAAACTCGTCTTCGAGTGGCCGAACATCTGATCGATCAGCGCGCCGATGCTAAAGATTCCAAGCGTCGTGCCATCCTTCGGCGCCGCCGAATACACGAAATTGGCGGCCTTGATGCTGCCGGCGCCCTGCATGTTCTGGACGATGACGTTCGGCTTGCCGGGAATATGATCGCCGAGATAGCGCGCCAGCATCTGCCCGTAGAGCGTGTAGCCGCTGCCCGGCGGATAGCCGACGATGATGGTGACGGTCTTGCCTTTGTAGAAATCGCTCGCCGCGTCGGCGGCGGCAGGCGACGCCACGCCGACCAGAATCACAGCAGCAAGCGCCACACCTGCAAATCTCTTCATCGCCCGATCCCTGCTCGGCTTATTCCCTGAGGCAAACGCTGCCAGAGCGCGGCGGCGCAAGCCATCTGTCGGCGCTGCTTCCGATTGTCACGCTGCCTTGCCGTTGCGGATGGCCCGCCAGATCTTCTCGGGCGTCGCCGGCATGTCCATGTGGGTGACTCCGAACT
The DNA here is from genome assembly GCA_050725815.1 of Xanthobacteraceae bacterium. GTDB lineage: Bacteria > Pseudomonadota > Alphaproteobacteria > Rhizobiales > Xanthobacteraceae > VAZQ01. The sequence goes on from JBOHIG010000088.1 coordinate 44,737, forward strand.
CGCGCAGCGCGTCGACCACGGCATTGACGACGGCGCCGAGCGCAGGCGTCGTTCCGCCCTCGCCACCCGCGCGCACACCGAGCGGATTGGAGGGCGACGGCACTTCCATCAGGTCGGTCCTGAACGAAGGCAGCGTGTCGGCGCGCGGCATCGCATAGTCCATGAACGAGCCGGTCATCACCTGCCCGGTATCGGGATCGACAACGCACTGCTCCCACAGCGCCTGGCCGACGCCCTGGGCGATGCCGCCGTGAGTTTGCCCGTGCAGGATCATAGGGTTGACGGCGCGGCCGACATCGTCGATGGCGGCGTAGCGCACGAGCTCGATGCCGCCGGTGTCTGGATCGATCTCCACCTCGCAGACGGCGGCGCCATAGGGATAGCCGCCATCGGTGAACGACTGGTCGCTCTCCGCCGCCAGCGGGCCGCGCAACTCGTCCTCCAGATCGTTGAGCGTCTGCGCCGCCCGTGCGATTTCGAACATGTCGATGGAACGGTCCGAGCCGCTGGTCCGGAAACGCCCCTTCACGAAATCCACTTTCTCCGGGTCCACTTGCAGCATTCGGCCCGCAACGCGCTTGCCACGCGCAATGATTGCGTTGGAGCAGGTCCCCATCACGATGCTGGCGAAGCGCATGGAGCGCCCGGAATGCGAGCCGCCGCCGACCGGAATGATGTCGGTGTCGCCCTGCACGAGGTGGATCGAATCGTACGGCACGCCGAGCCACTCGCTGACGCATTGGGCAAAGCTCGTCTCATGGCCCTGTCCGCTCGACAGCGTGCCGATTGCCACCTCGACCTCGCCCTCGGACTTCACAGTGATCTTCGACCACTCGCGCGGATAGCCCATGGTGCATTCGATATAATTCGCGAGCCCGATGCCGCGCAGCTTACCGCGCTTCTTGGAATCCTTGCGCCGCTGCGGAAAACCCTTCCAGTCCGAGAGCGCCAGGCTCTTGTCCATGGCGGTTTCGTATTCGCCGTTGTCGTAAGTGACGCCGAGCGCAGTGCGATAGGGCAACTCATCCGGCGCGATCAGATTGCGACGCCTGATCTCGACGCGGTCGATGCCGGTCTTGGCCGCCGCGAGGTCGCAGAGCCGCTCCATGATGTAGGTCGTCTCAGGCCGGCCGGCGCTACGATAGGGGGTGGTAAGCATGGTGTTGCTGAGCACCGCGTAGGCGCGATAGTGCGCGAGCGGAATGTCATAGACTCCGGTGCAGATCGTCAGTCCCTTGCGGAGCGGCACGATCGAGGCGGCGTAACCCCCAATATTGCTGATGTGCGAGCCGCGGATCGCAAGGAACTTCCCGCGCCGGTCAATGGCAAGCTCGACCCTCGCGACCAGGTCGCGGCCCTGGTAATCGCTCAGGAACGCCTCGCTGCGCTCGCAGGTCCATTTCACCGGTCGGCCGACTTTCCTCGACGCCCACATCACCAGCGGGAATTCGGGAAAGAGCGAGTTCTTGGTGCCGAAATTGCCGCCGGTATCGCGCGCGACGACCTGGACCTTCTCGGGCGGCACGCAAAGGATAGCAGCGCATTCGTTCTTCTGCCGCACGACGCCACCGCTCCCGGCATGCAGGTAGTAGCGTCCGCTTTGCTTGTCGAAATTGCCGACCGCGGCGCGAGCCTCCATCGGCACGCCGG
>JBOHIG010000089.1:0-3935 GCA_050725815.1 Xanthobacteraceae bacterium
GCCAGGATGACGCCGAGATAGAGCAGCTTCTGCACCGCGTTGTAGACCGAGAGATCGCCATGGGAGAGCCGGCCCTGCATCGCCGCCTTGGCGTCGGCGACGACCTCGCCGGGACGGATCGGCAGCAGCTTGCGGCGGAAGCGGCCGGTGACAATGCCGAGCGCGCCATAGACGAGGCCGTTCACGGCCAGCACCCACATCGCCGCGAAGTGCCACAGCAGCCCACCCGCGAGCCAGCCGCCGATGGTGATGCTGCGTGGGAACGTGAATTCGAACAGCGGCGAGGCGTTGTAGATCTGCCAGCCCGAGCCGATCATCACCACCATGGCGATGGCGTTGATCCAGTGGGTGATGCGCACCCAGAGCGGATGAACCTTCGCCTGCGCCGGCGCAATAGCGTGCTGTGCAACGTCAACGCTCATGGCCCGGCTCTTTGTCCAGCGTCCGCGGGCAGCGGTCTATAGCAGAACGGAGCGGCGTCGTCGCGGCGCCGCCCCTAGTGGAGTGGATTTGACATTCGCGACCCACTTGGCAGCTGGCTCGCGACGCGAATGTCAGATCCAAAACTCCACTAGCACTTAATACTTGCTAGTGGTCCTTCGATTCTAACATTCGCAAAATCAGCCGCTGAAACGGGAGGCGAATGTTAGAATCGGACCACTCGTCACACAGATACGTGAACCCCGCCTTGGCGGATGCAATTCCATCGTCGCAAGAAGGTCCGGACCCGCCGGCAAGCGGGCCCGGCGGTCGCGGCGGCTATTTGGACATCTTGTCCTGTTTCTTCATTTTGTCGGTCTTGGACATGCCGCCCTTCTTTTCCATCTTTTCCATTTTGTCCATTTTATCCATCTTGCCCTTCTTCATTCCGTCCTTGCTCATCGTTTCGGCGGAAACAGCCGCCGGCGCGAACGCCAACCCACACGCGATCATGGCTGCTAGCAGAGTTCGGATTGTCATCGTTTCCTCCGTGTTGTTGCCATTGCCCAACACGTCACTGCTATCAAATGCGCTGAACACGCGCGCTTCAGGATTTCGTTGACCGGAATGACGGCAGCCTCACGGCGGCGTGACAAACGCCAAAGCCGGGGCACGCCGGCCCCGGCCTTCAGTAGTGTTCGCCGTATCGAATCGCGCCAGCGTTATTGGACGACGCCGCAGGCGATCCGGCCGCCGGCGTCGCCGGCCGGATCGCTCTTATAGTCGTCCTTGCCGGCGTGAATGACGATGGCGGTGCCGGTCTTGTGGAACAGCGAGTTCGGCTTGCCCTTCTCCAGCGTCACCGCGGCATTGAGCACCTCGACCGTCAGCGCGCCGCTCGCCGGAACGTGAAGGTTCGGCATGTCGCCGGCATGGGCGCCGGCGGTGGCCATCACGCCGTGCTTCTTGCCGCCCGGGTTGAAATGCCCACCCGCGGAGGTGAATGGCGGCTCGCACTTGCCGACGCCGTGGATATGGAAGGCGCGCTCGCCCGCCGGCAAGCCCTTGATCGACAGTCGGATCAGCACGCCGGCCGGCGTCTGGGTCAGGGTGGCGCTGGCGACGTCCTTGCCCTTGGCATCCTTGATGGCAGCCTTGGCGGTCTGGGCGGCCACCGGCGCCGACATCAAAGCGGCCGAAACTGCGACAGCACCTGCGAATAACACGAAGCGATTGCTCGTCATGACACCTGCTCCACGGCCGCTGCGCGTCGCCACCGATGCGGATCAGCGGTCCCTCTGCAATATACCAACTTTTCCGTATGAATACCGTTCCGCCGCCGGCCGGCCCGCGCATCACGCGCTTTCGCGCAGGTGCTCGACGAGCTGGCGGGCGAACGGCGGCAGGTCCTCGAACTTGCGGATGCAGATGGTCAATTCGCGCACCGCCCACGCGTCCGCCAGATTCACCACCGAGATTGCCATCGTCCGCGCCACCCGACGCGCGGTCGTCTCCGGCACCACGCCGATGCCGACCTTGCACTCGACCATCCGGCACACGGCGTCGAAGCTGCGTAGTTGCACGCGCAGCCGCAAGGGTTGGCCGATGCGCGCCGCCTTGTCGGCGAGGAAGCGCTGGATCGCGCTGGCGCGGTCGAGCCCGACAAAGTCGTGGTCGAGCACTTGGGCGAACGGAATCTTCGCGCGCTTGGCCAGCGGATGGTCGCGCGCCACCACCAGCACGAAGCGGTCCTTGCGGAACGGATAGGTTTCGAGCGCGCTTGCATCCACCGTACCGGCGACGATGCCGAGATCGGCAACGCCTTCCGCGATCAGCCCGACGATCTCGTCGGACAGCCGCTCTTCGAGATCGATGCTGACATGCGGATGCGCAGCCAGGAACGAGCTGAGCACTTCGGGGAGGAATTCGGTGAGCGCATTGGTGTTGGAGAGCACCCTGATCTGGCCGGCCTGCCCGCCGGAATAGGCGCCCAGGTCCTCGCGCAATTGCTCCGCCTGGCGCAGGATCGTCCGTGCATGCTGGAGCAACGTACGGCCGGCTTGGGTCGGCGTGACTCCCTGCCGTCCGCGCACCAGCAATGCCGCGCCGAGCGCGTCCTCCATGTTGCGGATTCGCGTCGAGGCCGCGGCCAGCGCGAGATTGGCGCGCCCGGCGCCATGGGTGATGCTGCCGGCCTCGACGATGTGCCGGAACAGGCTCAGGTCGGCGATATCGAAGCGCATAGGCCGGCTTTCAGGACGACGCACCCTTCGTAAAGCACGAAGGGAGGCTACGCCAAATGCTCATTGAAATGCGACATTCTAATCGTAATACTTCGCAACTGACGAAGTAACGTCCGTCCGGCCCGTGCCTGTGCCGGGCCCCTCAAAGGGCGTTGGATCGTGCAGCGCAGCAGATTGCGGCCCGCCTGGACATTCGTTAGGACAACGCAATCCGCGGCGTCCATGCGCCGAATCGGAGGAATTCCATGGCCGGAACCAAGGCTCGGGAGCGGCCGATCTCTCCCCACTTGCAGATCTATCGCTGGCCTTTGCCGATGGCGATGTCGATCGCGCACCGGGTGACGGGGGTCGGGCTCTATTTCGGAACGCTGCTGGTCGCATGGTGGCTGATCGCCGCCGGTTCCGGGCCCAACGCCTATTCGCGCGTCTCGGGCTTCATCAATTCCGGCTTCGGGCGGCTGATCCTGTTCGGCTACACCTGGGCGCTCATCCACCACATGCTGGGCGGCATCCGCCACCTGATCTGGGACATGGGCTACGGATTCGAAGCGCATGAGCGCGAGGGGCTTTCGCTCGCGACACTGGCAGGCTCGGTGCTGCTGACCGTGCTGCTCTGGGTCGTCGGCTATCTCATGGTCGGAGGCCCGCGATGACCGACCGCAACGATCTGCGCACCCCGCTGGCGCGCGTCCGCGGCCTTGGCTCGGCCAAAAGCGGAACCGAGCATTTCTGGCAGATGCGCCTGACCTCGGTCGCCAGCATCCCGCTGACCATCGCCTTCATCTTCATCGTCGTCTCGCTGCTCGGTCGTAACCAGGCCTTTGCCCAGCAGATCCTCGGCACGCCGCTGGTCGCGATCGTGATGCTGCTGTTCATCATCACCAATGTGCATCACATGTGGCAGGGCATGCAGATCGTGATCGAAGACTACATCCACGGCGAGCTTCCGAAATTCTCGCTGCTGATCGCGAACACGTTGTTCTGCTTCGCGGTCGGGCTCGCCTGCGCCTACGCCCTCTTCAAGCTTTCATTCGGACTCTAGAGCATGGCCACGAACGGACAGAATGGCGGCGCGCCGGCATTCAATGGCCGGGCCTATCCGATCGAGGACCACAGCTATGACGTGGTCGTGGTGGGCGCCGGCGGCTCCGGCCTGCGCGCGGTCGTCGGCTGCAGCGAGGCCGGGCTGCGGACCGCCTGCATTACCAAGGTGTTTCCGACCCGCTCGCACACGGTGGCGGCGCAGGGCGGCATCTCCGCGGCGCTCGGCAA
>JBOHIG010000090.1:0-6363 GCA_050725815.1 Xanthobacteraceae bacterium
GTGGGGTAGCGAATGTCAAATCCGCTCCACTAGTGGTCCGCACCCGGCTTCTCCAAGTGCACCGGCTCCGGCCGCGTGAAGAACGAGTGCAGCACGTGGTAGCAGCGCATGTAGTTCGCCTGCGTGAACGAGCCGTGCGCGATGCCGGGGATGATGGCGAGCTCCTTGTCGGGATTCGGCAGCCGCTTGAAAAACTCGATTAGGTCGTCGAGCGCCGCGATGCCGTCGAACTGCCCGCGCATGACGATGGTCGGGCAGGCGATCTTGGCCGGATCGTTCACCGGCAGATTGGCGCACATGTCGATATAGGTGCCATTCGGCACGGAATCGTCGAGCGCCAGCACCGCTTCCATGTAGGGTTCCACCAACTCCGGATTGACCGTGTAGACCTTGTCGCGGGTGTGGATCGAGTGAATGAACTCGCGACTGATCTTGCGCCGCGGGCTCGCGCGCCACTGGTCGAGCTTCTTGGATCGCTCTGCGAGCGTCGGACTGTCCTTGCCGGTCCAGACATAGGCATCGAGCGCAAGCCGCTTGACGCGGTCGGGATGGCGCTCGGCGAATGCCGCCGCGCGCAACGCACCCGACGAGATGCCATAAACGAGCAGCGGCCCGGTATTGCCAGCCTTCATGATGTAGTCGCTCGCGGCGCTGAGGTCGTCGGCCCCGTCGGCGATGGTCGCGAGCACGTCGTTCTCCTTATAGGAGCGCCCGTAGCCGCGATGGTCGCAGGTCCAGGTGTCGAATCCTTGGCCGGCAAACCAGTCCATCGCCGAGACGTAGTCGGTGCCCGGAGCCTGCAGGTCAAAGCCGGGGGTCGCCGCCATCGACGACCCATGCACGAACAGGATGGTGCCGCGCGCAGGCGAAGCGGTCCGCGGCTTTTGCCACAGGAACAGCTTCTGTCCCTTGACCTTGGTTTCGTGCGCCTTGCCGGTGCTTTTCGTGATCGTGGTGTCGACGTTCATGGAATTTGGATACCTCTCTCACTTCGCCAGTTGTGGCACGGAAGATGGGTCAGATGCCCATCATCTTGAGCTGAAATTCGGGGTAGCGCAGGCCGGCAGCGATCTGCGGCGGGAACGATTGCTCCAGCCGGGCGACGTCGGTTGCGTTAAGCGCGATGTCGGCCGCAGCTGCGTTCTGCTCCAGATATTTGCGGCGCTTGGTTCCCGGAATCGGCACGATATCGTCGCCACGCGCGAGCAACCAGGCGAGGGCGACCTGCGCCATGGTGCAGTCGTGAGCTGCGGCGATCGTTCTGACCGGGCCGAGCAGGTTGAGGTTCTGTTCGAAATTGCCTTCCTGGAAACGTGGATGCGCGTGACGCCGATCGGCTGGGATGAGATCGTCGCGCTTGGCGAAACTGCCGGTCAGAAATCCGCGGCCGAGCGGCGAATAGGCGACGAGGCCGATACCGAGCTCGCGCAAGGTCGGTAGAATCTCCGTCTCGATGTCGCGCGACCAAAGCGAATACTCAGTCTCAATCGCGGCGAGCGGGTGGGTCTTGTGCGCGCGGCGGATGGTGTTGGCGCCGGCCTCGCACAATCCGAGATAACGCACTTTGCCCTGCTCGACGAGGCGCGCCATGGCGCCGACCGTCTCTTCGATCGGAACGTTGGGATCGACGCGGTGAATGTAATACAGGTCGATGTAGTCGACGCCGAGCCGTTTGAGGCTCGCCTCGCAGGCGACCGGGACATAGTCGGGCTTGCCGTTGACGCCGCCGCGCTGCCCGTTCGGACCCCGGATGTTGCCGAATTTCGACGCGATGAAATATTGGTTGCGACGGCCCTTCACCGCCTGTCCGACCAGTTGTTCGTTGACGCCGGCGGCATAGGCGTCCGAAGTGTCGAGCAGGTTTATTCCAAGTTCGGCGGCGCGATGAATAGTCGCGATCGATTCAACGTCGTCCGGCACGCCGTAGTCAGCGCTCATGCCTGAGCAGCCGAGCCCGATGGCGGAAACGCGGAGGTCCTTTCCAAGTACGCGGTTTTTCATTTCATCGTCCTCGCATACAGGCCTCGTGCCCCGACCCCGGGTTACTGGCCGCGGCTACTCTTGAATGCATTTTGTAGGAAGGGCAAGGCCTTGGCATTGGCGCGCCAACTGGCTCGCCGCGCCGACATTGCCGCAGGGATTGCGGTCCGGCTACATTGTTTCATCGGGTTGGATCGGACCGAACGATCGATGGGCAAAGCCAATGGGAGATCAGGGAATGAATAGGTTCAGTTGCTGGCTGGTTCTGAGCTTCGCGGGTCTTGTCATGGCCGTTGCGCCGGCGCTCGCCGCCGACCCGGTCGACATGGCGGCCGCCAAGAAGGAAGGCAAGGTGGTCTGGTACTGTTCTGTGCCGATCGCAACAGCGCAGAAGATCGCCAACCTGTTCCAGAGCAAGACTGGCATCAAGGTCGAGCTGTTCCGCTCCGGCGGCTCCAACATCCTGCGCCGTTTCCAGCAGGAAGGCGACAGCGGCAGGGTGTTCGTCGACGTGCTGACCCATTCCGATCCCGCGGCCGCCAATGCGCTCACCAAGAAGGGCAAGTTCGTCGCCTTCAAGGGAACCGATTTCGACAAGGTGCCCGCCGAGGTCAAGGATCCGCAGGGCTTCCATGTCGCGCAGCGGCTCAATGTGATGGCGATCTATGTGCGCGACGACATGTTGCCCGCGGCCGACCGGCCCAAGACGTGGACCGATCTGCTCGATCCCAAATACAAGGGCAAGATCGTGATGCCCGATCCCAACTTCTCCTCGCTGCTGGTCGTCATCGCCGGCACGCTGGCGAAAGCGCACGGCTGGTCGTATTTCGAGCGTCTGCGCAAGAGCGACATCATGGTGGTGCAGAGCAACCAGCAGGTCTCCGACATGATCAAACGCGGCGAGCGCGCGATGGCGATGGCGGCGGACGCCGCCTATGTCGGCCCGGTCCGCAAGCAAGGCATGAAGATATCGATCCTCTACCCGACCGACGGGGCGTTCGTGATCGCGTCGCCGAGCTCGGTGGTGAAGGGGTCGCCGAACCCCAATGCGGCCAAGGCCTTTGCCGACTTCATGCTCAGCCGCGACGTGCAGCAGATGTTCCCGAGTGAATTTCTCTATTCCGCGCGCACCGACGTTGCAGGACCGCCGGGCTATCCGTCGTTGACCTCGTTCAAGATCCACGCCGTGGACTACGACTACATCGAGAAGGAGAGTTCGCGCATCCGCCGGCGCTTCAGCGAAGCGATGCAATAGTCGACGGTGGCGGCATTCGCTCGGCCGGTTGCGCGTCGCAGCCGGCCGCTTCTTTTGATGATTGCCGAGACGCGTCGCTGGCGGGAAAAATGGTCGGAGCGCCGAGATTCGAACTCGGGACCCCCAGTCCCCCAGACTGGTGCGCTAACCGGGCTGCGCTACGCTCCGCCAATGCGATTGGCCGAACGAATACGCTGGCCGGCTTCCCCGCGCAAGACCGGGCTTTCTATGATGCTGCCTGAGGGCGCGGTTGCACCAGAAGCGGCCGCGACACAGCCATCAACCCCCACAGCACGCCGAGGATAAGGTAGTAGTGGCGCCAGTGGTCGCTGTCGATGATGGCGCTTTCAATGGCCAGGCCGACATAGGCGACGTATACGGCCTGAAAGATCGGACGCCAGGGCGTGGCGACCAGCGCATACCGCATCCCCATCGCCAGCGTGACAAGGGTGAGCGCGAAATAGGCCGCTCCTCCCAGCCAGCCGCCGGAGACAAACGAATTCAGATACGTGTTGTGGGGGTCTTCGGGGAAATACTTTGGGAATTGCAGCGGGCCTAGCCCCAGCGGGCGTTCGAGCACGAGTTCTGCACCCAAGATATAGCGGCCGAAACGTCCGAGATGACCGGTGTCGTAGCTCTGGTCGAGTGACGCGCGTTCCTTGAACAGCTCTGCAACCTGATCGAGTGACAACAGCGCGGCGACAAAGATCGCCGCCGCGAACACGCCGCCGATCGCGACCAGCACGATGCGGAAGCGCTCGCTACGCGAACGGCTGGTGACGAAGGTCAACGCCATGAGCAAGAGGGAGCAGAATACGAACTGCCCCCAGGCCGCCCGCGAGAACGACAGGAACAATCCTCCGATCACAACCAACAGCAAGAGCATCGCGCCCAGCACCTGTGAGCGGCGGTGACCGGCAAGGATGCGCTGGAGCAGAAGTATGGCGGGCAGGATCAGGAAGGCGCTGTACACATTCGGATCCTTGAACGTCCCGCGCGCGCGTCCGAATATGATGAGCGTGTCCGAGAGGCCGCCAAACGCCCGGAAATACGCCGCGATTGCAATCAATGAGACAATCACGCTCGCCGCGATATAGCCGCGCATAAGCCATTTCAGACGGTACTCGGTATTCGTGCCGAGCATGCCGGCGAAGAAGATAGCGGTGCCCGTCAGGAAGATCGACACGCACACCCAGACTATTGTCTTGGAGTCCTCAAGCACCTGCATCAATGCCAGCGCGTAGCCGACATTGAGCAGGATCAGCAGCAAGATGAACGGTGCCAGTGCCGGCCGCAGCGCAAGTCCGGTCAGGCCGAATACGAAGATCGTTGCAGCGCCGATCAGTTCGTAAGGGCCCGGCTCGATGAACACGAAGCCGCCCGCAAAAGCCATCAGCCAGAGCAGCGCGGCGCGTAACGATTCAGTCGCCAGCCGTGGACCAGCGCTTGCGACGCCCTCACTTGCGGTCGTGACCGACATCAATAGGCATTCTCGGACTTGGCCAGCGCGATCGGGGTCAGGGCAAGAATGTAGAAGTCGAACAGGATGGACCAGTTCTCGATGTAATAGAGATCATGCTCGACACGGCGCTGGATCTTTTCCTGCGTGTCGGTTTCTCCGCGCCAGCCGTTCACCTGCGCCCAGCCGGTAATGCCGGGCTTGACCCGGTGGCGGGCGAAATAGCCGTCGACGGCCTCATCGTAGACGCGGTTTTCCGCCTTGGCGTGGACCGCATGCGGGCGTGGGCCGACAAGAGACAGGTTGCCCTTGAAGACCACGTTGATGAGCTGCGGCAGCTCGTCGATCGAGGTCTTGCGGATGAAGCGGCCGACGCGCGTGACCCGCGAATCGTTCTTTTCGACCAGCTTCGATGCGGTGACGTCGCATTTATCGACATACATCGAGCGGAACTTGTAGACCTCGATCAACTCATTGTTGAAGCCGTAGCGCTTCTGCTTGAAGAAGACAGGCCCGCGGCTGTCGAGCTTGATGGCGATCGCCGTGAGCAGCATCACCGGGGCGGCAGCCAGCAGCATCAGCCCACCGACGATCCTGTCGAACAGCCATTTCATCACGACGTCCCAGTCCGTGATCGGCTTGTCGAGGACGTCGAGCACCGGAACGCTGCCAATGTAGGAGTAGGAGCGCGGACGGAAACGCAGTTTGTTCGAGTGCGCCGCAAGCCGGATGTCGACCGGCAGCACCCACAGCTTCTTCAGCATCTGAAGGATTCGGCTCTCCGCCGAGATCGGGAGCGAGAAGATCACGAGGTCGATCCGCGTGCGTCGCGCGAACTCCACCAACTCATCGACCGTTCCGAGCTTCTGCTGGCCGGCCAGCAACGTCGAGGCGCGATCGGTGCCGCGATCGTCGAACATGCCGACGATATGCACGTCAGAGTCGCGCTGCACCGCAAGCGCCTTGATCAACTCCTCGCCCTTGGCGTCGGCGCCGACGATGACGGTGCGCCGATCGAGGCGGCCTTCTCGTGTCCAGCGTCGCACCAGGAGAAACAGCACGCGGCGGAATCCGACCAGCGTGATCAGTCCGACAACGTAGAAGCTGCCGAGCCATATGCGCGAGAACTGATCGCCGACCTTGGCGAAGAACGAGATGCCGATCACGATCAGGAAGACAACCGACCAAGCGGAGGCGAGCCGAAAATACTGCTTCTCGTATCCGCGGAAGGCCTGGACCTGATAGATGTCGGCGGTCTGGAACGACAGCATCGCGAGCAGGCCGATCGCGAGGATAGCTGGAACATAGTGCCATTCGAAGCCGTCGAGAGGAACGACGTAGGCGGCATAGACCGCGAGTCCAACGAGCATAGCGAGCGCAAGCTCGGCAAGGCGCACGACGCCTGCAAGCACGATCGGCGAATAGGCCGCAACGATCGGTTGCTCGGCGACCTTGGTTGCGGCTGGGGACAACGACAGCGGCCGCGCGACGACATCTGCCGCGGCTGCAGTCGCAGCCGATCCGCCGCCTTTCGGATTTCGTGCGTCAAGGTTCAGCATGGGTCACGTCGAGCAAACGCTGCTTGCGGCGCGGCTAACATCCCGCTTCGTCGCCCCTGATCTTGCTAGCGAAAAAGCTTCAAGAAATGATTAGGGAGCACCCGAAAATT
>JBOHIG010000091.1:0-8026 GCA_050725815.1 Xanthobacteraceae bacterium
ATCGCAATCAGTTCGACCGGCGAGCGGGTCTCGATCTCCTCGATGATGTGGCGCAGGTGCCGTTCGAGGTAGTTGCCTGGATTGACCGACAGCGTGGAATCATCGACCGGCGCGCCGTCCGAGATCATCATCAGGATGCGGCGGCTTTCCGGCCGCGTCAGCAGGCGCTTGTGCGCCCAGTCGAGCGCTTCGCCGTCGATGTTCTCCTTGAGCAGGCCCTCGCGCATCATCAGCCCGAGATTCTTGCGCGCGCGCCGCCAGGGCGCGTCGGCGGACTTGTAGATGATGTGGCGCAGATCGTTGAGGCGGCCGGGATTGGCCGGCTTGCCGGCGGCGAGCCAGCCTTCGCGCGACTGCCCGCCCTTCCACGCGCGCGTCGTGAAGCCGAGGATCTCGACCTTCACGCCGCAGCGCTCGAGCGTGCGCGCGAGGATGTCGGCACAGGTCGCCGCCACCGTGATCGGCCGCCCACGCATGGAGCCGGAATTGTCGAGCAGCAGCGTGACCACGGTGTCGCGGAAGGTCGTGTCCTTCTCCCACTTGAACGACAAGGCATGCAGCGGGTCGGTAATGACGCGCGACAGCCGCGCCGGGTCGAGCACGCCCTCTTCCAGGTCGAACTCCCAGGCACGATTCTGCTGCGCCATCAGCCGGCGCTGAAGCCGGTTGGCAAGCCGCGCGACCACGCCCTGGAGGTGCGAAAGCTGCTTGTCGAGATAGCCGCGCAGGCGATCGAGCTCCTCGGCGTCGCACAGCTCGTCGGCTTCCACGGTCTCGTCGAAACGGGTGGCGAACGGACGGTAGTCGGGGCCGCGCGGCTCGTTGACGCCATGACGGCGCGGACGCCGCGCCTCCGCCGGCGACTCCGAGTCGCCCATTTCGGCGTCGTCGGACATTTCCGCCGACATCGCATCGGCGGCTTCCGCGGTCGATTCCGACATCTCGTCGCCGGCCTGCGCAGCATCGTCGGCGCGCGACTCGGTGTCCTCGGCCTCGCCGCCCTCGCCTTCCTCGCCGGATTCGTCCTTCTGCTTATCCTGCTCGCCCTCTTCGCCCTCCTGCTCGTCCTCGTCGGACGTGCGGTCCTCGCCCATGTCGAGGCAGTCGAGCAGGTCGTGGATGGCGTCGCCGAAACGGGCCTGGCTCTCGATCAGCTTCTCCAGCTTGTCGAGATTCTTGCCGGCGCGATCCTCGATCAGCGGGCGCCACAGATCGACCATGCGCTTGGCGGCCGGCGGCGGAGTCATGCCGGTCAGCCGCTCGCGCACGATCATGGCGAGCGCCTCCTCGATCGGCGCATCGGCGCGGTCGGTGACCTCGTCGAACTTGCCGCGGTGGAACTTATCATCGAGCATGGCGGAGAGATTCGTGGCGACGCCCGACATGCGGCGCGCGCCGATCGCCTCCACGCGCGCCTGCTCGACCGCCTCGAAGACAGCGCGCGCGGTCTGGCCGCCGGGCACCAGCTTGCGGTGGACGCCGGGATCGTGACAGGCGAGCTTGAGTGCGATCGAATCGGCATGGCCGCGCACAATCGCGGCCTCGGCGCCCGTCAGCTTGCGCGCCGGCTCCGGCAGCCGCACCTTGCCGCCGACAAGGCCAGGCCGCTCCGCCGCGTAGGAAACCTCGAGCTCCGGCTTGCGCGCGATCGCGCGCAGGCAGCCGCCGACCGCCCGCTTGAACGGCTCGGTCGGGCTTTCCTTGGCGGTCGCCTTCGGTTTGATGTTCGAGGACATGGGTTTCTTCTTGTGCCGTGCCCGTCACCCTGAGGTGCGAGCGCTTCGCGCGAGCCTCGACGGGCGACGGCCCGCTCAGCTCAACGCCACATTTACCGAGCTTTCCGGCAGCTCGACGCCGAAGCAGCGCTGATAGAATTCGGCGACGATCGGCCGCTCCAGCTCGTCGCACTTGTTGACGAAGGTAACGCGGAAGGCGAAGCCGATATCCTTGAAGATGTCGGCGTTCTCCGCCCAGATGATGACCGTGCGCGGGCTCATCACCGTGGAGAGATCGCCGTTCATGAAGGCGTTGCGGGTGAGGTCGGCCACACGCACCATCTTGTTGACGATGTCGCGGCCCTCGTTGGTCCGATAGTGCTTCGCCTTGGAGAGAACGATCTCGACCTCGTTGTCGTGCGGCAGATAGTTCAGCGTGGTGACGATCGACCAGCGGTCCATCTGGCCCTGGTTGATCTGCTGGGTGCCGTGATAGAGGCCCGAGGTGTCGCCAAGCCCGATCGTGTTCGCAGTCGCGAACAGCCGGAACGACGGATGCGGCTTGATGACCTTGTTCTGATCGAGCAGCGTGAGCTTGCCCGACGCCTCCAGCACGCGCTGGATCACGAACATCACGTCCGGACGGCCGGCGTCGTATTCGTCGAAGCAGAGCGCGACATTGTGCTGAAGCGCCCACGGCAGGATGCCGTCACGGAATTCGGTGACCTGCTGGCCTTCGCGGATCACGATCGCGTCCTTGCCGATCAGGTCGATGCGGCTGATGTGGCTGTCGAGGTTGACGCGCACGCAGGGCCAGTTGAGCCGCGCCGCCACCTGCTCGACATGCGTGGACTTTCCGGTGCCATGGTAGCCGGTGACGATGACGCGCCGGTTGTGGGCAAAGCCAGCGAGGATCGCGAGCGTCGTCTGCTTGTCGAACCGGTAATCCTGATCGAGGTCCGGCACGTACTCGTCCGGCTCGGAATAGGCCGGGACTTCCATGTCGCTGTCGATTCCGAACAACTGTCGGATCGACACCTTCATGTCGGGCAGGCCGGCGACGTCTTCTTGTGTTGCAACGGTCATTCATCCTCCGCGGTCCCGGAACGGCCGGGACCCGAATCGGTTCGGTTGAGGCGGCTCGGAAATCGGCGGGAACTTAGCAGAATTGAATCGGAGCGCGAAAGCTCCCCGTTATTTCAGAAAAATCCTATCGATTTCAAGTGCTTATTAGGCTGCGGTGGTCGCGCAGCCGGGCTGCGTCTATCACATGGCTTGCGGGCGCGGCCGAGTTCCCGCCGCATCGGCTACTACGCGTATCGCAGCGTGCCGGTGCCGGCATGGGTGGTGCGCGGCCGGAGAACTCGCCGTCGAATTTAGCGGTGAACGTCAGGCCGTTGCAGGATTGAGTCGCTGCTATGCGCTCAGCGGAAGCCGACGGACTTCAGATAATTGTACGCTTGGATGATCTCGCGCAGCCGATCCTCCGACGAACGATCGCCGCCATTGGCGTCGGGGTGGTGTCTTTTTACCAGAGTCTTGAAACGGAGCTTGATCTCTTGGGTCGTAGCCTCGCCTTCGAGCCCGAGCGTCTCCAGCGCCTTGCGCTCCGCATTGCGGATCACGCGGGTCTCGCGCCGGCGCAGATGCTCGGCATTGCGCGCGCCGGTTTCGCCGAACAGGCCGAACACGTCGTCGTCGCCGCCGGGCCCGAAGCGCGCCGCATGGGAGCGGCCCGTCGGCTTGCCGCCGTTCATGCCCATCTTCCAGGTCGGACGGTGGCCGACCACCGCCTCGCGCTGATACTTCGCGATGTCGTCGGTGCTCATGCCGGAGAAGAAATTGTAGGAGTGATTGTACTCGCGCACGTGATCGAGGCAGAACCGCCAATATTCGTTCTCGCGCGTCCGTCCCTTCGGCGCGCGATGGGTCGCGGCGCCGTTGCAGCCCGGCCATTCGCACGGCGGATGCGTCGCGCGCAGCCGCCGGTCCTGGTCCGGCTTGACCCTGATGCGGTCGAAAAAGGGCGATTCGTTCGACATGACCGATCATTATGCGGGCGCGCCGCAGGAACCTTCAAGTCTTGACTTTGGCGAATTGGGCCCGCCGCGCCGCTTTGCTGGAGCAAATCTTATCCGAAAGCCGGTTCCCACTTTTCGGGATCACGCTCTGTCAATAGCATTGACCCAAGTGCATGACTGCCGTTATTCGCGCGTCATGAACACCCGCGAGCGCATTACGGAGAAGCTGACGGCAGCGTTCGCGCCGGCGCGCCTCGACGTTGTCGATGAATCCCACCAGCACGCCGGCCACGCCGGCAGCCGCCCCGGCGGGGAAACCCACTACCGGGTTCATATCGTGTCGGACGTGTTCCGGGGGAAGAGCCGGATCGAGCGCCACCGCATGGTGAACGCGTCGCTGGCGGCAGAACTCGCCGGCGGCGTGCACGCGCTCGCCATCCACGCCAGCGCGCCGGGGGAAGGCGA
The DNA here is from genome assembly GCA_050725815.1 of Xanthobacteraceae bacterium. Taxonomy (GTDB): domain Bacteria; phylum Pseudomonadota; class Alphaproteobacteria; order Rhizobiales; family Xanthobacteraceae; genus VAZQ01. The sequence goes on from JBOHIG010000091.1 coordinate 4,202, forward strand.
GAGCTAGCGTCCGATCGCAGCCTTAGCTTTCGCGATCACGTCGGCCGGGTAGTCGGCGAATTGGTGCAGCAACTGCTCCACCTCGTCAGAGGTCGCGGGATCGATGTCGAGATTGGCCTTGCGGGCGTCGGCCAGAAATTCGGAATCCCGCATCGTGTCCTGGAACGCCTTGCGCAACGCGGACGCGCGGCCCTTGGGAATGTTGGGCGGACCGGCGAGCGGACGGCCCAGCAGCTTTTGATTGAAATGGAACGCGAGTATTCTCCGGTCTTCGTCCGTCTTGATGAAATCGAACACGCTCGGGACATCGCCGAGCGCGCGGGTCGTCCTCGGTCCCATCTGGATGACGAGCTTGAAGCGGCCCTCCTGCACGTCGCTGAGCCAGAGCGTCTTGATGTGGGTGCGAACCAGCCCGCACATGGCGTTCGACTCTCCCCGCTGCATGGCGACATAGGTGGCCGGGATGCCGCTGTATCCGGTCACCAGCCGCACCTTCGCGCCGAAGACGTTCTTCAGCAGCAACGGATGCTGGTAGCCGAAAGAGGCCGGCCCCGATGCACCGAAGATCGTCTCCTTCGTCAGCATCTCCCGGAACGAAGTCGCGACCCCGGGTGTCTGCCAGACGCCGCAGAAATTGATCTCCTGATTCATGCTGCCGATCCAGGTGAACTTCGTGGCCTCGAACTTCGCCTGCCCGTTGCCCATCAGCGGCTCCATCGCGGCCGAAGAGCCGAACGTGGCAAGCTCGGTCCCGTCCCTGGGCGCGACGTTGTAAATGTAGTTGGCCGCTCTCAGCGTACCTGCGCCCGGCATGTTCCTGGCGACGACCACCGGCTTACCGGGAATGTGCCGTCCGTAATGTCTGGCGAGGACGCGAAAATAGAGGTCCGGCGCGCCGCCCGCCGGATAGCCGATGTTGACGCCGATCGTTTCGCCCTTGAAGTCGATCGGCTGCTGTGCGCGCGCCGCTCCGCAGGCCCACAGCATGGACGCGAAGGCGGCAAGCATAAAAACCGGCGACAACGAGATCATGCTCAACTCCCAGGCCTGATCCGTCCGCTAGACTAGCGGTCTTTTTGATTCTAACGGACGACCGTGTTGCTCGCGCCGACCTCGACCTGATCGATGACCAAGAGACGGACCGGCTCGGCGCCGGTGTTGGTTCCGTAGTGCCAGGCGCCGATCATCTCGACGATGAAATCGCCGGCCTTGTAATCCCATGTGCGCGTATTCTCCGCGTCGGCGACCCGCAGGCTGCCGGCCAGCACATAGGCATAGCGCGCATACGGATGCATATGCACCGGCAGGCGCGCGCCGACCGGAATCTCGTACATCCATGCGATGACTTCGACCTTGCCCCTGGGCAGCGTGATCGGCTCGCCGGACGCAGTCGTCGTCGTAGAGAACAATCGCGTAGTGGTGACCTTGGCGCCGGCGTCCTGTGCGCCGACGCGCGGCAGACCGGCGAGCAGGAGCAGCATGGCGGCGGCCGCGAGCGTTCCAATCCTGCACATCGGCTTCGTCCTTCCTCGCGCTGAGACGCTCGCCGAACGCTACTGCGCCTGGATTCCAGCAGCCTTGACGATCTCACCCCATTTCTTGCGCTCAGCGACGATGAACGCGCCGAATTCCGTTGGGCTATCACCGATCATGCGGGCGCCGGACTGACCGCTGAATCGCTGCATCGACGGCTGCTTCACCGCCTTGGCGATCGCTGCATGCAACCGCTTGACGATCGCAGGCGGCGTGCCCGCAGGCGCCACCACGCCGAACCACGACGAGGCTTCCCAGCCGGGCAGCCCCGCTTCCGGCGCGGTCGGCACCTGCGGCAGCACGCTCAATCGCTGCTTCGCCGCCACCGCCAGCGGAACGATGGTGCCGGCGCGGATGTGCGCAACGACGGTGGGCGGGTTGTCGACCACGCCGTCGATCTGCCCGGCGATCAGGTCCTTTACCGAGGGCGCGGCCCCGCGATAGGGGATGTGCGTCAGATTGATCTTGGCCACATGCGTGAGCAGCGCCTGCCCGAGATGACCTGTGGTGCCAATGCCGGCCGAGCCGAAATTGAGCTTGCCGGGATTGGCGCGCGCAAAGGCGATCAGCTCCTTGAGCGTCTTCAATTTGGTCTTGGGGTGCACCACCACCAGCATCGACATGTCGGCGACGTTCGAGATCGGTGTGAACGCCTTCTCGGGCTCGAACGGCATCGACTTGTAGAGAAACTGGTTGATGCTCTGGATGCCCGGCGAAGTCATCAGCAGCGTGTAGCCGTCGGGCGCGGCCTTGGCGGCGATGTCAGCGCCGAGATTGCCGCCGGCGCCGGGCTTGTTCTCGATGATGATGGGCTGGCCGAGCGTCTTGGTCAGCTCCTCGCCGATCGCGCGCGCCAGCACGTCCACCAGCCCGCCGGCGGGGAACGGCGCGATCATGCGGATCGGCCGGTTGGGCCAAGCCTGCGCCCAGGCCGGAGTTGTCAAGGTGAGCGCAAGCACGATTGACAGAATTCGACCAAACATCGACCGATCCTCCCCGTCATGACCGAGCTTGTCCCGGCCATCCAAGCCCAATCTGTTGCGAGCTTAAAGGCATGGGTGCCCAGGACAAGCCCGGGGCATGGCGATGGGAGGTCACGCCACCTTGGCGGCGGTGCGGCGCGCCAGCGGCGTAATGCGCAGCGCGGTGATGCGGTTGCGTTCGCGGCGCAGCACGTTGAAGCGGAAGCCGTGGAAGGTGAAGCTCTGCCCCGGCTCCGGGATCGAGCGCGCCTCGTGGATGACCAGGCCCGCCACCGTCGTCGCCTCCTCGTCCGGCAGGCTCCAGTCCATGGCGCGGTTGAGATCGCGGATCGGCACGCCGCCGTCCACATTGACCGAGCCGTCCGGCAGCGGCCGTACGCCCGGCACTACGATATCGTGCTCGTCGGTGATGTCGCCGACGATCTCCTCCAGGATGTCCTCGAGCGTGACCAGCCCCATCACCCCGCCGTATTCGTCCACCACCAGCGCGAACGGCGTCTTGCGCCGGCGGAACGCCTTGAGCTGCTCCGACAATGGACGCACATCGGGCACGAACCAGGGAGGGCGGGCGATCGTCTTGACGTCGACCATGGATGGATCGCCGCCGGAGGCCTGCAGCGCAATCAGCAGATCCTTGGCGTGCAGGATGCCGACGATGTTCTCGGGCGTCTCGCTCCACAGCGGCACGCGCGTGACAGGGCATTCGAGCACCCGCCTGACGACCTCCGCGGGCGGATCGTCGGCGCAGGCAGTGACCATCTCGGTGCGATGGATCATCACATCAGAGACGATGAGATCGCGCAGGTCCAGCAGGCCGCCGAACATATCGCGGTCGTGCTTCTCGACACCGCCTTCCTTGTGCAGAAGGTCGACCTGCCCGCGCAGTTCCTCATGCGCCGACAGGAAGGCCTGGTCGGTGCCGACCTTGACGCCGAACAGTCTCAGGATGAACCGCACCAGCGTCTCGATCCAGATCAGGAGCGGGCCGAACAGTCGCACCGCCCAGGAAATCGGCCGCGCCACCAGCAGCGCCACGCGCTCGGGCGCGTTGATGGCGAGCGTCTTTGGCAGCACCTCGGTGAACACCACCACCACGACGGTCATGATCGCGGTCGCGTAGAGCGCACCGACGTCGCCGAACCAGGACAGCAGCAAGCCGGTGGTGAGCGAGGACGCGGCAATGTTGACGATGTTGTTGCCGGTGAGGATGGCGCCGATCATGCGCTCGCGAATCTCGACCAGGCGGTTGACCAGCGAGGCGGTGCGATTGCCGCCCTTTTCCATCCGCAGCATGCGGGCGCGTGAGAAT
>JBOHIG010000092.1:0-37376 GCA_050725815.1 Xanthobacteraceae bacterium
GCCCCGAGCCGATCGGCGCCCCGAGCGGCATGATCGCGGCGGCCCCGGCATCGGCCAGCTTGCGGCAAATCACCGGGTCCTCGGTGCAGTAGGGCAGGACCGTGAAGCCCTTTGCGACCAGCGCCGCGGTGGCGCGCAGGAGCTCCTCGGTGTCGGGATAGAGCAGCTCGCGGTCACCGATCACCTCGACCTTGATCCAGGTTGTGCCGAGCGCCTCGCGCGCAAGCTCGGCGGTCAGCACCGCGTCCTTGGCGGTCTGGCAGCCCGCCGTATTGGGCAGGAAGTGGATGCCCTTCGGGATCAGATCGACCAGACTCTCGTCATCGCCCGCGAGACTGATGCGGCGGATCGAGGCGGTCACCATCTGGGTGCCGCTCGCCGCGACGGAGTCGAGCATGACCTTCCGGTTGGGATAGCCGGCAGTGCCAAGGAACAGGCGCGACTGGAACTCGCGGCCGGCGATGATCAATGGATCGGGCATGTCGTCTACTCCAGCACTAACCGCCCTGCCGGGCACGCACGATTTCCACGCTGTCACCATCCCGCAGCGTCGTGGTCGGCCAATCCGTCCGTGCTACGACTGCGCCGTTGAGCGCCACGGCGATCCCGCGCTGCGCGGTGTCCACGGCCTTCTCATCGAGCAAAGCCGCGAGCGTTTCGACGGCCAAGGGCTCGTCCCGCCCGTTGACCCGAATGGTAGCGTTCAGAGTGGCTTGTGTCATTGTCCTGCACCTATTCGGCAGCACGGGCATGCGCAAAGCGCTCGTTGTTGAACGGCCGGATCACCGGATCGACGACGCCGTCCAGCACTAATGCAGCAATCGTGTCGACTGTCACCGGACACAGCAGAATGCCATTGCGGTGATGCCCGGTCGCGTAGACGAGGCCCTCGGCGGGCCCACGACCGAGGATCGGGGCATCGTCGCGGCTGCCCGGCCGGTGTCCGACCCACATCTCGTCGATCGGCAATTCCTCGATCGCCGGAATCGTCCGCCAGGCCGCTTCCAGCAGCGTCAGCAAACCGCCCGCGGTCAGCGTGGTATCGAATGCGCGCTCTTCCACGGTTGCACCGACGATCATGCGGCCGTCCCGCCGCGGTACCAGATAAACGCCCGGCGCCCAGACCACGTGGTTGATGAGCGGCGCGGCCGCATCCATGCGCAGCGACAGCATCTGCCCCTTGATCGGCCGCACCGGCGGCCGCAGTTCGGACGGGAGCCCGCCGATCCCGCGCGACCATGCGCCAGCCGCCAGCACCACGACGTCGGCCGCAACCTTGGCGCCGTCGGCCAGCACGACCCCGTCGGCGCGCGGCCCCGCCATCGCGATATCCTTGACCGGGCAATTCTCGCGTATGACCACGCCTGCGCGCTCGGCGGCGATGCGCAGGCCCGCCGCCAGCTTGCGGTTGTCGACTTGGTGGTCCTCCGGGCTCCACAGAGCGCCGGCGAGCTTGCCGGCGAGATGCGGCTCGCGCCGCCTCGTCTCGGCGGCGGAAATCCACTCGATCGGCAAGCCGAGCTTCTGCTGATAGGCCAAGTGATGGTGAATGCGCGCTTGGTCGTCACCGGTGAGCGCGATCACAAGCGTGCCTTCGGTGCGCAGCTCCAGGTCGACACCGGAGGCTTGCTGGACTTCCGCAGCGAAGCGCGGCCAACGCGCCTGGCTGTCACGCCCCAGCGCGACCAAAGCTTCCTCCCCCGGCTCGGCCTCGCAGCAGGCCGCAAGCATCCCCGCGGCTGCATGGCTTGAGCCGGAACCCGCGGTGCCGCGGTCGAACACGGTGACCGACGCGCCCCGCGACGCCAGCCGCCAGGCGATTCCAAGCCCGATGACGCCCGCGCCAATGATGGCGACGGTCGGCGATGTGGCATGTCGTGAAAGGCGGTCGCTCAACTGGCGGCTCCCTTCGCTGGAATGACCCAGACAGGTTCGATGGGTGTGCTCTCAGCCGCTATCGCGCGGCACCCCAGGCCGTGTGCACTCATAATGGGCATTTCCGCCTTGTTCCACAAGTCCTTGAGTCCCGGGGCGGTCCTGTTCAGGGATCAGCACGGCGATGGCGCAGAAGCCGCGAACAAACGATCGCAACCGTCATCACGACGCCCGCCCCGACGAACATCGTCAGATCGAGGCCGCCATGCGCATAGCCGAAGCCGTATAGCACCGGCCCGGCGGCCTGCCCGAGAAAGAACGCGCTGGAGTGCAGCGAAGCCGCCGCACCGCGCGCGGTTGGCGACAAGTCGGTGACGTGGACCTGGATACAACCGTGCAGCGTATAGAACCCGAACCCAAGCAGCGCGAAGACGCCAACCTGCGAATACCACGGGAACTGCATCCCCCCGAGGATGAGCCCCATTGCCGCGAGCGCGCCGCCGACGAGCATCAGCTTGTGCTCGACCAGCCACGACACCAGCGCCGGCACCGACAGCGAATAGATCACGCCTCCGAACCCGAAGGCCGCCACGACCAGCCCCGCGATCGAGGCGCGCGTCTCTCCGGCTGCCAGCAGCAGGATTGCCACATAGGGCAGGATTCCGTGGATGAAGATGCCTTCGAAGAAAACCGAGCCAAAGCAAACCTTGGCCCGAGGATCGCGAAAGATGCTGCGGAAGTTCTCGACCACGGCCGCGCGGTTGAACGGCGGCGGCGGCGTTGGCCGCTTGAAGTTGCGGAAGGCGTAGAACGCGGCGATGGCGCTGGCCAGGCCGAAGCTCCCGAACACCGCGAAGATGCCACGCCAACCGAGCAGGTCGCCGATGACGCCGGCGATGGCTGCGCCAATCACATTCCCCGTCAATCCGATGGCCAGGAGCCGCCCGATCATCACCTGCCGCTGATGCACGGGCACGAGATCGCCGACCAGCGCCATCGCCACCGGGAACACACCTCCGGCGACCAGGCCGGCGGCGATGCGCATGGCAAAGATCAGCGAGAAGCTCGTCGCCACCGCGCAGATCAGCGCCGTGATCGACACGAGCAGCACGCTCATGTTCATCAGCCGGGTCTTGCCGAAGAAGTCGCTGACGGTACCGAGCACTGGCTGCATCAGCGCATAAGGCAGCGTGAATGCGGTCGAGAGCAGCGCGGCAGTCTTGACGTCCACCAGCAGGTCAGCGGCGATCTGCGGCACGACCGGGTCGACGACGCGGCTGAACAGCGTCGAAGCGAACACCACCAGGAAAACGACTTTCAGGACGGGCGGGATGGGCGTGCTCGTTTCTGCGGACCTTGTTGTGGCCGGGCCTTCGCAACGCGGTCGAATTCGATCAGCGTGCGCAGAAGCCCTTCCATCTCCGTGAGCGGGACCATGTTGGGTCCGTCCGACGGCGCCTTGTCGGGATCCCGATGGGTTTCGATGAAGACGCCGGCGACGCCGACCGCGACCGCCGCTCGCGCGAGCACCGGCACAAATTCACGCTCGCCGCCGGATGACGTGCCCTGCCCGCCCGGTTGTTGCACCGAATGGGTGGCGTCGAAGATCACCGGGGCGCCGGTCGTGCGCGCGAGGATCGGTAACGCGCGCAGGTCGGAAACCAGCGTGTTGTAGCCGAAAGACGCCCCACGCTCGGTCACCAATACATTGCGGTTTCCGGCGTCGGTGACCTTCGCGACCACGTTGGCCATGTCCCATGGCGCCAGGAACTGACCCTTCTTGATGTTGACGGCCCGACCGGTCGTCGCTGCCGCCACCAGCAAGTCGGTCTGGCGGCAGAGGAACGCCGGAATCTGGAGGACATCGACCGCCTCGGCGACGCGCGCGCACTGCTCGGCCTCGTGTACATCGGTGAGCACCGGCACGCCCAGCGCCTCGCGGATTTCGGCAAAGATCGGCAGCGCCGCATCGAGGCCGATGCCACGCGCGCTTTTTGCGCTGGTGCGGTTGGCCTTGTCGAAGGAGGTCTTGTAGACGAGCCCGAGTTTCAGGCGCGCGGCGATCTCCTTCAGAGCCATCGCCATCTCGAGTGCATGATCGCGGCTCTCGAGCGCGCACGGCCCGGCAATCAGCGCCAGCGGCAACGCATTGCCAAAGCGCGTTGCGCCCACGGCAATAATGGATTCAGGTGCGGGATTGGACGTCAACATCATGCCCTCGCGGGCGGACCATGACCGCCAAGGCCCTCCGGGTCAACGGTCGCGACATAATAGTAGAATGGCACGGAACAGCGTGAACCCGCATGGCCGGCAACCCGCTTGCAATCGCAATCGTCCTTTCGGTCTGGGTATGGCCGGCGGTCGCGCAAGAACGCGTTGGCATCGTACTGATGCACGGCAAGCAGAGCGCGCCGACGGAGCATTTGGAGCTCACTGGCGCGCTTGCGGCGGCGGGGTTCCTCACGGACGTGCCCGAAATGTGCTGGTCCGGCCGGCGCATCTATGACCGCCCCTATCGCGAATGCCTGCGCGAGATCGATGCCGCGATTAGGCGCCTGAAGCAGAAGCGCGCCACCGCCGTTGTCGTAATTGGTCACAGCCTCGGCGCAAACGGTGCGCTCGGTTATGGCGCGGCGACCAAAGGGCTGAAGGGCATCGTCGCACTCGCACCCGGACACCGGCCGGAAGCGTTGAGCCGTCGCGCCGAAGTGATCGCGAGCCTTGCGCGCGCCCGCAAGCTCGCGGCCCTTGGCCGGGGCGACATTCCGGACAAGTTTATCGACTTCAACGGCAGCCTTGCGGTCACGGTCGTCGCAACGCCCAATGCCTACCTGAGTTTCTTCGCGCCGGATTCGCCATCACTGATGCCCATCAATGCCGCCCGCTTGCAGGCGCCGCTGCTCTACGTGGTGGGAACCGGGGATCCGCTGCAACGCGGGCCCAACGAAATCTTCGCCAAGGCCAAGCACCATCCGCTCAACCGGTATGTGACAGTCGACGCCGGGCATTTCGACACGTCGGCCGCCGCAGCTCCGGCGGTCGTGGCTTGGCTCAAGGAACTTGCACAGAACTAATTAGACCAGCCGGCTGCGCTCCACGGCGGCGCCAACGAAAGACGCAAACAGCGGGTGCGGCTCGAACGGTCGCGACTTGAGCTCCGGATGGAACTGCACGCCGACGAACCAGGGATGATCGTCATACTCGATCATCTCGGGAAGCAGGCCATCAGGAGACATGCCGCAGAAGCGCATGCCGTGCTGCTCCAGCCGGCCCCGGTAGTGCGTGTTCACCTCGTAACGGTGGCGGTGGCGCTCGGAGATTTCGGTGCCGCCGTAGATCTCCGCCACCCGGCTGCCACGCTGGAGCACAGCCGGATAGGCGCCGAGCCGCATGGTGCCACCGAGATCGCTGTCGACTCCGCGTTTCTGCAATTCGTTGCCCTTCATCCATTCGGTCATCAGTCCGACCACGGGATTGGTGGTCTCACCGAACTCGGTCGAATTCGCGTCCTCGATGCCGCACAGGTTCCGCGCTGCCTCGATCACCGCCATCTGCATGCCGAAACAGATGCCGAAATACGGCACTTGCCGCTCGCGCGCGAACTGCGCCGCCTTGATCTTGCCCTCGGCGCCGCGCTGGCCGAAGCCGCCCGGCACCAGGATGCCGTTGACGTGTTCGAGGAACGGCGCTGGGTCCTCGCGCTCAAACACTTCCGACTCGATCCAGTCGAGCCTGACCTCGACCTTGTTGGCGATGCCGCCATGCGAGAGCGCCTCGATCAGCGATTTGTAGGCGTCCTTAAGGCCGGTGTATTTGCCCACCACCGCGATCGTGACCGCCCCCTCCGGATTGCGGACGCGCTCATTGATCGTCCGCCATGTGACGAGATCGGGCTCGGGAGCGTTTTCGATGCCGAAGGCTGCCAGCAACTCCCGGTCGAGGCCGGCCTCGTGATAGGCCTCGGGAACGGCGTAGATGTTGTCGACGTCGCGGGCCTCGATCACTGCGGTTTCGCGCACATTGCAGAACAGGCCGAGTTTGCGGCGCTCCTCCGGAGGGATCGGCCGGTCGGTGCGGCACAGCAGGATATTCGGCTGGATGCCGATCGAACGCAGTTCTTTCACCGAATGCTGGGTCGGCTTGGTCTTCAGCTCGCCCGCCGAAGGGATGAAAGGCAGCAGGGTCAGGTGAATGTAGATCGCGTGGTTTCGCGGCAGGTCGTTGCCGAGCTGGCGGATCGCCTCGAAGAACGGCAGGCCCTCGATATCGCCGACAGTGCCGCCGATCTCGCACAGCACGAAGTCATAGTCGTCATTGCCGTCGCGGATGAAGTCCTTGATGGCGTTGGTGACATGGGGGACGACCTGGATGGTCGCGCCGAGATAGTCGCCGCGCCGCTCCTTCAGCAGGATGTCCTGGTAGATACGGCCGGTGGTGATGTTGTCTTGCCGGGTCGCCGGCCGGCCGGTGAAGCGCTCATAGTGGCCGAGGTCGAGATCAGTCTCCGCGCCGTCGTCGGTGACGAAGACCTCGCCGTGCTGATAGGGCGACATCGTACCTGGATCGACGTTGAGATAGGGGTCGAGCTTGCGCAGCCGCACCTTATAACCACGCGCCTGCAGCAGTGCGCCGAGCGCCGCCGATGCCAGACCCTTGCCCAGGGAGGAAACCACGCCGCCGGTGATGAAAATATACCGCGCCATGGGACCTAACCTTTAGCCCCGGCCGGGCGATTCGACGAGCGCCGCTTGGGGGGTGTGGATGGCCGCCCTCCGCTTGGTTACGTGGCAGCGGTTTTTCATGCCAGCCCAGTCGCTTGATCCAGTTTCATCATACCATTTCGAGACTGGCCATTCGTCGGTCGCATGGCTCCCGACCAAAAACCGAAGGGCCGGTTGCCCGGCCCTTGTGCTCATTTCGACTGGGGCGCCTGCGGCCCCTTCGGCTGCTCCGACTTCTTGAGCTGGTCGAGCAACCCGCCCGGGGCCGTCTTGGGCCCAGGCGCACCGGGAAGCGTCTGCCCGGCGGGCGGCGGACCGCCGCCCCGCAGGATCGAGGTGGGATTGCGGTGCAGGCCTGCCAGGACCGACAGGATGAGGCTCGTCGCGAAGAAGCTTGCCGCCAGGATGGCGGTGGTTCGGGACAGCACATTGGTGGTGCCGCGGCTCGACATGAAGCCGCCGGTCGAGCCGATGCCGAGCCCTCCTCCTTCCGACTTCTGCAGAAGGACGAGCCCGATCATGGCCATGACCAGCATGAGGTGGATGACAATAACGACGGTATGCATCAAACGGCCTGTCGTCGAATCGGGGCGTTGACCCGACTGATATGGGGTTTCGCCGCGGTCTCTACACGATCCCCCGGCGTATTTCCATCGCCATGCCGTCATGGCTAATGGGGTCATTTTGCGGCGACGACCCGGCCCGCCCGCGGCGCGCAGACTAAGCCTGCCAGGCGGCGTTGAGGCCGTGCACCCCTATGTGCGACCGTGTCCGCCGAATTGGTCAGCCCCCCAGGTCGGCATCTCGTGCACGATCCGTCCGCCCACCATGGTCATCTGCGAGGCGATGTCGGCGAGCTTCGCCTCCTCGACGGTCAGAGGATCGGCGGTGAGCACGGCGAGATCGGCGAACTTGCCGGATTCCAACGAGCCCTTCTTGGCTTCGTCATTTGTAAGATAGGCGCCGTCGGCCGTTGCGCAGCGGATCGCCTGCATGCGTGAGAGCGCCTGCTGCGGCGCCACCTGTTCTTTGGTTACGAAGCTCCGGCGCGCCACCGCCTGCATGACGGGCATGAAGTTCGTGATCGGCACGTTGTCGGTCGACAACGACACTTTCACGCCGGCGTCGAGCAAACTGCGAAGCGGGACGATGTCGCCATGGCGCTCGGGCGGCAGCTTCTTGGCGTGCACGTGCAGCCCTTTATAGAGATAGTTGTTGGTGTGCGAGGTCAGCACCAAGCCCATCCGCACGATACGTTCGATATCCCTGGGCGAGAAAGCGTTGATGTGCGCAATCACCCAGCGCTTGCCCTTGAGCGGAATTTCCCGATCCACCTCGTCGTAAAGATCGAGGATGGGCGGGCCATTCATGACGACGCGGATGTCGTTGGCGGCGCAACGCAGCAGCACCTCCTTGAGCTGCGGACGCGGCAGCCCGGTGGCGTAATTGAAACCGGCCCACCCCGTATCGGGAGCAGCGCTCGCGCGTAGGTCGCTGGACGGCGCGCGGCCGAGGCTGAGAAACGTGCCGCACAGCTTGAGCCAGTCATCGCCGATTGCGGGCTCGCCCAGCCATCCGGCCCAGGAGTCGACGAACGGGCCGAGCGCCGCATCGCCCGCAGCCTTCCAGTCGGGACTGAAGGCGAGCGTCGTGCGCATCGTCAGCGTGCCATCCCGATGGGTCTGCTTGTAGACGCGTATCAATTCGGCGGCGGCGCCATGTCCTTCAAAGATGCTGGTGGTTCCGACGGCATGATAGAGCTTCGCCGATTCCGCTAGCGCCCACATCCTGTCAGCATGCGAAAACCGGGTCGCCGCGCGGAACCACAGCAGTTCCGCCAGCGGCTGCATCTCCTCCTCGGTAATGACGCCGGTCGGATCGCCGTTTGAATCCTTCACGATCGTGAGCGTCGGCGCCGGCGAGACGGTGTCGCGCGTGATGCCGGCGCACTTGAGCGCCTCGGTGTTGGCGCAGGACACGATCGGAACGTTGCCGCCGCGCCAGTATCCCCAGATCGCGCGGATATAGACCGGATTGTTTGGCGCGGCTGCATCGAGCTCCTGCCGCGTCGGCCAGCGCTTCTCGGCGAGGATCTCGGGCACGTTGAAGTAATATGGCGGATCGCCGATCGGCATGGTGACGACCCATTCGCCCGCGTTCTTGCCGCGCGCCAGGTCCGCGATCCGGTCCTGGATGTCCTTGATCGAGCGCACGCGGCCGAGGGAGGGAAACACCGTCCGCAATGCTTCGCGATCCATGTGTGCATGACCGTCGGTGATACCTGGAATGACGGCCTTGCCTTTGAGATCGACAATCCGGGTCGACGGCCCGGCATGCGCCGGCATCGCTTCGTTCGGACCGACCGCTGCGATCCTGTCGCCGACGATGGCAATCGCTTCGGCGATCGTGGATGCGGCATCGACTGTGATGATCTTGCCGTTCCGCAGAACGAAATCGGCAGGCGCCACCCTGGGCGTCGCCGGCGCGCCTCCCGTGCGCATGGTTGCGCTCCTAGTGCCGCCGATTTGAAGTTCCTGCACCACTCGCCGCAATTTCGTTCAGGAACTTCAAATCGAAAAGCGGCACTAGAATCATAAAGTTGCTAGTGCCCCTTTGCTTCCGAAGTTCGTGTTAGAGAGTGCCGCAATGTATCACGAACTTCGGAAGCGGGGCACTACGCGTATGCGTGCGCGATCCCGAGGAAATCCTCCGCCTTCAGGCTGGCGCCGCCGACCAGTGCGCCATCGACATTGGCGACATGCATCAATTCGCCGGCATTCGACGGCTTGACCGATCCGCCATAGAGAATGCGCATCCCCTGTCCGGCCGGCCCAAATCGTTCCCCGACGCTCCTGCGAATGAACCCATGGACCTCGGCGACATCGGCGGGTGTCGGCGTCAAACCAGTTCCGATAGCCCAGACCGGTTCATAGGCGATGACGGTGTTACCGCCACTGGCGCCGTCCGGCAGCGAACCCTTCAGTTGCCCGCCGACCACATCGAGGGTTCTGCCAGCGGCACGCTCGTCCTTCGTCTCGCCAACGCAGACGATCGCCGTCATTTGCGCCCGCCAGGCTGCCAGGGCTTTGGCGCGCACCTGCACATCGGTTTCATGATGATGGCTGCGTCGCTCTGAATGACCGACAATGATCGCCTGCGCGCCGGTGTCCTTGAGCATTTCCGCGGAGAGGTCGCCGGTGAAAGCACCCGCCGTCTCGGCGTGGCAATCCTGCGCGCCGATGACAACCGGCGAACCTTGCACCAGCGTCGAAAACTGCGCCAGCAATGTCGCTGGCGGACAGACCATCAGCTCGACCTTTGCGGCCAGCGTACGCGAGGCCTCGACGATCTTGACGAGTTCGGACGACGCCGCGCGCAGGCCGTTCATTTTCCAGTTGCCGGCGACGAGGGGATGTACTGCCATGCGTCATTCATAAACGCGCCTATCCGAATGGTCGATATGCGATGCGCAGGAGCTGGAGCCTGCGCGCCGGATGCGGTTATCCGCCCACGCGAGCGGCCGGCGGCGCGATCTGGCCGAGCCGCAAATACCGCCCTTGTTTCCGTTGCTTAGGCGTTCCCTGCGGCCGCGTGTCGATGGCTAGCCCATTGCGTGGGCTGCCAGGACCATTTATTGCGACGCGTTGAAAATCTAGCCTAGGATAGCTTCGCGGCGCGCCAGCGCAGGGGCCATGGCCCGTAAGGCCTGGCGCCATCAATCACCCGGAAAAGGTCCATGCTTCGCGGTATTCGCACAGCCTCCGCCAATTGGCTCGGCCGGATCGTCATGGGGGTCATACTGGGGCTGATCGCTATCAGCTTCGCGATCTGGGGCATCGGCGACATTTTCCGCGGTTTCGGGCGCTCCAGCCTGGCCCGGATCGGCAACACCGAAGTCTCCATCGAGCAGTTCCGGCAGCAGTATAACGACCGCCTCCAGCAGCTTAGCCGCCAGCTTTCCCGCCCGATCACACTCGATATGGCACGCAAGATGGGGCTCGATCGCCAGATCGTCGCGCAACTGTTCGCCGAGGTCACGCTCGACGAGCGGGCGAAGATGCTCAAGCTCGGCATTTCCGACGCTGAGATCGTCCGCCGGGTCATGGCCGAACCGGGCTTCCGCGGCCCCGACGGACGATTCGACCGGGTACGGTTCGAGCAAATCATCCGTCAGTCGGGGTTGACCGAGCAGCGTTATGTGGCCGAGCAGCGTCGGGAATTGCTGCGCCGCCAACTCGTCAGCACGATCCTGAATGGGACCACGCTGCCGAAGGCCGCGGTCGACGCGCTTGACCGTTATCAGAATGAACAACGGTCGATTGATTACGTGCTGCTCGATCGTTCGAGAGCCGGCGAGATCGAGCCGCCCACACCCGAAGTACTGGCGAAGTACTACGAGGAGCGCAAAGCTCTGTTTCGCGCGCCCGAATACCGCAAGATCACCCTCCTCACACTGCTGCCGAGCGAGCAGGCGCCGTGGATCGAAATCTCCAACGAAGAGCTCAAACGCCTTTATGAGGAGCGGCGCTCGCGCTATTCGACTCCTGAGCGCCGGACCCTGCAGCAGATCGTATTTCCAAACGCAGACGACGCGCGCGCCGCCGCCGAAAAAATCGCCAAGGGCGCGTCATTTCCCGAGATCGCGAAGGCGCGCGGCCTGAGCGAGAAAGACCTCAATCTCGGCACCCTTGCAAAGGCCTCGATTGTCGACCGCGCGGTCGCCGATGCCGCCTTTGCCCTCAAGGAAGGCGAGGTGAGCGCGCCGGTAACCGGCCGTTTCGGAACGGTGCTCATCCGCGTCGTCAAGATCGAACCCGAGCACGTCCGGCCGTTCGAGGAAGTCGCGGCCGAGCTCAAGCGTGCGGTCGCCATTGAGCGCGCCAAATCGCAGATTCTGTCGATGTACGATAAGATCGAGGACGAACGCTCACTCGGCAGGACGCTCGCCGAAGCCGCCAAGACGGTGAAGCTCGGGATCCGCACGATCGAAGTGGACCGCAGCGGACGCGATCCGTCCGGCGTGCCGGTCGGCAACCTTCCGGATGCGCAACGTCTCCTGACGACTGCGTTCTCGACCGATGCCGGCGTCGAGAACGATCCTCTCCAGTTCGACGGCGGTTATATCTGGTACGAGATAACGGACACGACGCCCTCGCACGAACGGCCGCTCGAGGAGGTGAAGAAGCAGGTCGAGGAGCGTTGGCGCACCGATGAGATCGCAGCCCGCCTGAGGACCGCCGCGACAAAGCTTGTCGACAAGCTCAAAATCGGTACCCCGTTTGCCGAGGTGGCGACAGCCGAGAAGCTCAAGATCGAGACCAGGACGAATATCAAGCGCGAGAGTCCGGCGCCGCCGCTGTCTGACCGTACCATCGACGCCATCTTCACGACTGCTAAGGATGCGTATGGAAACGGCCCGGCCGCCGATGGGGTGGAGCAGATCGTGTTCCGCATCACCGATATCGTCGCGCCGAAGACGGCGCCGGATTCGGAGGAGCACAAGCGCCTGGTGGAAACGCTCAATCGCAGCTACGGCGACGACGTCTTTACGCAGTACCTCACGCAAATCGAGCGAAGGATAGGCGTCACCATCAACGAAAATGCGTTGCGGCAGGTCGTCACCGGTCAAAGCACCGCCGACAACTGACGCTAGTGCCGCCGATTTGAAGTTCCTACAGCAATGCAGCAAACTCGGTTGGGAACTTCAAATCGAAAAAAACGGCACTAGCAATGTCCATCGAGCCGCCGGCCAATATCTTTGCCCAGTGCTACGCGCGCGGCGAGGCGCAGGTCGTCTGGATCACGCTGGTCGCGGACCTCGAGACTCCGGTCTCGGCGTTTCTCAAGATCGCGGGCGCACGGCCGCTGAGCTTCCTGTTGGAGTCGGTCGAAGGCGGCGCCGTACGCGGGCGCTATTCGATCATCGGCCTCGATCCCGATCTGGTGTGGCGCGCGACCGGGTCCCGCGCCGAGGTCAACCGTGGCGTCCGCGCCGGCCGGACCGCCTTCGCACCCTGCAATGAGCCTCCCCTCGCGGCGCTGCGCTCATTGCTCGCGGAAAGTCGCATCGCGCTTCCCGATGCGTTGCCGCCGATGGCGGCCGGCATCTTTGGCTATCTCGGCTACGACGTGGTGCGGCTCATGGAAGAGCTGCCGCAGCCCAATCCCGACCCCATCGGGATACCCGATGCAATCCTTGTACGGCCGACCATTGTGGTCGTCTTCGATGCCGTCAAGGATACGATTACGGCCGTCACGCCGGTGCGCCCGGAGAACGGGGTGTCCGCCAAGGCCGCGCTAGCGCGCGCGACCGAACGCCTCTCGGCCATCGTCGACGCGCTCGACCGTCCGCTCGACCACGCCGCCGCCAACGGCCAGGCGGGCTCGCTCACGGTTTTGCCGAGCTCCAACACCAAGCCCGCCGAATACGAAAAGATGGTCCGTGCCGCCAAGGAGTACATCGCCGCCGGCGACATCTTCCAGGTCGTGCTGTCGCAGCGATTTGAAGCGCCGTTCGAACTGCCGCCGTTCTCGCTCTACCGCGCCCTGCGCAGGGTCAATCCCTCACCCTATCTTTATTTCCTCAACTTTGGCGACTTCGCGGTGGCTGGGTCGAGCCCGGAAATCTTGGTGAAGGTTGCGGGCGGCAAGGTCACAATCCGGCCGATCGCCGGAACGCGCCCGCGCGGCACGACATCGCACGATGACAAAGCGCTCGAGGTCGAGCTGTTGGCCGACCCGAAGGAGCGCGCCGAACACCTGATGCTGCTCGATCTCGGGCGCAACGACGTCGGACGCGTTACCGAGATCGGCAGTGTCAAGGTCACCGACCAGTTCTTCATCGAGCGCTACAGCCAGGTGATGCATATCGTCTCCAATGTCGAGGGCAGCCTTGCCGGCAAGTACGATGCGATCGACGCGCTCGCCGGCGGCTTCCCGGCAGGCACAGTCTCCGGGGCGCCGAAGGTCCGCGCGATGGAGATTATCGACGAGCTGGAGAAGGAGAAACGGGGACTTTACGCCGGCGCAGTCGGCTATTTCTCCGCCGCCGGCGAGATGGACACCGCCATCGTATTGCGCACGGCATTGGTGAAGGACGGCACCATGTATGTGCAGGCGGGCGCAGGCATCGTCGCCGACTCAAACCCGAAGTCCGAGCAGCAGGAATGCGTCAACAAGGCGAAGGCCCTGTTCCGCGCCGCCGAGGAGGCGAAACGCTTCGCGAGCGCCGCCAAGCGCGGTCAGTGAGATGGTGCCAACGCCGCGTTTCCATCATCTGCATCTGAATTCGGTCGATCCCGCCGCCGCGATCGGCTTCTACACGCGACAGTTCCCGAGCACCTCGAAGACGTCGTGGGGCGGTTTTCCTGCGCTGCGCTCGCCGACCGATGTGCTGATCCTGTTCAGCCAGGTGGACACGCCGCCGCCGACATCGCCGCAGACGGCGATTTGGCACTTTGGCTGGCATGTCGTCGACTCGCGCAAGAGCCTCGAGGCCTACAGGTCGCGCGCGGACGTGAAGCACCTCCCGCTCTACACCGGCGAGGGCAACGGCACGGTCCTGATCTCCAGCGACACATGGCCCGGCCCGAATGGCGCCCTCGGGTGCACGCGGGCCGAGATCGCGCAGGCGAAGGCGAAGGGCGTGCAGCCCGCCCGCGAGCGCGGTTTTGCGTACCTGCAAGGTCCGGACGGCGCGATCGTGGAATACCTCGGCAACTTCCCGGCCGAACGTATGAATCACGTTCACATGTTCCAGGAGCACCCGTTCTGCGCACAGCTCTGGTACCAGCGGCATCTCAATGCACCCGTCTACGCGGGCCGCACCAGCGCAACACCGCTCACTGAAGCGAACTGCCGGGTGCCGCGCGTGCCTGATCCGTCGTGGCCGGCGATGGAACGCGAGGGCCTCTACCGTTCGCCGCGCGCCGCGGTGGAGTTCAGCGATGTGGCGCTGACCTGGTACGCCAATCAAGGCGACACGCCCCTCGCCCCGACGCGCGGCAGCCTCTACGACCACATCGCGCTCGGCGTGGCCGATCTCGACGCCTGGATCGCCAAGCTGCGCGGCGAAGGCGTCGTCTTCCTGGAAGGCCCCTACCCGCTCGGCGACACCCGCGCGGTCATGATCGAAGGGCCGAGCCGGGAAGCGCTGGAATTGGTCGAGGTCGGCTAGGCCGGCCGCATCGCAACGCAGTCCGCGGCTTTCGGCGACGCTGCCTTGACCCTCCTGGGGGCGGCGTCTAAGACCTTGAGCGGTCAGAAGAACGCGCCACCATGATCGTCCTGATCGACAACTACGACAGCTTCACCTTCAACCTGTTTCACTATCTCGGTGAACTGGGCGCGGAGGTCGTGGTGCATCGCAACGACAAGATCGCCGCCGAGGAGGTAGTCGCCGCCGCCCCCGACGCCATCGTGCTGTCACCCGGCCCTTGCACACCGAACGAGGCCGGCATCTGTCTCGACCTGATCGAGAAGGCCGCGCCTGACATCCCGATCCTGGGCGTCTGCCTTGGGCATCAGGCGATTGGACAGTGCTTCGGCGGTGCGGTGGTACGGGCGCCAACGCCCGTGCACGGCAAGCTGTCGACCGTCAACCACCGTGGCGCCGGCGTCTTCCGCGGCGTCAACGCGCCGTTCCAGGCCACCCGTTACCATTCGCTCGTGATCGACCGCGCCAGCATGCCCCGCGAGCTCGCCGTGATGGCGGAAACCGACGATCGTCTGGTGATGGGGATCGCGCACAGCCGCCTGCCCGTCCATGGCGTCCAGTTCCACCCGGAAAGCATCGCGTCCGAGCATGGCCATCTGATCCTGAAGAACTTTCTCGACATCGCATCGCTCTGGAACGCCACCAGAGGGCGGCGACCGGTACGAAGATCGCCGGCACGCCGGCGCGCGGCACATTGAGACGGTTGAGCCGAAGGGGAATTATTTGACCGACGATTTCAAGTCGCTCATTGCCAAGACCGCGACCGGCGCCTCGCTGACGCGCGAGGAGGCCGCCCGTGGCTTCGATCGCATGATGTCGGGCGAAGCGACGCCGTCGCAGATGGGCGCGCTGCTGATGGCGCTGCGGGTGCGCGGCGAGACCGTGGATGAGATTACCGGCGCCGTCTTCGCCATGCGCGAAAAGATGCTGCGCGTGAAGGCGCCGGCGGACGCCATCGATATTGTCGGCACCGGCGGCGATGCGTCGGGCTCCTACAACATCTCGACGTGCGCCGCCTTCATCGCCGCGGGCGCGGGCGTGCCGATTGCGAAGCACGGCAACCGTGCCCTTTCGTCGCGCTCGGGCGCTGCCGACGTGCTCGGCGCGCTCGGCGTCAAGATCGACCTGACGCCCGACGCGGTCGCGCGCTGCATCGATGAAGCCGGCATCGGTTTCATGTTCGCGCCCGCGCATCATCCGGCCATGAAGAATGTCGGGCCGACCCGGGTCGAGCTCGGGACGCGGACGATCTTCAACCTGCTCGGGCCGCTATCCAACCCCGCCGGCGTGAAGCGGCAGATGGTCGGTGTATTTTCACGCCAATGGGTCGAGCCGCTGGCGCAGGTGCTCAAGAACCTTGGCTCCGATCGGGTCTGGGTCGTGCATGGTTCCGACGGCCTCGACGAGATCACTCTGTGCGGATCGAGCTACGTGGCTGCGCTCGAGAACGGGACTGTCAGTACGTTCGAGATCTCGCCGGAAGACGTCGGATTCCAGCAGCAAAAGCCGGACGCGCTGCGCGGCGGCGATGCCAGCGTGAATGCGCAGGCGCTGCTTGACGTGCTCAAGGGCAAGAAAGGCGCGTTCCGTGACGTTTCGCTGATGAATGCCGCTGCGGGTCTCGTCGTCGCGGGCCGCGCCAAGGACCTGAAGAATGGCGTCGCGCTGGCGGCAAAAGCGGTGGACTCCGGCGAGGCGCAAGGCCGCCTGGACCGGCTGGTCGCGGTCTCGAACGGGTGACGCTGCCATGGCCGACATCCTAGCGACGATCGAGGCCTACAAGCGCGACGAGATCGCGGCCGCAAAGCGCGCGCGCCCGCCGACTTCGATCGAGGCCGCAGCGCAAGCCGCGCCTGCGCCGCGGGGCTTTCTGGCCGCCATCGAGCGCAGGCTCGCCGGCGGCGGCTACGCTCTGATCGCCGAGGTCAAGAAGGCGAGCCCTTCGAAGGGACTGATCCGCGCCGATTTCGACCCGCCGTCGCTGGCGCGCGCCTATGAGACGGGTGGCGCGGCATGCCTCTCCGTGCTCACCGACGCGCCGTCGTTCCAGGGTAGCCCGGACCACCTGACGGCCGCGCGGTCAGCAACAACGCTGCCGGTCTTGCGCAAGGACTTCATGTACGAGCCCTATCAGGTGGCCGAGGCGCGAGCCTGGGGCGCCGATTGCGTCCTCATTATCATGGGCGCGGTGGACGACGCGACGGCCAAGCAGCTAGAAGACGCCGCCTTCGCACTTGGCATGGACGTTCTGCTCGAAGTGCACGACGCCGACGAGCTTGCGCGCGCCCTCAGGCTGCGCTCGCGGCTGATCGGCATCAACAACCGCGACCTCAAAACCTTCGACACCACCCTCGCGACCAGCGAGCGGCTCGCGCCGATGGTGCCGCGCGACCGTATCATCGTCGGCGAGAGCGGCCTCTCGACACCCGACGACCTCGCCCGGCTCGCACGCGCCGGGATCCGCACCTTCCTGGTCGGCGAGAGTTTGATGCGCCAGGCCGAGGTAGCGGCAGCGACGCGGGCCCTGCTTGCGCGCGAACGCGCCGGCGCCGCGGGTTAAAGCATGGCCAAGGCGAAATCCCTCACCCATCTCGGCAAGGGCGGCGAGGCGCGCATGGTCGATGTCTCGTCCAAGCCTGCGACTGCGCGCGTAGCGATCGCCGAAGGCCGCGTGACGATGAGCGCGAAGACGCTCGCGCTCGTTCTCTCCGGCAATGCCAAGAAGGGCGACGTGCTTGGCGCCGCGCGCATCGCCGGTATTCAGGCGGCGAAGAAGACGCATGAGCTGATCCCGCTCTGCCACCCATTGGCCATCAGCAAGGTCTCCGTTGAGATCGAGCCGGATCGGAGCCCCCCCGGCCTCGTGGTCAGCGCAAGCGTCAAGGTCACCGGGCAGACCGGCGTCGAGATGGAGGCGCTGACAGCCGTCTCGGTTACCTGTCTGACGATCTATGACATGGTGAAGGCGGTCGAGCGCGGAATGAGGATCGAAGGCATCCGCCTGATCGAGAAGCGCGGCGGCAAATCGGGCCGGTATCGGGCGAAGGAGTAGACCGTGGCGTTGATGCCGGTCGCAGAGGCGCTGGCAAGAGTCCTGGCGGAAGCGCAGCCGTTGCCTGCGGAAGCGACGCCGCTGATCGACGCGCATGGCCGCGTCCTCGCCGAGGATTTGACCGCGCTGCGCACGCAGCCGCCTGCGGACGTCTCCGCCATGGACGGCTATGCCGCGCGCGCCGCCGACGTGGCAACGGTGCCGGCAAAGCTCACGGTCATCGGCGAAGTCGCGGCCGGGCATCCATTTGCCGGCGCCATTGGCGCCGGCAATACCGCGCGCATCTTCACTGGTGGCGTGCTGCCGCCAGGAGCGGACACCATCGTGATCCAGGAGAACACCACCCGCGAGGGCGACACCGTTATTGTGACGGCCGCCGCCGCCAAGGGACGCCACATCCGCCGCTCCGGCCTCGACTTCGAGCGCGGCAAGGTTCTGCTGACCAAGGGCATTCGACTGAGCGATCGCGACCTCGCCCTGGCCGCCGCCATGAACCATCCCACGGTTCCGGTTCACCGCCGTTCGACCGTCGCAATACTGGCGACTGGCGACGAATTGGTGATGCCGGGCACGGAGCCGGGCCCTGGCGAGATCGTCTACTCCAACGGCTATGCCACCATGGCCATGGCCCGCAGCGAGGGCTGCAAGGTCGTCGACCTCGGCATTGTGCCCGACCGGCTCGACGACACCATCGCCGCGGTTCGCCGTGCCCGCGAGCTGGGCGCCGATATCCTGGTCACCTCGGGCGGCGCTTCGGTCGGCGACTACGATCTGGTGCAGACGGCGCTCGCCACCGAGGGCCTGGCGCTGTCGTTCTGGAAGGTGGCGCTGCGGCCAGGCCGGCCGATGATGCATGGGCGGCTCGGGGCCATGCATGTGCTCGGCCTGCCGGGCAATCCGGTTTCGGCCTATGTCTGCGCCATCCTGTTCCTGGTGCCGCTGATCCGGCGGCTCGCGGGGCAATTGGATGCCGAGCCACGAATCGAATCGGCTGTGCTCGGCTGCGACGTCCCCCAAAACGACGAGCGCGCCGACTATCTGCGCGCCACGCTGACGCAGAGCGCGGACGGCGTGCCGGTCGCCACGCCCTTTCCGCAGCAGGACAGTTCCATGCTGCTCCCGCTCGCCAAAGCTGGCTGTTTGCTGGTCCGCGAGCCTCATGCCCCGCCCGCCTCGGCCGGCAGCCGCTGCGCCATCATTAAGCTTGGCCTGTAGCGGCGTCTCGACTTGTTCACGTCAAATTAAATGGTTGCGGAACACATATGGAACATATAGTGTTCGTTCTTGATTTGTTTCTGGAGAGCCAAGAGTGGGCCTTCCGCAGCCAGGGGACCGAAAACGATGCTGACCCGCAAGCAAGCCGAGCTCCTGCGCTTCATCCACGAGCGGCTCAAGGAAGCCGGCGTCCCGCCATCCTTCGATGAGATGAAGGATGCGCTCGACCTTCGATCCAAGTCCGGGATTCACCGCCTGATCACCGCGCTTGAGGAGCGAGGCTTCATTCGCCGCCTGCCCAACCGGGCGCGCGCCATCGAAGTGATCAAGCTGCCGGAATCGGTCGCCCACGGGGTGGGGGGCGGACGTTCGCGTGGCTTTACCCCGAGCGTCATCGAAGGGAATCTCGGCCGGGTGCGTGCGACCTCCGAAGAGGACGGCGGGCGGCCCGTGGCGGTGCCGGTCATGGGCCGGATTGCCGCCGGCACGCCGATCGAGGCGATCCAGAACAAGTGCCATGTCATCAACATGCCACCGGACGTGCTCTCGACCGGCGAGCATTTTGCGCTCGAGGTGCGCGGTGATTCCATGATCGATGCCGGCATCCTTGATGGCGACATGGCGCTCATCAAACGAACCGACGCCGCCGATACCGGCGACATCGTTGTTGCCTTGATCGATGACGAAGAGGCGACCCTGAAGCGTTTCCGCCGCCGCGGCGCCTCGATTGCGCTGGAGCCTGCCAATACGGCCTACGAGGTGCGCATCCTGCCACCCAACCGCGTGCGCATCCAAGGCAAGCTGGTGGGGCTGTTCCGCCGGTATTGAGCGGAGCCGTTTCTAATCGCCCGGCCGTAAGTCTTGTGTCCGAGGCGTCGCGTCGGGCGGCTGTGGTCGACGTTGCGCGATTACCGCAGGCAGCGCTTTTGCCCAAGGACGATCGTAACCGGCTGGCCGTGCCACGGTCATCTCGAAGCCCTGCCCCATCCGCCGCAGCGCCACGGCGCCGGTGCGCCGCAGGGCGCTGCGATCTATGACGAGCGCGGCACATCCCGCCGGCGCCTTCCGCGCGCTCGCCACAACCGCCGCCCGGCGGCAATCTTCCTCGAATGCCTCGACCGAGCGCGCCAGCGCTACCAGCCTGCCGTCGGCAAGCTGCCCGACACAGCCGACGCTGTCACAGGCGATTCCCTCGCCCAACGCCTTGTCTTTGGGTGCGCGCGCATCTGCGTCGGCAGCGAGCCATTGGCGAGCAGCGAAGCTGTCGCTGCCCGTGCGAACGATTGCGAGCCGGCCCTCTCCATTGCGCACTGCCAGGCTCGTTCCGTCGGGCGATACCAGCACATCGGGCTGCGGCGTGCGCACGGCCCAGACGGCACAAATCCCGATAAGAAGGAGGCCGGCGAGCCGCAGTGGCGATCTCAGCAGGCAGAGCACGATCAGGCCGGCGCTGCCCAGCAGCATGGGACCGACGCCGAATGCGGCGATACGGCCGACGGCCCCGGGGAGGCCGGTGACCCATTGTGCGACCACAATCATCCAGCCGATGCCATTGCCCATGAGTTGCCAGCACCAGCCATCGAAGCCGAAAGGCATCGCCAGCATCCCGAGGATGCCCATCGGCATGACCCAGAGCGACACCACCGGCATGGCGAGCAGATTCGCGATGACGCCATAAGGCGCCAGCCGGTGAAAATGATAGGCCGCGTAGAGTGTGGTCGCGAAGCCGGCTAAGAGCGAAACCACCACCAGGCCGACCAATGCGCGACCGCCCCAGAGCGCAATACGCGCCTGCCATTTGGTGTCGGCGCTGGCCAGCATCCAAGGCAACCCACTCTCATAGCCCGCCACCAGCGCGAGCGTTGCCGCAAAGGACATCTGGAAGCTCGGGTGCACGACCGCCTCGGGCGTCAGCAGTAGCACAACGATAGCGGCAGCCGTCAGCGTGCGTAGCGTCAGCGATGGCCTGTCGACCATGACCCCGATCAGGACGATCGCGACCATGATGAAGGAGCGGCGGGTCGCGACCTCCGCGCCCGAAAGCACCAGATAGAACGCCGCCGCGACCAGCGCCGCGACTGCGGCCCATTTCTTGATCGGATAGCGGCCGGAGAATGCCGGTGTCAGCGCGAACAAGGCACGCACAGCGAAGAACATCAGCCCGGCCACGACCGCCATGTGATAACCGGAGATCGAGAGCACATGCCCAAGCCCGGACACGAACATGGCGTCGTTCACCGGTGTCGTGATGGCGTCCCGCTTGCCGGTGATCAGGGCAGAGGCGATCGAACCCTTGTCGCCGGAAAGAACCGCCCGGATACGCTTGTCGATCGTGTCGCGCATGGCTTCGACGGCCGCCGCGGCGCGCAGGCGAAAGTCCGGCGCCGTCGGCGCCTCCGCACTGCGAACGCGGCCCAGCACAAAGCCCGAAGCGCCGATGCCCTGGAAGTAGAGATTGCGGGCAAAATCATAGCCGCCGGGCCGCAAGGGCTGCAGCGGTGGAGACAATCGCGCCTTGAACGCGATGAAGCTGCCGACCGGCGGCGCCGTGCCCTTGCGGACCGATACACGGACGCGGTTGGGTGGCTCGTTGAGGCGCGGCCCGGAAATACTATGCACCCGCACTACGATGCGGTCGGAGCGCTCGCGCTCCTCACGTATTTCGACGAAGCCTTCGATCTCCACATTCCAGGCGGCTGTCTGCAGCACCGGATGCGCGATCAACACGCGTTTCGCGCTCGCAGTCGCAAAACCCGTGGCCATGGCGGCAAGACCCAGCGCGAGCGGGAATGCGATCGGGCGTCGCCGCACCAAGATGGCGACGGCACTTGCGCCGGCGAGCAGCGCGAGCGCCGCCCATAACGAAGGTTCGGTGTCGGCGGTGAAGTACAGGACGATCCCAAGGCCGAAAGCAATCGCGAGCCAGGGCACCAACCGGCCGGGCCCGACGTCCGCTTGCGCCCAGGTGCGCACGCACCCCACGACACCGCGCGCCAAGCCTGCGGCGGTTTCGGGCCACGCCAGCAACCTGGGACGTCGGGCGGCCGTCCATGGCCGCCATGTCGTTGTCCGCCCGCGCGGACTGGAGTTCTCCGTCATCGCGCGGCTTTCCCCCAAGCAACCCGCACGTATCAAGGGTTGTAAGCCTACACGATCGGCACGTCAGGGGATAGCCGCGGCGGGCCTGCGCTCCACAGCGGGATAAGGTCGCGGGCGAGGCTTGGTCCCTATCATCCCGGGGAAGCTTAGGATTTTCCCCCCGCCATCTTGGCCCAGGTGTCGCGCAAGCCGACTGTGCGATTGAACACAGGCCGGCCAGGCGCCGAATCCGCATCGCGGCAGAAATATCCCTGGCGCTCGAACTGGATGGGGGCATCCGAATTGTCACCGGCGAGCAAGGGTTCAATCCTCGCATCGCTTAAAACTTCAAGCGAATTCGGATTGAGTTCGGTCGCGAACTCACCGGGATTCGGGTCGGGACGCGAGAACAACGGATTGATCAGCCTGACTTCGGCGGTTACCGAATCCGCGGCCGAAACCCAGTGGATCGTGGCCTTGACCTTGCGGCCGTCGGGCGCATTGCCGCCGCGTGTCGCCGGATCGTAGCTGCAACGCAGCTCTGTGACTTCACCGGTCGCGTCCTTCACCACCTCCCGGCAGGTAATGAAATACGCATAGCGAAGCCGAACCTCGGTACCGACTGACAGCCGGAAGAACTTCTTCGGCGGGTTCTCCATGAAGTCGTCGCGCTCGATATAGAGCTCCCGTCCGAACCGGATCCGGCGGGTCCCGGCCGCCGGATCGTCCGGGTGGTTGACGGCCTCGAGCTCCTCGCCCTGCCCTTCCGGATAGTTCTCGATCACCACCCTGAGCGGGCGCAGCACCGCCATGCGCCGCTGCGCCGTCCGGTTGAGCACCTCGCGCACCGCGAAGTCGAACATCCCGACATCCACTACACTGTTGGACTTGGCGACCCCGATCCGCTTGACGAATTCGCGGATCGCCTCCGGCGGCACGCCGCGGCGGCGCAATCCGGCTAGCGTCGGCATGCGTGGGTCGTCCCAGCCTGTGACATGTCCGCCGCGCACCAGCTCGGTCAGCACCCGCTTGGAGAGCACGGTGTGTGTCAGGTTCAGCCGTGCAAACTCGTATTGCCGGGGCCGCGACGGCACTGGCAGATGCTCGATAAACCAGTCGTAGAGCGGTCGGTGGTCCTCGAATTCGAGCGTGCAGATCGAGTGCGTGATGCCCTCGATTGCATCGGACTGGCCATGCGCGAAGTCGTAGCTCGGATAGATCGACCACTCGGTGCCGGTCCGCGGGTGGCTGGCGTGCAAAATGCGGTAGAGCACCGGGTCGCGCAGATTGATGTTGCCGGACGTCATGTCGATCTTGGCGCGCAGCACCCGCGCCGCGTTCGGAAACTCGCCCGCGCGCATGCGGCGAAGCAGGTCAAGGTTTTCCTCTATGGTCCGGTCGCGGAACGGGCTGTTCTTTCCCGGTTCGGTCAGCGTGCCGCGATTGGCGCGCATCTCGTCCTGGGTCTGGTCGTCGACATAGGCATTGCCGGCGCGGACCAGATGCTCGGCCCATTCGTAGAGCCGCTCGAAATAATCGGAGGCATGGTAGAGGTGCTTGCCCCAGTCGAAGCCGAGCCAGCGCACGTCGCCTTCGATGGCGTCGATATACTCCTGCTCTTCCTTGGTGGGGTTGGTGTCGTCGAAGCGCAGGTGGCAGCGGCCGCCGAATTCCTCCGCCACGCCGAAATTGAGGCAGATCGACTTGGCGTGGCCGATATGGAGGTAGCCGTTCGGCTCCGGCGGGAAGCGCGTCACGACGGTCGCGTGGCGCTTCGACGCGAGGTCGGCCGCGACGATGTCGCGGATGAAGTCGCGTCCCACCTCCGAAGCTGTCGTCTCGACCGCCGTCATGTCACTTGGAATCCTTTGTGCGGAGCCTATCTGCCAAATCCGAGGGCATGCGCCAAGGCCGGCCCCGCTGAGAGATAGGCTGCCGCCCGCGGCTATGCTACACGGACGCCGCAACTTTGCGCTTCCGAAGGTCAAGCCTGCGCCGACATGGCCGATACCGTCGTCACCCGCTTTGCCCCCTCACCGACCGGATTCCTCCACATTGGCGGCGCCCGCACGGCGCTGTTCAACTGGCTCTATGCGCGCGGTCGGGGCGGCACGATGCTGCTGCGGATCGAGGACACCGACCGCGAACGCTCGACCAAGGCGGCGATCGACGCAATCATTGATGGGCTTTCGTGGCTGGGCGTCGGCTGGGATGGCGACGTGGTCTATCAGTTCTCCCGTGCCGCCCGGCATCGGGAGATCGCGGAGCAGATGCTGGCGTCCGGCGCGGCCTATCGCTGCTATTGCACGCCGGGTGAGCTTACGGCGATGCGCGAGAAGGCCCGCGCCGAGGGCCGGACCCGGCTCTACAATGGTCACTGCCGCGACTGCGATCCCGGCTCGGTGTCTCCCGGCACGCCATCGGTCGTGCGCCTCAAGGCGCCGCTCACCGGGGAGACCGTGGTCGAAGACCAGGTGCAGGGTCGCGTTACCTGGCAGAATGAAAACCTCGACGACTTCGTCCTGCTGCGCTCCGACGGTACGCCGACGTATATGCTCGCCGTAGTGGTCGACGACCACGACATGGATGTGACCCACATCATTCGCGGTGACGATCATCTCAATAACGCGGCGCGCCAATCCCAGATCTACCAGGCGCTGGGCTGGCAGGTGCCGGTCATGGCGCACATTCCACTGATCCACGGCCCGGACGGCTCCAAGCTATCCAAGCGACACGGCGCGCTCGGCATCGAAGCCTATCGCGCCATGGGGTACCTGCCGGCCGCCATGCGCAACTATCTCGCCCGGCTGGGTTGGAGCCATGGCGACCAGGAAATCTTTTCGACCGAGGAACTGATCGCTGCGTTCGACCTGCCCCAGGTCGGACGGTCGCCGGCGCGGCTCGACTTGGCCAAACTTGATAATCTCAATGGCCACTACATCCGCCAGGCATCCAATGTTGACATGATCACCGAGATCGAGCGGGTGCTCCCCTTCATCGCCGGGGGACCGGAGCTTGCGGCCCGGATGACGTCCGAGCTGCGGGGCAAGCTGCTGGCCGCCATGCCGGGACTGAAGGAGCGGGCCAAGACCCTGGTCGAGCTGATCGACAATGCCCGTTACCTGTGGGTCAAACGCCCTATCGTGCTGGACGAGAAGGCCGCCGTCCTGCTCACCGCCGATGCGCGCGCCATCCTCGGCGAGCTTTCCACCGACCTCACCGCGATCGAGCCCTGGGACGCGGCCGCAACCGAGCAGGCGGTGCGGGCCTTTGTCGAGCGCAAGGGCGCCAAGCTGGGCTCGGTCGCGCAGCCGCTGCGCGCCGCGCTTACCGGCCGGACCACATCGCCTCCGATCTTTGACGTACTGGCCGTGCTCGGAAAAAGCGAAAGCCTGAGCCGGCTGCGCGACCAGCTTTGACGCTGATTTCGGCGCATAACGGGGCTGCCCGTCGGCACGCCCGCTCGCCGAAAGTACGCTTGCGGCGGGCCATCTTGCAGCGCACACTTGAATGGGATACCCAACCGGCAGACTCAACGGCGAGCCGGCCGGAGTTCCGATTCAGCACATCAGCTTCCGGCAGAACTGATCTGCCCGGGACACGCAATCGAGGGTTCGACCATGGACGCAAAGACCGGCGACACCAGGACGGCGCAACTCACCGTCGGCAATCAGAACTGGTCGTTCCCGATTCACGACGGATCGATCGGGCCGTCCGTCATCAATATCGCCAAGCTCTATAATCTGGCGGGGATGTTCACTTACGATCCCGGCTACACCTCGACCGGGAGCTGCGAATCCAAGATCACCTATATCGACGGCGAAGAGGGCGTCCTGCTCTATCGCGGCTATCCGATCGAGCAGGTGGCGGAGCAAGGTGACTTCCTCGAAACCTGCTATCTCCTGCTTTACGGCGAGCTTCCGACCGCGTCCCAGAAAGCCGACTTCGACCGGCGCGTGACCAACCACACCATGGTTCACGAGCAGATGAACCGCTTCTTCGGCGGCTTCCGCCGTGACGCTCACCCGATGGCAGTGATGACCGGCTGCGTTGGCGCGCTGTCGGCATTCTATCACGACTCCACCGATATCTCCGATCCGCACCAGCGCATGGTCGCCTCGATCCGCATGATCGCGAAAATGCCGACGCTGGCGGCAATGGCCTACAAGTATTCGATCGGGCAGCCGTTCGTCTATCCCAAGAATGACCTCGACTACTCGACCAACTTCCTGCGGATGTGCTTCGCGGTGCCGTGCGAGGAATACAAGGCCAATGCGGTATTGGCGCGCGCGATGGACCGCATCTTCATCCTGCACGCCGACCACGAACAGAACGCGTCGACCTCGACCGTGCGGCTCGCCGGCTCCTCCGGCGCCAATCCCTTTGCCTGCATCGCGGCCGGCTGCGCCTCGCTGTGGGGGCCTGCCCATGGCGGCGCCAACGAGGCCGCGCTCAAGATGCTGGCCGAAATCGGGCGGGTCGAGCGCATTCCGGAATTCGTCAAGCGAGCCAAGGACAAGAACGATTCCTTCCGCCTGATGGGCTTCGGCCATCGCGTCTACAAGAATTATGATCCGCGCGCGAAGATCATGCAGAAGACCTGCCACGAGGTGCTCAACGAGCTGGGCATCAAGGACGATCCGCTGCTAGACGTGGCGCTGGAGCTCGAGCGGATCGCGCTTTCGGACGAGTACTTCATCGAGAAGAAGCTCTATCCCAACATCGATTTCTATTCGGGCATCACGCTCAAGGCGATGGGTTTCCCGACCACGATGTTTACGGTGCTGTTCGCGGTCGCCCGCACGGTCGGCTGGATCGCGCAGTGGAAAGAAATGATCGAGGATCCGGACCAGAAGATCGGCCGCCCGCGCCAGCTGTACACCGGCGCCGCCCGGAGAGACTATCAGCCGATTTCTCGACGGAGATGACGCTGCGACCCATTCTCCCAATAATGAGAAGTAATTTCGCCCGACGGCGCCAGTTGCGCTAAGCCACCCTACCCTGCGCCGCATAGCGCAGAACGACCTCGGCGGCGCGCTGGCTCGGAATCGCCTTGCCAATTTCCATGATGGTATCGAGCCGCGCGAAGGCGTCGATTTGGCGCCGGCGCTGCGGGGTATCGTGCAGCAGTGGCTCGATCTTGTTGGCCAGATTTGGCGCCGTGCAATCGCGCTGGAGGATTTCCGGCACGACATTCTCGCCGAGCACCAGATTGGCCAACACGATTGACGGGACGTCGAGACTGAGCCGTGCCACGATCTCTTCGACCAGCGACACCTTATAGGCGACGACCATCGGCACCCCGGCAAGCGCAAGCTCAAGGGTGACGGTGCCGGACTTCGCGAGCGCGGCGCGGGCGGTGCGCAGCGCTGCCTGCTTTTCGACGTGATCGACCAGGATGCGAGGGCGCACCGGCCAGGCTGCGGTCGCCTCGGCGATCTGTCCGGCGAGATGCGGCAGCGTCGGCAGCACGAGATCGAAGGGACCGCAGCGCGCCTGCAACACGCCGATCGCCTCGCCGAAGACGCCGGTCAATCGGCGGATTTCACCGGTGCGACTTCCCGGCAGCACCAACAGGATCGGAGGATCGATCGAGCGCCGGGTTGCCTCCTGCGCGCTCGGCCGGAATTCCGCGAGGCGCTCGATAGCGGAATGCCCCACATAGGTGCAAGGAGGCCCGCCCAGCCGCACGTGCGCCTCCGGCTCGAACGGCAGCAGCGCCAGCACGTGATCGACATAGGAGCGCATCGAACGCGCCCGTCCCGGCCGCCAAGCCCACACCGAGGGCGAGACATAGTTCACGATCGGGATCGCGGGCGCGGCTCGCCGTACCGAGCGGGCCACGCGGTGGGTGAAGTCGGGGCTGTCGATGAGCACCAGCACATCCGGCCGCATGGATACGATGGAGGCAGCCGTCTTGCGCATGCGCCGCACCAAACGTGGGATTGCGGTGACGAGCCCGAGCCCCATGATCGCCATATCCTCGATCGGAAAGAGACTGCGCAGCCCCCGCGCCGCCATTTCGCGACCGCCGACGCCTTCGAAGACAACCTCCGGGCCGGCTTGCGCGCGGATCGCCTTCATCAGGGCAGCACCCAACCGGTCCCCCGATTCCTCAGCGGCAACGACATAGACAAGCGGGAGCCGCGCCGCCTCTCCCGAACGCCGGTCTGATGCTGCCACCGGCACTAGTCGATCGCCCCGTCCGCGCCGATCCCGGCAACGAAAAGCTTGGCCTCGTCCGCGAGCGCGATCATGCGCTCGGCCTCAACCACAAGGCTCGCGCCGGCGACAACCGCTATGCCCGCCAGTCCCGCCCGCGCAACGCCCTCGACCGTCGTCGGCCCGATGGACGGCAGATCGAAACGTGTGTCCTGCTCGCGTTTGGGAGCCTTGACGATGACGCCGACCCGAGGCGGAGTACGCAACCGGCCGCGCTGGCGCATGTCGGCGATCCGCTCCAGCAACAGATCCGTTCCCTCGACGCCCTCAATAGCCAATACGTGATTGTTGGCGACAACCGCGGCCTGGCCGACGTCGAATGGACTGGTCGCCGAAAGCAGGGCGAGCGCGCGCACGATGTCGCCGCGATCGCGTTCGCTCACGCCGACTTGACCGAGCGTCCCACGCGGCACCAGCAGTTCCGGCGCCAGCTCGCTGACGCCGACGATGCGGTATCCCTGGTCCTCGAACATGCGCGCGATCGCGGAGAGCAGGTGGTCGTCGCCTCCGCGCAAGGACGCTGCGAGCCGCGGCAGCAAGCAAATAGTGCTCCAATCGAGCCGGATCTCACGCAACCGCGGACGCACCAACTGCCCGACAAAGGCGATGTCACGGCAATTGATTTCGCGCAGCAGCCGCTGCAACCGCCCGGATTCGCCGAGAGCCACCCAGTGATGGGAATATCTGGCGACCTGTTCTGAATCGGCAAAGCCTCTGATCGCGAACAGGATCGGAGCCCGTCCCCGCCGAGCCAGAGCATCGGCCACGGCAAACGGCATGACGCCGCCGCCGCAGATGACCGCGACGGGCGACGCCGTGCCGGCCTCGTCCGGGCGGCGCCCGTCGTTGGGGATGCTCATCGCACGCTATTCCTCGGTCTTGGCGCCAGGCCCCACGCACAGCGCCCGCTTACGCGGACCGCGGACAAAGGCCAGGAGAGCCGCGACGTTATCATCCGAACCATAGGATTGTTCGACCGCCTCAAGACGTTCCGCAAGAGTTCCGCTGCCGAGAAACAGGTCGCGGTAAGCATTGCGCATGACGCGAATACTTTCCGGCGAAAATCCGCGCCGGCGCATGCCGACGACGTTGACCCCGTGGACGCGAGCAGGCACGCCGGAGGCCAGCGCGAATGGGATGATGTCGCCACGAATGCCGGTGAGGCCTGAAATCATGGCATGGGCGCCGATCCAGGTGAATTGATGAGCCGCCGACAGCCCGCCCATGAACACGTAATCGCCGATGATGCAATGCCCGCCCAGCGCGGCACTGTTGGCGAATACGACATGATGGCCGATGCGGCAGTCGTGGGCGACATGACTGTACGACATGAAGAACCCATGATCCCCGATTTCGGTGAGGCCGCCGCCCTCCTCCGAACCGCAATTCATCGTCACACCCTCGCGGATCACACAGTCCGCACCGACGACCAGCCTGCTCGCCCCGCCGCGATAGCCCACGAACTGAGGCGCCCCGCCGAGCGCGGCAAAAGGGAAAATCTTCGTGCGTGCGCCGATGACGGTGTGGCCGGTCACCTGTACGTGCGATTCCAGCGCACAGCCGTCGCCAATCTCGACATCCGGGCCAACGATGCAATAGGGCCCGATGGTTACGTCACGCCCAATCTTGGCGGACGTGTCGACCCTCGCGGTTGGATCGATCTGTGACGCATCCGCACTCATGCCGCCGCAACCATTGCGCCAACCTCGGCTTCTGCGACGAGTTTTCCGGCAACCTTTGCCTCCCCGCGGAACCACCACATGTCGTTTTTCCGCTTCAACTTCACCATGTGGTATTCGATCGTGTCGCCCGGCACGACCGGCCGGCGGAACTTCGCCTTATCGATGGTCAGGAAGAGCACCTGCTTGGAGGAACCCGCGTCGACCATGCCCGACAGCAGACACAACGCGCCGGCCGTCTGCGCCATTCCCTCGATCATCAGAACGCCTGGAAACACGGGCCGTCCCGGGAAATGCCCCATGAATTGCGGCTCGTTGAAGGTAACGTTCTTGATACCGATGGCGCTCTCCCCGGCCCGCATCTCAATGATACGGTCGACCATCAGGAACGGATAACGATGCGGTAACGCCGTCAGGATTGCCGCGATGTCGGCCGCCTCAAGCGTGGTCGAAGCTTCGGCCATGCATGTCCCTCAAGCGTTCTTCCGGCCGGCCGCGCGCTCTTCGGCTGCTCGCGCCAGTTCCTCCACGACAAGAACCTCGCGGAACCACTGACGCACCGGCTTGGCCGGGGTGCCGCCCCATTTCGCGCCTGCCGGCACATTGCCTCCGACATTGGATATGGCGGCGATCTGCGCGCCCTCGCCGATCGTCACGTGGTCCTTGACGCCGACTTTTGCGCCCAGCACGACATAATCCTCGAGCGTCGAACTGCCCGCGATGCCGACCTGCGATACCAGCACGCAATGGCGGCCGATGGTCACATTGTGGCCGACCTGAACCAGGTTGTCGATCTTGGTGCCTTCGCCCACGACGGTGTCAAGGATGCCGCCACGGTCGATCGTGGTGCCGGCCCCGATCTCCACATCGTCCTGAATGACAACCCGGCCGACCTGCGGAATCTTGACGTGGCGACCCTCCGCCATGTGATAGCCAAAGCCATCCTGACCGAGCGACGCGCCCGAATGAACGATGACGCGATCGCCGACGAGGGCGTGCATGATCGATACATTGGCGCCGATGGAGCAATTGCGGCCAATCCGCACTTCCGGTCCGATCACGGCGTTGGCGCCAATCGTCGTTTGCGCGCCGATCTCCACGCGCGGCCCGATGACTGCACCCGGATCGACCGTGACCCCATTTTCTACGCGCGCCGTTGGATGAACGCTGGCGCCGGCGGCGACACCGGCGGCTTCGAACAATGACGATGGGCGCAGCGCGTCCGGATAGAGCGCGCGCGCAACCTCGACGAAAGCGGCGTAGGGGTTGGCAGAGACGAGCACGCCCATGCGGGCGGGAACCTGCGCCACCAGCCGCTCCAGGGTAATGCACGCGGCCGCGCCGCTTGTCGCTGCCCGTTCGGCGTATTTGCCGCTATCGAGGAAAACCAGATCGCCCGGACTTGCGTGATCGAGGACTGCGATACCGGTGATGCGCCGCTGCGGATCGGCGTCGCGCCGCAGCTCGGCATGGGTCAGTGCTGCAATCTCAGCGACAGTCAGCCCGCCCCGGTGCCGGGTGTTGATCGGCGCACTCATGCCATCCTGCCATACGCAACACCGTTCGCCGGTCTAGAACGTCGTGCCGCCGCTGAAGCGGAATACCTGCGTCCGGTCGAAGGCTTGCTTGGTGATCGGATAGGCCACGTCGAACCGCAGCGGCCCGAACGGCGAGGCCCACAATACGCCGAAGCCGACCGATGAATTGATGAACATGTTGTTGTGGGAAACCGTCAAGACTTCGCCGGTGGCGCCGGGAAGCGGCGGCAGCCAGCTGGTCGGCCCCACATATCGCCACACCGAACCGACATCGGCAAAGACGGCGAACTTGATGCCGGTCTCCTTGGGCACGAAATAGAACGGCGTCTGGAATTCGGCAGTGGCGCCCCAGTACACCGACCCGCCGAGACCGTCACCGAAGCTGCCCGGGGTGATGTCGCGCGGTCCGATACCGGCAGGCGCGAAACCGCGCACCAGATTCGGACCCAACTGGAAGTGATCGAGCATGCGAAGCCCGTCCGAGCCCCAGCCGTGAATATAGCCGCCTTGCAGGCGCAACAAGCCAACGACGTCCTGGATCGGCTCGTAATAGGCCCGCACATCGCCGGTCGTGCGGATGTACTGCACATCGCCGCCGACGCCGGCGAAGTCCTGCTTGAGGACCGCCAAAATGCCGCTGGTTGGGTTGCGGTTGTTGTCCAGCGTATTGAAGGACAGATCGTAGCCGACCAGCGAGGTGAGAACCGCGCCTTGCGACAGCTCGCGGCGCACCGCCAGCGAGGCCTCGCCGTCGCCGAAGCAGTTCGGAATTCCGAAGTAACCTGCGGGTGGCGGGAACATGCCGACCTTGTCCGGAGTCGGGAATGTGAAGAGCCAGTCCGGATTGATGTTGTTGCAGTTTCGTAGCTGCCACGGCAGCTCGATCTGCTGACGGTAGAGCGCGTAGCGCAGCTGCAAGGATAAATCTTCGCGGAGCGCGAATCCCAGTCGCAGGCCCGCGCCGGAGGTCTTGGTATCGTAGGAGATGAAACTCGTCGCCCGCTGGATGCGCTGATAAAGGTCGAGGCCCAGCGCCAAGCGATAGCCGAGCAGATAGGGCTCGACGAACGACAAGGTGTAACCGCTCGCATACTGCCCGAATTGCACTGACGCCTTGGCGTAGAGGCCGAGCCCGAGGAAGTTGCGCTCGCCGATGCTGACTTCGCCCAGGAACCCGTCCGCGGTCGAGTAGCCACCGGCAACCGAGAACTCGCCCGTGGCCTGCTCCTCGACCGTCACGTTGATGATGACGCGGTCCGGCGACGAGCCTGGCTCGGTCGTGATCTTGACCTCCTTGAAGTAGGTCAGGTTGCGCAGCCGCCGTTCCGCGCGGTTGATCAGCGCGCGGTTGTAGGGGTCGCCTTCGGCCACGTCGAACTCGCGGCGAATCACGTAATCGCGGGTGCGTGAGTTGCCGCGAATGTTGATCCGCTCGATATAGACGCGCTGGCCGTCGTCGATCGTGTAGATGAGATTGACGCGCCGCGCCTGATAGTTGCGGTCGGCCCTCGGACGCACCACGGCGAACGCATAGCCCTGCCGCGCGGCCTCGATGGTCATCTCCTCGACGGACTTCTCCAGCGCTTCGGCATTGTAGACATCGCCGGGCGAGGTTCTCACGCGGGCGCGCAGGAGGCCGCCGTCGAGCGCGCGTACATTGGAGCGGATGTCGACCGTACCGACGCGATACTGCTCGCCCTCTTCGAGGGTATAGGTGATGACGAAACCGTTTTGCGCCGGGTCGAATACGGCTGACGCGCCGAGGACGCGGATGTCGATATAGCCGTGCTTGAGATAGAAGCGCCGCAACAGCTCGCGGTCGGCCTCGAGACGGTCCTGGTCGTAGACGTTCGTGCTTTGCAGGAAGGACAGCAGGTTGGTCGACGTGGTTTTGATCACGTCCTTGAGGCGGTAGGACGAGTACGCGCGGTTGCCGACGAAGTTGATCGCCCTGATGACGGTCTTGTTGCCCTCGGTGATTTCGAAAACGAGGTCGACACGACTGTTCGGCAGGTCGATGATCTTCGGCACCACCGCGACGTCATAGCGGCCGCTGCGGCGATAGAGCTCGACCACGCGCTGGGTGTCGGACTGGACGGTCGCGCGCGACAGCGTACCGCGCTCCTTCGACTGGATCTCGAGCTTGAGCTGCTCGTCGCGAAGGCGCCGGTTGCCCTCAAACTGGATGCGATTGATGACCGGGTTTTCCACCACGGTGACGACCAGCCGCCCGCCCGCGGACTGGATCCGGACCTCCATGAACAGTCCGGTCGCGTAGAGCGCCTTATAGGCCTCGTCGATTTCGAAGGCCCCGAGCCGGCCGCCGGGGCCCGGCTTGAAATAGGAGCGGATGGTCTGGGCTTCGACGCGCCGGTTGCCCTGCACTTCGATCGCGCGCGCGGTAGGCGCCTGGGCATAGGAAGGGCCCGCGGCCACCAGGACCGGCACCGCCCCCAGCACTAAACTGCCAAGAACCAAGCCAATCGCGCTCAGCCCCCGGATTAGCCGCGAACCACCCAACCTCATTCGCAACGCGCCCCTTTTCCCCTCTTGCCGCCCCCTCCAGGGATCGTCCGACCCGCAAGGTCCCCGCTTCTACAGGGATTCAGTTGCGGTGCAAACCAACCGGAAGGACCCTCGCGGCATTACTCCCAACTTGTTGCCCCCAAACAACAATCACGACGCTCCCCAGCGTGAAGCCAAGTGAACAATGTCGTTGAAGGTCGCGAAAACCATCAGCATTAGGACGATCGCCAGCCCGATGCGGAACCCATATTCCTGGGCCCGTTCCGACAGCGGGCGACCCCGCGCAGCCTCGATCCCGTAGAACAAAAGGTGTCCGCCGTCGAGCAGCGGCACCGGAAACAGATTCAGCAACCCGATCGAAACCGAGAGCACCGCGGCGAGATGCAGCAGCGCCGAGAACCCGATGCTCGCGACCTGGCCCGAGACCTGCGCGATCCGGATCGGACCGCCAAGCTGGTCGGCCGCCTCACGGCCGGAGAATACCCCGCCGATATAGGACAGCGTGCGCGTCACCACGAACCAGGTTTCTTCGGCCCCGAGCCCGATCGCCTTGAGCGGACTGACGCGCTCATATTTCACGTCGCCCGGCGCCATCGAACGACTGATGCCCAGCACGCCGATGCGGTGGACGTTGCCGAAATTGTCCTTCACTTCACGCAGCGCAGGTGTCGCTTTCAGCGTGGCGTCGGCGCCGCCGCGCTCGACGACGATCGTGAGGGCCACGCCGGCGCTGGTGCTCACAATGCGTTGCATGTCGGCAAAGCTCTCGATCGGCCTTCCGTCGATCGAGCGCACGATGTCGCCCGGCAGGAAACCGGCCGTCGCAGCCGCGCTGCCGGGCTGAACTGTGTCCACACGTGCCAGCGTCGTCTGCTTGCCGAAGGTCATGAACAGGCCGGCAAAAATCACCACCGCCAAGACGAAATTCGCCAGCGGCCCGGCGACCACGATTGCCGCCCGCGGGCCGACCTTCTTGTGGACAAAGCTTTGCTCGCGCTCGGCTTCCGTCATGGCCGCCGCGGCCGCAGCATCGGGAACGCTGGCGGCGTTCTCGTCGCCGAAAAACTTCACATAGCCGCCGAGTGGAATCGCCGACACCTTCCAGCGGGTTCCATGGCGATCGTTGAAGCCGAACAGCTCCGGGCCGAATCCGATGGAGAACACCAGGACTTTGACGCCGCACCAGCGCGCGACCAGAAAATGCCCGAGCTCGTGAAAAAACACGACGACGGTCAGAACGAACAGGAATGGAATAAGATAGGACAGGACGCCCCCACCGAACGCGCCCAGTCCCGACATAAAATCAAAACTCATGACGTGGCCGTCCCCCGCCCGCTGTTGTGTCCGTCATCCACCCGCCAAGCTTCCTAAGATGCCTTTGCGGCAATTTCGGGCAAGAGTTCACGCGTTAACAATCTTGATTCATGGTCAATGGCGAGTGCATCTTCGACGCTCGCCGGTTCCCGGATCAGTCCGCGTCCCACCGCCGCATCGAGGGTCGCCGCGACCAGCGCCGAAATCCCCCAGAATCCCAGTTTTCGGGCCAGGAATTCGGCAACCGCCACCTCGTTTGCGGCATTGAGGACGGTCGGCGCGGCACCGCCTGCTTCAAGCGTGCGGCGGGCAAGTGCGAGGGCTGGAAAACGTCCCAAATCGGGACTTTCGAACGTCAGGCTCGACACTTGCGCGAGGTCGAGCCGCGCCGCCGGCCCGTCGATCCGCTGCGGCCACGCCAGGCAGTGCGCGATCGGGATGCGCATGTCGGGGCTGCCCAGTTGTGCAACGACTGAACCGTCGCGGAATTCTACCAGCCCGTGCACGATCGATTGCGGATGCACCAGCACGTCAATCTCGTCGGGACGGAGCGCGAACAGGTGATAGGCCTCGATCACCTCCAGGCCCTTGTTCATCAACGTCGCAGAATCGATCGTGACCTTGGGGCCCATCAACCAGTTCGGATGTTTGAGCGCCTGCTCGGGTGTCGCGCGCCGAATCGCGTCGAGCGTCCACGTCCGGAATGGACCGCCCGATGCGGTGAGGATCACGCGCCGTACGTCTTCGCGGCGTCCGGCGCTCATCGCCTGGAACAGCGCATTGTGCTCCGAGTCGACCGGCAGAACAGTCGCGCCGGCCGCGGCGGCACGCCGCATGAACAGGCCGCCGGCGCATACCAGGCATTCCTTGTTGGCGAGCGCTACGATCGCGCCGCGGTCGGCGGCGGCGAGCGTCGGCTTCAGGCCGGCCGCGCCGGTGATGGCGCCAATCACCCATTGCGCCGGCCGTTCAGCCGCTTCCACCAGCGCATCCTCGCCGGCGCCGGCATTGATTCCGCTTCCGGCGAGCGCGTTCTTGAGCTCACGATAGGCGGAGGGATCCCCGATCGCGGCAAAGCGCGCGCCAAGCTCCCGCGCGAGCGCCGCCAGCGGTCCGACATTGCGGTGGGCGGTAACGGCCTCGACGCGATAGCGGCCGCGCTCGCGCTTGAGCAGATCGACGGTGCTCGCGCCGATCGAGCCCGTCGAGCCGAGAAGGGTTACGCTGCGCTCCGCAGCGTCCGCCTTGCCGTCCAGTCTTGCCGCGGCTTCGGCTTTCATTGAAGTCACCACACCAGCAATCCTTGCGCCGGGGCTTCGACGCCGCCCCGCACCAGCCCGATGACACAGGCGAGCGCTGCGGCCGCGACAAACCCGTCAAGACGATCCATCAGCCCGCCATGGCCCGGAATCAGCCGGCCCGAATCCTTGGCGCCAAAGCGGCGCTTCAGGGCGGATTCGAACAGGTCGCCCGCTTGGGCGAACACGGACAATACGATCGCGATCGATGTAACCACAACGAGGGGTCCGAGTCCTACGACCACCGCCACCACAACTGCGGCAATTGCTCCACCTACGAGACCTCCAATCGCGCCGGACCAGGTCTTGTTTGGGCTCACACGAGGCGCAAGCTTCGGACCCCCGATTGCACGGCCCGCGACGTACGCCATGACGTCGGTCGACCACACGATCGCGAACAGGTAGATCATGGCGAGAAACCCATATCCGGCATCGGCGCGCAAGATTATCGGAGCAAGTCCGATCGCGGCTGCATAGGGAATCCCGGCAACCGCCCATCCGCGCCGGACCTCGCGCACGAACGCGCAGGTCACCAGCATTCCCAGTGCCAGCACGAGAACCGCCGCCAGCAGCCGAAGTTCCCGCAACGCCTCACCGACATTCACGACGCTGCCGGCAAGTACCAGCGCGAGCAGGATGGAGG
>JBOHIG010000093.1:0-2274 GCA_050725815.1 Xanthobacteraceae bacterium
TTCCTGTGCTGCCTGTTGCAACTCTTCGAAAGTCTTTGGCGGGTCGTTATAAGAATCTAGGGAAGGCCCTAATTCTCGCAGCCATTCACGCACAGCAAGTAGTGGAGCGATCCAGCGCGGATGTCGCGCGACCTCCCTAGCGATCCTATGTCGTTCTTGGGGCGTCGGCGGCCGTTGCCGAGGGACCTTCGGCGGCGGATCAGACGGCGGTTTGTTATGACCAATGCCTGGCCGTTTGAGCTCTGCATATTGAGCCCCTGACCTTACCGGATCGGGAGATGCATCCGAGATGACGCGCGAGTCGTTGATAGGAAGCCCGCCTCCGTCGCTCGTCCATTGTCCGCCGTCGGGATTGCCGGTCGGCACGCGCGGCTGCTTGGGATTGAAGTTCGCCTTCCGCCGCAGCTCCCGCATGCGAAGCTCGAAGCGAATCTCAGCGAGCTCCGCTCTCATGCGCAGGAGTTCGCGCAAGTGCGCCCGCTCCTCGCGCGACAAACCTTCGGCACGAGCAAGCGGTTGCGACGGCGGCCGTTCCTTGACTTGCATGCTTTCGGGCAAGAACAGGCGCGCCTCTTCCGGCGTCATCCACCGCGCGGCGTCGGGACGCCACCAACGCTCCGCGTCGGGCCGTAGCCAGCGCTTGCGCTGATACTCTTCCGCTTCGGGCGCGAAATAGGCCATGTGAGCGCTCGCAATGCTGGAGAAAATGCAGAGGGAAGTTGGACAGCTCGATTGGCGCAGCACGGGACGCTGCGTCCCATGAGGGGACGCGCTTGCAACTCACAGCGCCCGTATCCGTGGCTCGCCCTTAGCGCCGAAAGAGAGCGAGGTCAGCGCCCACACCATTGCATCGACCCGGTCGGGCGAGCGGCCGGAGGACAATCCGTCGAGACCGAAGTCGCACATCTCGTCTTCGAGCGACGCAAAGGCTCCGACATGCTTCACCCGGCCCTGCTCGTAGAGCGCCGCCACCGGCTCGGCGCGCAGGTATTTGCCGCGCGTCGCGCGCACCGTAACGACCGGCACGGTGCGATCGGCCTCGCCGATCACCGCGCGCACCATGTCGCCGCCCTGGTTGACCTCCGCCACCAGCACGTCGGCCTCGAGCCTGCGCCACAGTGCGATCGCCTTCGCCGCCCAGCCGGCGGGCGACAACCCCGCCGCACTCTCATCGGCGATGACGTAAAGCGTGTTGTCCTCGGCGCGGCCGGCCGCAACCAGACCGCAGGCGTCGGCGCCCTTGGTGCTTGCGGCCGGCGGATCGACCGCAACCACGATGCGCTTGAGCGGCGGATGCGCGGCGACGCGGCAGCGCTCGATCAGCGCGCGCGACCACAGTGCGTCGGGCCGGTCTTCGACGATCTCGCCGGCAAGCTCCTGGCGTCCGAGCCGCGTGCCCTGGTAGCGCGCGAAGATCGCTTCGATGAAGGCGGGCGAGAGGTGATACGCGTTCGCGTCCGTGCCGGCGCGGGTGAGCGCCACTGCGGGATCGGCGATCAACCGCTTGATGAGCGGGATCGGCCGCGGCGTCGTGGTGATGACCTGCCGCGGCCATTGGCCAAGGCGCAGCCCGAATTGCAGCATGTCGAAGGTCGCCTCGACACGTTTCCACTTCGCCAGTTCGTCGGCCCAGGCCGCGTGGAATTGCGGTCCGCGCAGGCTTTCGGGATCTTCCGCCGAGAAGGTTTCCGCGATCGTACCCCTCGGCCATTCGAGCCGGCGGCGAGACGGGATCCAGGTCGGCCGCTCTGAGCGGCGATGCACGGCGAGAATGCCGGAGACACCCTCGACCATCACCTCGCGCACCTCGTGCTCGGTCTCACCGACCAGCGCAATGCGCCCGACCGGCTTCTCGGCGAGCGCAATGGCCCTGACCCATTCGGCGCCGGCGCGGGTCTTGCCGGCGCCGCGGCCACCGAGGATGAGCCAGGTGCGCCAGGGCTCGCCGTTGCGACCGACAAGCGGCACCTTCTGATGAAGATGAGCGAATGCCGGAAAATCGTAACCCAGGCGGTCG
This sequence comes from Xanthobacteraceae bacterium, assembly GCA_050725815.1. Lineage (GTDB taxonomy): Bacteria > Pseudomonadota > Alphaproteobacteria > Rhizobiales > Xanthobacteraceae > VAZQ01. The sequence goes on from JBOHIG010000093.1 coordinate 2,018, forward strand.
GCCCTAGCCGGCTTCTCCTCCGTCAGATAGTCCAGTCCCAAGCCGGCGTTCGACAAACGCGTCCATGCGGCGCGCAAGGTCGCGACGGAACTCGTCGATGTCGCGGGGTCCCTCGTCATTCTGATCCGTCGATTCGGTGGTTGTTTCGTCGAACGCGGAAAGTTCGCGCAGCGTCTTCGCGAGCATCGCCAGCATGCGGGTGTCCCGCTCGCGCTCGTCGGGCTGCTGCCGCTTGCCCACGAGCCGGTCCTCGATAT
>JBOHIG010000094.1:0-2811 GCA_050725815.1 Xanthobacteraceae bacterium
AGTCGAGCCCGCCGACAGTTTTATATAGAATGTCAAATCCACTCCGCTAGCGCGCCGTCACTTCTTGTCGGTCTTGTGGGACTTGCCCGTCAGCACGCCCACCACGTACCGGTTCGCGCCCGACACCAGCAGTACGCGATCGGCCGTCACCGTGAAGTGGTAGCCCTCGGTCTGTGGCACCTGCCTGGCGACGTCGTTCGGCACCGGATCCAGCGCCACTTGCGACGGCAGCACCATGCCGATATCGGCGTTGAAGGCCTGCGCGGCCGGCTTGCCCTTCAGCGCCTGATAGATCGCCTGCCGCTGCTGGGGCGTCAGGTTCTTGAACGTGAAAGCCGTGATGGCGAGCTTGTCGGAGGCGGCATTGCGCTCCGACATGGTGGACGGGACCGCGGCGCTGCCCGGCATCGCCCCAGGCACCGGTTGGGCCATCGTACTTGCATCCGTGGAGGTGCTAGCAGCACCGGGAGTGAGCGCGTTGGGCCCGGGCACCTGCGCATTGGGTTGCGTACCGGCGTCTGGCCCCGAGTTCTGGTTCGGCGGCTTCGCGCCCGGCTGCTGCTGCGCACTCGCCGGCAGGATTGCGCCGGCGAGTGCAAGGGTGAGCGCAGCGGCTTGCAGTATATGACGGGGCATGGCGGTACTCCTTGGTTTTTGACGAATCCTAGAGCGTGTGCGGCGGCCCATCCTGCAGCCGCAGTTTCGCCCGCAATGCATCGATCCGGCGCGCAGCCTCCGATCGGCTGAGCTCCTCGCTGAAGGCTTCCAGCTCGAACGCGTCTTCCGCCAACGCCTTCAAGCAGGATGCCTGCGTCCGGGTCATCGGCTCGTCGGATGTCATATCGCTGCGCGCCACGTCGCTATGTTCCTGTCACTATGCTCCCGTCACTCCGTCACTTCGGCGACCACCATGCTGGTGGCCGGATCGACGAGCAGCAGTCGGTTGTTGATCACCATGTACCGGTAGGACCGAACCGCGGGCACGGCCGTCACAACGGTGCGCGGAAACGGAGCAAGGCGCGCGGCCGGCGGAATGCGTGTGCCGACGGCATAGGCGTAGCTCCCATAAGCGTAGTCGTCGCCGTAGGCATAGCGTCCGCCACGGGCGTAGCTGCCATAGCCATCCGGTTCGCGCACGACCACGCGCGGGGTCGCCGGCGTCTCGTAGCCGTACGCATAATAGTCGCCGTCATAAGCGTATGGCTGCGTGACGACGCGTTCGCGCACGACCGGCTCGGTGATGATTTGCTCGCGCACGATCGGCTGCCTGTTGCGTCCCTGCGGGATGATCGTTCGATAAATGATCGTGCGTTGCGCCTGCGTCAGAGCCAATGGTTGCGCGGCAACGATCGGCGCACGAGCGACGGGTGCGTTGTCGTAAATCCACTGCGCACTGGCGGGACCGGTTCCCGCAACGAGCGCAAGGGCGACGGCGGCATGGCCGAAATACGTCTTCATCATGGTCTCCTTGCCTTCGGCCCCGTCCAGCAAATTTCAACGTCAGCGCCAGCCGCGGTGTTCCGCTCATGCGCGATTCAATTCAAAGGCTGGAGATCCCCCGGTTCGAGCCCGTCACTTGGTGATCGTCGGCTTGGGCAGTTCGACGCGGACCGAGTCGCCGCCTCGGAAATTGCCGCTGTAGAGGAAGATGCCCAGGATCGCGACGACGACCACCAGACCGCCGACGATGAAGCCGAGAAACGAATTTCCGCTGTTGTCCGCCATCGCTTGCTCCGTTCGTCCCTCTCCTTGTTCGTTCCATGCGGCAACGTTACCGGGCGGCGATCGGTTCCAACGAGTTCCGTGAGTGACCGCAAAGCCACACGAGCGAACGTTGCGGTTCCCTAACGGCCGGCGTGCGATTATCCTGCGCCGGGGACTGGGGAGATCGCATGATTCTTTCAACGCTTGCCGCCGCGACGCTGATCGTCAGCGTTGCGACGGGTCCGGTGGGCGAACCGGCAAGTCCGGCGCGGCTGTCGGAGCAACAGAAGAGCGCCGCCATGCGGCCGTTGTTGCAGTCGGCGACCGAATGCATCGCACGCGCGGTATCGGCCGATCCGCGCTTCCGCAAGCAGACGCCGGCGAACAAACTTGGCGACCTGATCGTCGACTCGATGCCGCGTTGCGTCGGGCCGGTGCGCGCGATGATCGATGCCTTCGACCGCTATTTCGGCGATGGAACCGGGGAGGCGTTCTTTATGGGACCCTATCTCGACGTGCTTCCGACCGCCGTCGGGCAATGGGCGGCCGACCGCGCCGATTGATACCCCCGCCGTTCGTGATCTGCGTTACTTCTTGATGACGTCCACCACCCGCATGGTGGTCGGATCGACCAGCACGATTTCGTTCTGGATGACCGTGTATTTCACGGTCTTGGCGGTCGGCACCTGGGCCAGCGCCACATCAGGCAGGATATAGAGCTCGATCACCGGCGGCACCGGCGCGCCGACCGCCACCACGAAGCTCGGCGGCGGCGTAACCGACTTGTTTTCCTTGCGGATAGCACTCGCAATCGTCGCCTTCTGCGCATCCGTCAATCGCAGCTTGGACGCGCTGTCCAGCCCTCCGATCTTCGGATCGAGGACCTTCTTCTGGCTGTCGATCTGTCCGTCCGAGCCAACCTGCGCGAAGCCGAGATGCACGCCGAGCAACAGCGCAACCAGCACCGTCCCATGGCGAAGGGCGGCCTTCATGGGAACCTCCTGATCGTCGATGACGGATGACAACGTGCGATCCAGGGCGCGAGTTCCAAAGCGGATCGACCGGCACACCAGTGGTCCGATTCTAACATTCGCATCCCGTTGGGGC
>JBOHIG010000095.1:0-7803 GCA_050725815.1 Xanthobacteraceae bacterium
GTGCAGGGCAATCTGCAACCACTGAAAACGATCAAGAATGTCGTCGCCGTGGCGTCGGGCAAGGGTGGGGTAGGAAAGTCCACCGTGGCCGCAAACCTGGCGCTTGCGTGGGCCGCTCAGGGTGCCCGGGTGGGTATCCTCGATGCCGATATCTACGGGCCGAGCCAGCCGCGGATGATGGGTCTCACCGGCCAGCGGCCGGTCACGCGCGATGGCAAGCACCTTGAGCCGTTGCGGGCGCATGGCATCGAGGTGATGTCGATCGGCTTCCTGATCGACGAGGAGACGCCGATGATCTGGCGCGGCCCAATGGTGATCTCGGCGCTGACGCAGATGTTGCGCGAAGTGGAATGGGGCAATCTCGACGTGATGGTGGTGGACATGCCGCCGGGCACGGGCGATGCGCAACTCACGATGGCGCAGCAGGTGCCGCTCAAGGGCGCGGTCATCGTCTCGACGCCGCAGGATCTCGCGCTGATCGACGCGCGCCGCGGCATCGCCATGTTCCGCCGCGTCAATGTCCCGATCCTCGGCATCGTCGAGAACATGAGCACCTTCATCTGCCCGAACTGCGGCACACAGTCGGACATCTTCGGCCATGGCGGCGCGCGCAAGGAGGCCGAGCGGCTGGGCGTGCCGTTCCTCGGCGAGGTGCCGCTGCATCCGACCATACGCGAAAAGTCCGACGCAGGCCTTCCGGTGGTCGCGACCGAACCGGACGGACCGCATGCGCTCGCCTATCGCGCCATCGCCGAGAACGTGCGCGACCAGCTCAAGGGCGGTTCCGCCAAAGCCGCGCCGAAGATTGTCATCGAGGCGTGAGGCTCCGCTCGGGGTCATTGAGGCACTGGCGCACGGCGTGTGCTGCCGGCTCCCTCTCTCCTGCGGGGAGAGGGAGTTCGCAGTGCCGTGTGTCGCAGGCTGCATGCCATAGCGTCAATCCGAACTCTCCAATAGCGCGTTGTTGCCGGTTTCGATAACGAACGACTTGCGGTTCGAGATGCGCCCCTTCGGGATGCTGACCCGCTCGACGACGCGATAGTCCACGCGCCAGCGCTGCGGCGTCACGACATGGCGGACATAGCCGCGCTGGCTGTTGAAGAATTTAACGTGCGGGTTTTGCCCTAACAGCGTCTTCACGCGCTCGTTGATGTCGTAGCCGTCGCCGTTGGAGGAGATCGAGGTGGCGGCAAGCTCGATGCCGACATTGGCCGCCTTGTCGTTCTGGTAGTCGCGCTTGAGCTCGCCGGCCCAGTTGCTGTGGGTGTCGCCGGTCAGTACCACCAGATTGCCGAGCTTGGCCTCCTGCGCCGCGCTTAGCAGGCGCTCGCGCGCCGCTACCGCGCCGTCCCAGGCGTCGACATTGCGTCCGACGATCGCGGGATCGGCGTGGAAGTCGACCGGCATCATGACGACCTGCTGGCCCAGCACGGTCCAGCGCCGTTTCGGTTCCTTGAAGCCGTCGTAGAGCCAGTGTTCCTGCGCTTCGCCGAGCATGGTGCGGTGAGGCTCCAGCGCCTCCTTGCAGTCTATCGTGCTGAAACCGTCTTCGCAGGGCTGGTCGGAGCGGTGCTGGCGCGTATCGAGCACGTGCAGACCTAGGAGATCGCCGAAGGCGAAACGCCGGTAGGCCAGCATGTCGGGCCCGCGCGGCATCGTCGCACGGCGCACCGGCATGTGCTCATACCAGGCCTGGAAGGCAGCCGCGCGGCGTAGCAGGAACAAGGCACGGAGTTCGGGAGCTGCAGTCTTGTTAGTCTGCGCAATCTCGCCGGCCCAATTGTTGCTGACTTCGTGATCGTCGAAGGTCATCACGAACGGCGTCGACGCGTGTGCGCGTTGCAGATTCGGATCGCTCTTGTAGACCGCGTAGCGGTGCCGGTAGTCGTCGAGCGTGAAGATCTCGTCCGGCTCACCCGGCATCACGCGCACGACCGGAAGCTGGCGCTCTCCGGGACGCAGCACGCGCCGCTCATAGATGTAATCGCCGTAGTGGAAGACGAAGTCGAGGCGCTCGTTCGCCAGGTGGCGGTAGGCGAGATAGTGGCCGTCTTCATATCGCTGGCAGCCGGCGACGCCGAAGCGGACCTGCGCGGTCGATGCGCCTGTCGGCGGTAAGGTCTTGGCGCGACCGATGCGGCTGCGCTCGCCGCCCACGGTGAAACGGTAGAAGTATTCGCGCGCGGGTTCGAGCCCGCCCACTTCGACATGGACGGCATGGCCGAGCTCGGGATGGGCGATGGCGGTGCCTTTTGCCGCCACGGTGGTCATGCGCTCGTCGCTCGCCACCGACCATTCGACCTCGACCGGCTTCTTCGGCATGCCGCCGCCATGGGCGAGCGGGGACGGCGCGATCTTGGTCCAGATCACGAAGCCGTCGGGCGCCGGATCGCCCGAAGCCACACCGAGCGAAAACGGATAGGCGGCGAAGACCGGGTTCGCCCACACGCGCCGCGAAAACAATCCGCCGGTGGTGGTGACCAGGGTCGAGGCTGCGAGGCCGCGCAACAGCACGCGGCGGTTGACCGTCGCGAAGGCGTCAACATCGAGCCCGGCAACGAACCGACGGTCCATGGGAGTCGCCTCGGAAGGCGGCACAGCCTATCGATGCCAAATGACGCATGAACGAATGTAGCCCGCCATGATAGGCCGGCGCACGGTCGATCGACAACAGTGCCGAGGCAGAGGAAACGGACCGCGCATTCTTGCGCGCGCCGTTCAAAGTCCGCATTCTTGCCGCATGGACGGCTTACCGGAGGAAACCATGCGCACCAGCATGACCAGAATATTGCGATTGGCCGGCATCCTTTTCGCCGCCGTTGCCGTCGCTTTCGTGACGACGCCAGCCTGCGCGCAAAAACCGCCGAGCGCGATACTGCAAGAGGTCCTCATCAAGTCGACGTTGTTGACTTTCAACGATGCCAACATCACCGGCAATTACACGGTGCTGCACGCCAGGCTTTCGAAGCCGTTCCGCGACCAGTTCCCGCCAGAGAAGCTCCAGGCTGCATTCAAGGCGTTCCACGAGAAGCGCATCGACTTCGACATCATCGCCGCCAAGCCGCCGGTTCTGGCGAAACCGGCGCAGGTCAACGACAACGGCGTGCTGTCATTACACGGCCATTTCGACACCTCGCCGAGCAGGGTGCATTTCCAGCTCGACTACATCATGTCGGATGGCGAATGGAAGCCGGTCCGCATCAATGTCCAGCTCAAGAGACCCTGATCGTCATTAGATTGTTGCCGCATTTCGCAGGCAGGCTGCGCCGGCATTGGAGCCGACCGAACGCCGCACGAGGTATTTATGAAACGTCGCCAGTTCCTCAAACGCGCTGGCCTTGCTGCCGCCGCCAGTGCCGTCGCCAGCCCGGCCATCGCGCAGTCGATGCCGGAGATCAAATGGCGTCTGACCTCGAGCTTTCCGCGCAATCTCGACACCATCTACGGTGCCGCCGAGGCGTTCGCGAAGGCGGTGAGCGAGGCGACCGACAAGAAATTCCAGATTCAGGTGTTTGCGGCCGGCGAGATCGTACCGCCGCTCGCGGCCGCCGACGCGGTGCAGAACGGCACCGTCGAGATGGCGCAGACCGCGTCCTACTATTATTTCGGCAAGGACCCGACCTTCGCGTTCGGCACCGCGGTGCCGTTCGGACTCAACGCCCGCATGCAGAACGCCTGGATGTATCACGGCGGCGGCATCGAGCTGATGAACACGTTCTACAAGAAGTTCAACATTCACGGGCTGCCGGCCGGCAACACCGGCTGCCAGATGGGCGGCTGGTTCCGCAAGGAGATCAAGACCGCCGCCGATCTGCGCGGCCTGAAGATGCGGATCGGCGGCTTTGCCGGCACGGTGATGGCGAAGCTCGGGGTGGTGCCGCAGCAGATTCCCGGCGGCGAAGTCTATTCCTCGCTGGAGAAAGGTACGATCGACGCCGCCGAATGGGTCGGGCCTTACGATGACGAGAAGCTCGGCTTCCAGAAGATCGCGCCGTTCTACTACTACCCAGGCTGGTGGGAGGGCGGCGCCATGCTCCACCACTTCTTCAACATCGACAAATGGAACGCATTGCCGGCGCCCTACCGTGCGATCCTGACCAATTCCTCGGCGATGGCGAACCAGTGGATGCTGTCGAAATACGACGCGCTCAATCCGGTCGCGCTCAAGAGCCTGCTCGCGGGCGGGCAGGCCAAGTTCCGCGCGTTCTCGCCGGAGATCATGCAGGCGAGCCTGAAGGCTTCGTTCGATGTCTACAAGGAGGTGTCGGCCGTGAACGCCGACTTCAAGAAGATCTGGGCGACGCTGCTGGAGTTCCGCAACGACCAGTATCTATGGTGGCGGGTCGCCGAATACACCTACGACGACTTCCTGATCCGCAACCGCACGCGGACGTGATTCGGCAAGAACGGCCGGCACAAAGCCGGGCCGTGTGTGACGCGTCCGAAGACGCGCCATTACGCCTCATTGTTCGGGAATCCCCGCGGACCTAGCCTGCGGGCGCGGGCCCGTTCTACACTGCGCGCCCGACGCCACCTCCGGGGAGAATAGCGATGCTGGTTCGTCGTTTCCAAATTCTGCTACCGCTGGCGCTGATTGGCGCTATAACGGCTTCTACTGCGCACGCGCAGGACTTTTACAAGGGCAAGACCCTGACCGTGCTGGTCGGCTTCACGCCGGGCGGCGGCTTCGACCGCAACGCCCGCACGATGGCGCTGCACCTGGGCAAGCATATCCCCGGCAAGCCGACCGTGGTCGTCCAGAACATGCCCGGCGCCGGCAGCCTCACCTCGGTGCGCGCGATCGACGCGACCATGGCCAAGGACGGCACCGTCATCAACGTGTTCAATCCCGGCTACATCACGCGTTCGATCGTCGATCCGCGGGTCAAGGTCGACTTCCGGAAGTTCGCCTGGGTCGGCGTCATCGCGGCCGACACCCGTATCTGCTACGGCTACGGTCCGAAGAGCGTCAAGACATTTGCCGATCTGATGAAGCGCCAGCAGTTCATCATGGGCTCGACCGCCAAGGGGGCCGGCAACTACATCAACGGCGCGACGTTGCGTGTCGTGTTCAAGGCGCCGGTCAAGCAGATCGTCGGCTTCCCCGGCAGCGCCGAGCAGCGTATCGCGATCGAGCGCGGCGAGCTCGACGGCGACTGCGGCTCCTTCCACAGCATTCCGCGTAACTGGGTTCGCGACAAGAAAATCCATCCGTTCGTGCGCTTCACCGAGCAACGGCGGCCGGAAATTCCGGAGAGTGCCGTGTTCATCAACACGTTCGCCAAGAGCGAGGAGCAGAAGCAGTTGCTCGATATGCTCAACGCAGCCGACGATGTCGGGCGACCGGTGATCATGTCGGGGCAGGTGCCCAAGGATCGTGTGGCGATCCTGCGCAAGGCCTTCAACGAAACCATGAAGGACCCCGCCTTCCTCGCCGACATGAAAAAGCAGCAGCTTCCGTCCACGCCGTTGACCGGCGAGGAAGCCGAGAAGGTCGTCGCCAAGATGACGCAGGCGCCGCCGAAGATCGTGGCCGAGGCGAGGAAGGTGTTCGAATAGCTTCGCGAATTACATAACGGCCGAGCGCCGTCCGGCGATGCCTCGCCGGATGGCGTTTGCATTTCAGGTCCGCCGCAAGCCTGCGGTTACTTGCCGAATTCCGGCGCGGCCGGCGGAAGGTCGGGCAATTGCGTCTCGATCCGCGAGGGGTCAGCCTTGGGCCCGTGATCGATCCAGTAGGTGACCGATTGGGGCCAGGCGATCAGGATCGCGACCAGGATGACCTGCAACATGACCCACGGTACTGCCCCCCAATAGATTTCGGCGGTACGCACCGTCGGCGGCGCCACCCCGCGCAGGTAGAACAGCGCGAAGCCGAACGGCGGGTGCATGAAGCTGGTCTGGATATTGGCGCAGATCATCAGCCCGAACCAGGTGAGGTCGATGCCGAGCTTGGCCGCGACCGGCGCCAGCAGCGGGATGACGATGAAGGCGATCTCGAAGAAATCGAGGAAGAACGCCAGGATGAAAATGAAGATGTTGACGAAGATGAGGAAGCCGACAACGCCGCCGGGCAGCGATGTCAACAGGTCCTCGATCCACACCTTCCCGCCCACCCCCTGGAACACCAGGCTGAACACCCGTGCACCGATCAGGATGAACACCACCATGGCGGTGATGCGCATGGTGATGGCCATGCCTTGCCAAACCAGCGGCCAGGTCAGGCGGCGGTTGAAGGCGGCGAGCGCCAGCGCGCCGACCGCGCCCATGGCGCCTGCTTCGGTCGCGGTGGCGATGCCCACGAAGATGGTCCCGAGCACCAGGAACATCAGGGCGAGCGATGGCACGATGCCGCGCAGGCATTTGCTCCACAGCGCCCAGCCGGCCAGCGTGCGCGCCTCCGGCGGCAGCGCGGGCACGGCCTTGGGCCAGATCAGGCTCACGATCAGCACCCAGAGCGAGAACAGGGCGATCTGGATCAGGCTCGGTCCGATCGCGCCCGCATACATCTCGCCGACCGGGCGGCCGAGCTGGTCGGCGAGCACGATCAGCACCAGCGACGGTGGGATGAGCTGGGTGATGGTGCCGGAGGCGGCGATCACGCCGGTGGCGTGGCGCGTCGAGTAGCCGTAGCGCAGCATCAGCGGCAGCGCGATCACCGCCATGGCGATGACGGAGGCCGCAATCGTGCCGGTGATGGCGCCGAGGATCGCGCCGACGAAGATCACCGCATAGGACAAGCCGCCGCGCACTGGCCCGAACAACTGCCCGATCGAGTCGAGCAGGTCTTCGGCGAGCCCGGAGCGTTCCAGGAGCGCGCCCATGAAGGTGAAGAACGGGATCGCAAGCAGCAGGCTTCCCTGCTCGTTGGAGACGATGCCGAAAAGCTGGAACGTCAGGTTGCCCAGGAAGTTCGGCTCGATCAGCCCAAGCTCGATGCCGATGAATGCGAAGAACAGCCCGACGGCGGCGAGCGAGAACGCCGCCGGATAGCCGATCAGCATGAAGACGATCAGCCCCCCGAACATCAGGGGCCCGAGATTGTGCCGCAGGAGCTCGATCATTGCAGCGGCGTCTCGTAGTCGTATTGCAGGCGCTGGTGCTCAAGCAGCGCGGCGATCCGCTTGATAATCTCGGAGATGCCTTGCAACGCCATCAGGGTGAAGCCGACCGGCAGCAGTAGCTTCACCGGCCAGCGGATCAGCCCACCCGCGTTCGACGAGGTTTCATTGATGCGCCAGGAGTCCACGAACCACGGCCAGGTGAAATAGATGAGGATCAGGCAGATCGGCAGCAGGAACAGGATTCCGCCGACCAGATCGATCCAGATGCGCGTGCGCGGTGCGAATGCCGAATACAACACGTCGACCCGCACATGGCCGTTGACCTTGAGCGTATAGGGCGCACCGAGCAGCACCATGGCAGCGAACATGTACCACTGCGCTTCGAGCCAGGCGTTCGAGCTCATGTTGAGGAAGTGGCGGCTCATGGCGTTGCCGGCGCTGATCAGGCAGGCGAACAGCACCAGCCAGGTGGCGGCGGTGCCGAACCGGTCGTTGATGGCGTCGATAATGCGGCTTGCTTTCAGCAGCGCGCCCACGGCTTTCGTCCCCTGTGCAGCCGGCCTCGGCCGGCGCGCGATTCCCCGTGAATCCTTATGGCCGAAAGGTTTTGCCCGGCCAAGCGTCGAGCGACCGCTGCATTGTCGCCCGGCGAAGGTCGCGCGGGGGCCGCGGCCTAGTGGAGTGGATTTGACATTCGCTACCCACCTAGCCGCGAGTTCTGGAAGCGAATGTCAAATCC
>JBOHIG010000096.1:0-4466 GCA_050725815.1 Xanthobacteraceae bacterium
CCGGCGTCAACAAGGCGACGCCGGCGCTGTTCGCCGCCGCCGATACGCCAGCGAAGATGGTCGCGCTCGGCGAAGCCAAGGTGCGCGATTACATCAAGACCATCGGCCTGTTCCGCACCAAGGCGAAGAACGTGGTCGCCCTGTCGCGCAAGCTAATCGAGGAGCACGGCGGCGCGGTGCCGCCCTCGCGCGAGGCGCTGGAGACATTGCCCGGCGTCGGACGCAAGACCGCCAATGTCGTGCTCAATATGGCCTTCGGCGAGCCCACCATCGCGGTCGATACCCACATCTTCCGCATCGGCAACCGCACCGGGCTGGCGCCGGGCAAGACGCCGTTCGACGTAGAGCAAAGGCTGATCGAGATCGTGCCTGACAAGTACAAGCGCCACGCCCATCATTGGCTGATCCTGCATGGACGCTATGTCTGCGTCGCGCGCCGGCCGCTGTGCGAGACTTGCATCATCGCCGATCTGTGCAAATGGGCGGGAAGGCGGTCGCGGCATGAAGCGGGAGATCGGGCGCCATGAATGCGCGGTGTGGCATCGCCGCAATTCCTCCAACAAGATGGCGTAGATTGAAGACGGGTCGCGCATCTGCTTTGGGACGAGCTTCATGCGCCTTCGCATAATCCTGGCCGGCGTCGCCGTCATGGCCGTGGCCTTCGTTGGCGCGACCGTGGCGATGCAGGCGCTGATGCCGAGCGCCGCGAGCGTGCCGCCGCCGGCATTGGCGGAGAGCCCGCCGCTGCCGCCTGCGCGCGGGACGTCGGTCATTGTTGCGCCGGTCGACATCACGCTGGCCGCCATCCGCGACGCGATCGAAGCGCATGCGCCACGGGACCTGACCGGCAAGCGCGACAAGCCGCTATCGAAGCTGTTGTCCAATGTCGACTTGAGCTGGACCGTCACGCGCGGGCCGCTCGCGGTCGCCGGGCAGGCGGATGCGCTTGTCGTCTCGACGCCGCTCGACGGCACGCTGCGTGCTACCGGCCAACTTTCGCCGCAGGCTGCCGGCGGCCTCGGCAATGTCGTCGGCGAATTGTTCGGCCGCGACGCCGCCCGCAGCGTGCAGAAGTATGCAGGCAAGACGCTCGATCAGCGCGCAGACATCCGCGGCAGCGTCGCAGTGACCTCGCGGCTTGCAGTCACGCCGGCATGGCGGCTCGATCCCAATCTGTCGGTCCAGGTGGCGGTGGCCGAAGCTGCGGTGACGCTGCCGGGCGTGCGGCTGAGCGTCGCCAAGGAGGTCAAGCCGCTGCTCGAGCGCGCCGTCGACGATCAGGTGAAGGCGTTGCAGGAGCGCCTGCGCAGCGACCCCATTCTGGAGACGGCGGTGCGGCGGGAATGGGCGAAGCTGTGCCGGTCGTTCGCGCTCGGCAAATCGGGCGGAGCCATTCCTGATCTGTGGCTCGAGTTCCGGCCGGTCCGCGCCATCGCGGCGCAGCCGCGCATGGGCGCCGGCGCCGTTCGGCTTACGGTCGGCATCGAAGCCGAGACTCGCGTCGTTCCGACGAAGACCAAGCCGGAGTGTCCGTTTCCGGCGAAGCTCGAGGTCACGCCCCCGACGGACCAGGGCTACGTCAAGATCGCGGTGCCGATCGACGTCCCGTTCGCGGAGATCAATCGCCTGATGGAGCGACAGCTCGCGGGCAAGACCTTTCCCGAGGACAAAAGCGGGCCGATCGACATGACCATTCGCCGCGCGAGCGTGGCTGCGTCAGGCGATCGCCTGCTGCTGTCGCTCCAGGTCAACGCGAAAGAGCGCACGAGCTGGTTCGGCTTCGGCACCGACGCCATGGTCCATGTGTGGGGCCGTCCCGTGCTCGACCGTGAGCAGCAGGTGCTGCGGCTTGCGGACGTGACGCTCGACGTCCGATCGGAGGGTGTGGCCGGCGCCGCGGTGAAGGCGGGCCTGCCCTATCTCCAGCGTGCGGTGGCCGAGAAGGCGGTCGTCGATCTCAAGCCGCTGGCGGCGAATGCGCGACGGTCCATCGAGGCGGCACTCGCGGAATTCCAGACCAAGGCCGACGGCGTGCGGGTCGACGCCACGGCGACCGCCTTGCGTCTGGTCGCCATCGCCTTCGACGCCAAGACGCTGCGGGTCGTCGCCGAGGCCGACGGCACGGCGAAGGTGGCGGTGACGAAGCTGCCAGGGCGGTGACGTCCAGCCGATCACAGTCGCGCAGCAATCGTAGCCCGCATGAGCGTAGCGACATGCGGGACAACCCTCCCCGGGTTTCGCTTCGCTCACCCGGGCTACGACTAGGACTGAAGCGCTACCCATTCCGCGTCAGCTCGATCGTCGGTCGCTTCGCTCGCGACAGCCGCTTGTGCATGTGCACCATGAACGCCGTGCCGAACAGCGGCGTGGCGAGATTGAGAATCGGAATCGACACGAACGCGGCGATGAACATGCCGGCGAGGAAAACCGTGCTCTGGTTGGCCTTGCGGAATTGCTTCGCTTCCGCCGGCGTGCGGAAGCGCATGGCGGCAAGCTCGAAATATTCGCGCCCGAGCAGGAACGCGGTCGCCAGGAAGAAGATGATCGCCCCGAATCCGGCCAGCAGCAGGAACGGCGTTGCCACCAGATAGATCAGGATCGCGAGCAGAGCGGTCTTGATGCCCTGGAACAGCGCCGGGACGATCGGCAGCGCGTGCCCCTCGGGCTCGCCGGGATAGTGCCGGCGCTCGACCTCCTGCGCGATGTCATCGGCGAAGAAACTCGCGACCAGGGCCGTGACCGCCGGCATCAGCAGGACCGAGCCGACGATCACGCCGAGCGCGGCGGCGACCGACAACACCCAGGCGAGCACCGTGAGCGGCATATTGGTGGTGAGGCCAAGCGCGTTCTCGGCCCAGCTTTGGCCGCTTTCGGCGAGCCAGACCAGGAGGCGATGCAGCCCGATGGCCATCACCACGATCAGGATCAGCGCCAGCCCGCCCGCTTTGATCAGCACGCGGCGGAACGGCCGCGAGAACATCTGGGCGAGTGCCTTACCGGCCGCATCGAGCATGAAACACCCCTGTCGGTATGCGGGAGGATACCGCGTGTCATTGTCGCACAACGCAGCGCGGTATTTCGACGACGAGTTTGCCGATCGAGCGTTTGCGGCGCGCGCCGGGATCGGGCAATCTTCAACCCGTGTCTGTCGGTTCGGGGTAGCGGCGTACAACCATGCAACGATTGACCCGCCGCTCGTTCCTTGCCGCGTCCGCCGCCTTCACGGCGGCGCCCGCCTTTGGCGCCAGCAAGCAGAAGAAAGCTCCGTCCGGCGGTCCGAGTTCCGGCGTCGACGTGGTGATCGTGGGCGCGGGTGCCGCCGGCATCGCCGCCGCGCGCCGGATCGCCTCGGCCGGCAAGCGCGTCGTCGTCTGCGAGGCTGCGGCGACGGTGGGCGGACGCTGCATCACCGACACCAAGACCTTCGGCATTCCCTACGACCGCGGAGCACACTGGCTGCACACGCCGGAAACGAATCCGCTCGCCAAGCTCGCGACCCAGACCGGCCTCGACATCTATCCCGCGCCGCCCGGCCAGCGCGTGCGCATCGGCCGCCGTTACGCGCGCGAGGGCGAGATGGAAGATCTGCTTGCCGCCATCGCGCGTGCCAACCGGGCGATCGCCGAAGCCGCCCGCAAGGGCGATGTGTCCTGCGCGTCGGCGCTGCCGAAGGATCTGGGCGACTGGCGCGGGACCATCGACTTCATGCTCGGGCCGTTCGCGTCGAGCAAGGACCTCACCGATGTCTCGACGGTCGATTTCTACCGCTCGGTGGAGCGCGACGTCGATGCGTTCTGCCGCCAGGGCGTCGGCGCGCTGCTGACGCGGCTCGCGGGCGGATTACCGGTCCGCCTCGCGACGCCGGTGACGCAGATCGACTGGGGCGGACGGAGGATCGAGGTCGAAACTCTCCAGGGCAAAATCGAGGCGCGCGCCGTGATCGTCACCGCATCGACCAATGTGCTAGCCGCCGGCAAGATCAAGTTCTCGCCGGCACTTCCCGCGCGGCCGCTCGACGCCATCGGCAAGCTCCGCCTCGGCAGCTACGAGCGGGTGGCGCTGGAGCTGCCCGGCAATCCGCTCGGCTTCCGCTCCGACGAGCTGGTGTTCCAGAAATCGGCGAACAGGCGCACCGCGGCGGTGCTCGGCAACCTGGCGGGCAGCGCCGTCTGCACGGTCGACATCGCCGGCGAGTTCGCCCGCACGCTCTCGGCCAAGGGCGAGGGCGAGATGGCCGCGTTCGCGCTCGACTGGCTCGCCGACCTCTACGGCAATGACGTGAAGGAGGCCGTGCGCCGCCGTCACGTCACGCGCTGGAACAGCGAGCCGTGGGTGCTCGGCGGAATGTCGGTGGCGGCGCCGGGATCGCAATCGGCGCGGCGCGCCATGATGGAGCCGCTCAGTAATCGCGTCTGGTTTGCGGGCGAGGCCGCGCACGAGACCAGATGGGGCACGGTCGGCGGCGC
>JBOHIG010000097.1:0-8425 GCA_050725815.1 Xanthobacteraceae bacterium
CCATTGGTCATGTTGCAATAGCGCATGGTGCCGTCTTCCATGCGCGTGCCGAACTTCAGCCCGGCCGACTGGCACATCATCACGGTCTGCGCGAACCAGTTGGTCAGGTCCTCGGGCCCGTCGACCGACAGCACGAAATCCTTCTGCGCATTGATCTGGCGCAGCCAGTTGATGGGCGGCGTCAGCAGGGAGACCCCGGTGGCGGCGTTCTTGAACATCAGCTTGCAGTCGGGGCTGGGATGCAGGCCGTAGCCAGAACGGATGTCGCCGTCCTTGAACTCGAACCAGCGGCCGATTTCCTCGTCGCGGGTCATGATCTGCGCGGTGAAATTGCGCTCCTTGAGCCGGCGGCGGAACGCCTCGTGCCGCCAGCGCTGGAACTTCAGCATCAGCGACAGGCCGAACAGGATCAGCGAGAGCTTGATGGTCGAGAAGGACATTGATTATCTCCGGCCGGCAGTGCGGACCTCTATAAGGCCATTATAGCAGCGCGAAGGGGGCTTTGAAATTGCCGGTTCTCTGCGACACGAGGGACTACGGCCCGCCCCGCACAAAGGCCCAGAGCAAATCCACATCCTCGTCCGAGAGCTTGCCGCGCCAGGGCGGCATCGCCGGCCCCTTGCCGTCGAGCACCGACTTGCGGAAACGGCCGGCGTCGTCCTTGGGGAACTTGCGCAGGTCGAAAGTCACCGCCCCGGTGGTGACCATGTCGCGACCATGACAGGTGGCACAGAATTCCTCATAGACCTCGCGCCCCTGATCGACCTGCTCGGGCGGCGGATCCTGGGCATGGGCAGTTGCAAGCATTAAGGCGCAGGCGGCCAAGGCCAAAGCCAGATCGAAGCAGAGGTCCGGCACCTTTGGCAGTGCACAGCGCGCGCATGCGTTTTTCACGGATGCCGGTCCTACCTGCGTTGCAACACAATCAACGCGTCGAGCGCCATCCCGCCATCGGGCAGTGCGACAAACGGGTTGACGTCGACCGACTCGATCACATCTGCAAGATCGACGGCGAGCCGGCCCAGGCCCACCAGCGCATCGGCGACCGCGTCACGGTCGCGCGTCGCGCTGCCGCGATAGCCGCGGATGAGACGGCCGGCTTGCGTGCGATCGAGGAGATCATACGCCTTCGCGCGATTCACCGGCGGCGCGCAGAATGCAACGTCCTTGGTGAGCTCGAGCAGTACGCCGCCGGCGCCCGCCATCACCACCAGCCCCATCTCCGGATCGCGATGCAGGCCGAGCACCAGCTCAAGCCCGCCATGCACCTGCTGGCAGACCAGCATTCCGGCGATGACGTGATCCTTCACATTGCTGGCGATGCGGGCATAGGCGGCGGAAACGTCCGCGGGCGACCCGAGGTTGAGCGCGACTGCGCCGACGTCGGACTTGTGCGTGAGCGTGCCCGCGACTGCCTTCAACACCACCGGAAATCCGATCTCTTCGGCGGCCCGAACGGCGTCGGCGGCCGAGGTGACCAGACGCTCGTTCGGTGTGACGATGCCGCAGGCGCGCAGGACCTCCTTCGACTGCACCTCGTCGAGCGCGGTGGCGCTGGCCTGCGCGAGCCGGCGCACGTCGTCGACGATCTCCCGCTGCGCTGCTGTCAGCGGCGGCAGCGCGGCAGGGGCTTGAGCCACCAGCCGTTCGACTTCGCTACGGCGCGCGACCTTGGCGATGGCGCGCAGCGCCTTGTTGGCCTCTTGCAGAAACGAGACGTGCGGCGAGGCCGCGCGCAGTGCGCGGCTGAAGTCGGTGTGGCCGTGCGAAGCCGGCGCGCAGAACGCGATCGGCTTCCTCGCCCGGGTCGCGGCGTAGTCCTCCAGCAGGCGGATGTAGTTCTCGGCTCGGCCGGAGCCGGGGGAGCGCGGGATCTGCTCCTGCACCAGCACGATGTCGACGTTCGGGTCGGCCTGCATCGCGTCGATTGAATTGATGTAGTTGTCGGCACTGGTGAGCACGCCATAGCCGCCGTCGGTGGGGTTCGACACCAGCGACCCGACGCCCAGGATTGAATTGAGCTTCTCCGTGGTCGCGGCCTCCAGCGGCCGGAAATGCAACCCGTTCTTCTCGGCGCTGTCGAGAAGGAGTCCACGGAATGCACCGGACAGCGTGATGGCGCCCAGATTGCGGCCGGGCGGCGCACCGGTATAGGCCAGCAGTTCGGTCAGCTCCACGACATCGTCAAGCGTGTCGGCGCGGATGACGCCGGCCTCGCCGGCGACGGCGTCGAATGCCTCGATCGAACCCGCGAGCGAGCCGGTATGCGCAAGCGCAGCCTCGCGTCCGCCCTCCGACTGGCCGAGCTTGAGGGCGACGATGTGCTTGCCGGCCGCGCGCGCCATGCGGCACGCCGCCTTGAACGTCTCGAGGTTGGACACGGCCTCGACATAGATCACGATCACTTTCAGCTCCGGCTGATCGGCGAAGAAGGCGATGTAATCGCCGACCGAGAGACCGGCTTCGTTCCCGCTGGTGATGAGATATTCCGCGACGATGCCACGCTCGTTCAACGCGCCGTTGGCGAACAGCATCATACCGCCGCTCTGTCCTACCATTGCGACGGGACCTTCATTCACCGTCAGCATGCGGTCTTCGGGGAAGGTGACGAAGCGGGTCCTGGCGCAGACATTGCCCATGCAGTTCGGGCCGGACACGGCAATTCCGGTTTCCGCAATCACCGCCGCCAGTTCGCGCCCGAGTCTTGCGCCCTCGGCGTCAAAGGCTTCGCCGAAGCCGGATGAGAAGATCGTGGCGCTGCGCGCGCCGGCGGCGGCGCCCGCGCGCAGGCTTTCGCTCACGCCCGCCGCCGGCACCAGGATGACCAGATGGTCGGGCGGTTCGGGCAGCGACTTGAAATCGGGATAGCAGGGCTTGTCCCAGATCTCGGTGCGGCGCGGATTGAGCAGATAGGTCGGCCCGGGGAACTCGTAGCGTTGCAGGTTGCGCCAAACCCGCGCGGCCCAGCTTCCTTCGCGGTCGCTGGCGCCGACCAGCACGGCATTGCGCGGCGCGACCAGCGCTTCGACCTTTTTCTTTGAGGATTCGAGATCGATGGAATTCATTGTGGATACCACTTCGGCCTGCGCTTCTCGCGGAAGGCGGCGATGCCCTCTTGCGCTTCGGCCGATTTCGGATCGTGCGGCGGGTGAATATGCGCGAGGATTTCGTCGAGATTGGGCGAGGCGTAGCGTGCGGCCGCGGCCTTCAGTTCCGAGGTTGCGTACGGCGCGCCGAGCAGCAATTCGTCGGCGATCCGCGCCAGCGTCTCGTCGAGCCGCGCCATATCGCAGACCTCGTGCACCAGGCCGAGCCGGCACGCATCCGTCGCCGGGATGCGTTCGCCCGACAAGCCGTAGCGGCGGAACGCGCGGTGGCCGATGGCGCGAATGATGAACGGCATGATGCCCATCGGCGCCATGCCGACCCGCACCTCCGGAATCGAGAAGAATGCGCCGTCAGCGGCGATCGTCACGTCGCAGCAGGCGGCGAAACCCGCGCCGCCACCGATCGCGCCGCCTTGCACCGCCGCGATGGTCGGTTTCGGGAGGGCATCGAGGATCGCGAGTACGTCGCGCAGCGAATAGGTCGCAGGCTCCGCACCTTGCGACGGCGCGCTCGGTCCGCGCGACGTCAGGTCGGCGCCGGTGCAGAAATGCTTGCCTGCGCCGCGCAGCACCACGAGCCTGGCCGCGTCGTCCGACGCGAGCGATTTGAGCGTGCCGCCGAGCTCGTCGAGCATGACCTGATTGAAGGCGTTGCCCCGATCCGGCCGGTTCAGCAACACGGTCGCGATTCGCCGGGGCGACACATCCACGGATATCGTCTGCATGATCTCTTCCGAAAGCCGGTTCCCACTTCTCGGGATCATGCCCTATGATCCGCCGCCAGACCGTAGCAAGACAGCTCGCGACCGCACAATGCGCCTTGGCCTGTTCATGATGCCGCTGCATCCGCCGACGCGGACGCTCGGCGATTATATGGCCGAGACCGCCGAGAAGGTGCTGCTGGCGGAGCGGCTCGGCTTCGACGAGGTGTGGATCGGCGAGCATTTCTCGGCGACGACGGAACCGATCCCGTCGCCGCTGATGTTCATGGCGAGCCTCATTCCGCAGACCAGCCGCATCGTGTTCGGCACCGGCGTCATCAACCTGCCGAACCGCCATCCGGCGGTGATCGCGGCGGAGGTCGCGCAGTTCGACCACATGAGCAACGGTCGGTTCATTTTTGGCATCGGCACCGGCAGCCTGCCCTCCGACTACGAATTGTTCGATGTCGCCGACCTCGGCAAGCGCAATCGGATGCTGCTCGAATCCATGGACATGATCGAGCGCATCTGGCGCGACGATCCACCCTACGAATTCAACGGCGAATTCTGGAAGTTCGGCATCAGGCGCGCGATCAATCGCGAGCTCGGCATCGGGTTCATGCCGAAGCCGCGGCGCATGGGCGGACCGCCCGTGTGCGTCGCGGTGTCGAGCCCGAACTCCGCGACGGTGCGTGAGGCGGCGCGGCGCGGATGGGGTCCGATTTCGAGCGGGCTCGCGCCGCAGTCGTCGGTCGCATCGCATTGGGCGGGCTATTCGCAAGCCTGCCTGGAGGCCGGCCGTGCGCCCAGCGGAAGCGATTGGCGGGTGGCGAGCTATGTGCTGGTCGCCAGCACCGACGCCGCGGCGCGCGAGCGCGTCTATGCGAGCGACAGCTCGTTCCGCTACACCTTCGGTTATCTCTACGAGGTTCTCAAGCGCGCGGGCCGTCTCGCCAATCTCAAGCCGCATCCCGACATGCCCGACGAGGAGCTGACGGTCGATGCGATCATTGAGGGCCGTGTTGTGTACGGATCGCCGGAGACGGTGGCGGAGAAGCTGATTGAATGCCGCAACACCGTCGGCCCATTCGGCACGCTGCTGGTCACCGGCGTCGATTGGAGCGGGCCGAATGCGGCCTGGGGTCGCGAGTCGATGCACCGGCTGGCCGAAGAGGTGATGCCGATCGTGCGACGCCACGCGCCCGCCCAGGCCGCGGAGTAACGCTTCGCGCCAACTTTGACGGCATCGACGGCGGCTGTTGTTGCGCCCTCTCCCGCTTGCGGGAGAGGGCAGGAATGACGTTCCACATATCGTGTTGGGAGAGGGTATGGTTATCAGCCAAGAGCCCTCTCCCATTCTTTTCCGGTGGAAGCTCTGAGCAGCCCTCTCCCGCAAGCGGGAGAGGGCGCAAACAACTCTCGCAGCGGAGAGGGCACATTAACTGTCGCCGCGAGATTTGCTTCTGAGGTCAGGTCACAACATCGACGGCAGTACGCGATCCGGCGGCTTGTGGCCGTCGAGGAAGGCGCGGATGTTGACGATGACCTTCTCGCCCATGTCGACGCGGCCCTCGAGCGTGGCCGATCCCATGTGCGGCAGCAATACGACCTTGCCGGCGCGCGCGAGGCGCGCAAGCTTCGCATTGACCGCCGGCTCGTGCTCGAACACGTCGAGGCCGGCGCCGGCGATCTCGCCGTCGCCGATCAGCAGCGCCAGCGCGTTCTCGTCGATCACCTCGCCGCGAGCGGTATTGACGATGTAGGCCTGCGGCCGGATCAGCTTCAGCCGGCGCGCGGACAGCAAATGATAGGTCGCCGGCGTGTGCGGGCAGTTGACCGAGATGATGTCCATGCGCGCGATCATCTGGTCGAGGCTTTCCCAATAGGTGGCGCCGAGCGCTTCCTCGACCTTCACCGGCACGCGGCGGCGGTTGTGGTAGTGGATCTGCAACCCGAAGGCGCGGGCGCGGCGGGCGACGGCCTGTCCGATCCGCCCCATTCCGACGATACCAAGCCGCTTCCCCCAGATGCGGTGGCCGAGCATCCAGGTCGGCGACCAGCCGGTCCATTTGCGCTCGCCGGTGAGCACCGCGGCGCCTTCGGCGAGCCGGCGCGGCACCGACAGGATCAGCGCCATGGTCATGTCGGCGGTGTCCTCGGTGAGGACGTCCGGCGTGTTGGTCACGATGATGCCACGCTTGGTGGCGGCGATGACATCGACATTGTCGACGCCGTTGCCGAAATTCGCGATCAGCTTGAGGCGCTCGCCGGCTTTACCGAGAAGAGCGGCGTCGATGCGGTCGGTGACGGTGGGCACCAGCACGTCGGCGCTGCGCACCGCCTCGGCCAGTTCCATCGCCGAGAGCGGCCTGTCGTCGGGGTTCAGCCACGTCTCGAACAATTCGCGCATGCGGACCTCGATACGATCCGGCAATTTGCGCGTGACGACGACCAGCGGTTTCTTGGTCTTCGGCATGACGTGGCCTCTCGCTCTCGCCGCTTGCTCATGCGAGTGTTGCAAGCCGGCATCGCCTCGGCGCTTTTCGCGGGCCGTTCAGGTCTCTTTAACCGGTGTTCATCGACACTGTGCCCCGCTTCCGAAGCTCGTGATCCATCGCAGCAACCTCTTACACGAGCTTCGGAAGCAAAGGGGCACTAGCAACGTTATGATTCTAGTGCCGCTTTTCGATTTGAAGTTCCTAACCGAGTTTGCTGCAAGTGGTGTAGGAACTTCAAATCGGCGGCACTAGTGCGCCACAAACGGGGACGTGCGTGCTGCGACCTCGGCCCTTCTGTCATAGATGGCCGGGGCAAGACAAGCGCAGAGCAGCCACGCGGGAAGTCGATGAATTCGAAGCGAAAGTTGCAATTCGCGGACCGGTTCCGCGTCGCCGTGCTGGCGGTGCTGATGGCGTCGCCGATGCCAGCCGCTGCCGCGTCGCTGCTGGCGACCGGCTCGTCGAGCGGATTGCCGGTTCCACGCTATGTCAGCCTAAAGCCGGACAAGGTTAACGTTCGCGCGGGGCCGACGCGCCGCCATGACGTGACCTGGCAGTACACGCGCTCGGGACTGCCGGTCGAGATCACCGCGGAGTCGGACAACTGGCGCCGCATCCGTGACTGGGAAGGCTCGGAAGGCTGGGTCTATCATTCGCTGTTGTCGGGCCGGCGCACGGCGCTGGTGATCGCCAAGATCAAGACCGACCTGATTCCGCTTCATAGTACCGCCGACGCCGAGAGCCGCGTCGTCGCGCAGTTGCAGCTGGGTGTGGTGGGATCGGTCAAGCGCTGCGACGGCAAATGGTGCCACTTCGTTGGCCCCGGCTTCGACGGATGGATCGTGCAGGAGCGCCTGTGGGGCGTCTATCCGGACGAGAAGGTCGAGTAGCGCGCGCCTGCCCGTCGAAGCCTCGGCGATGACGGGTCGCGGGATGAGCGGACAATCATCTACCGCAGTACCGACACCTGCGCGGGATCGATGGTGAGGCCGATGGTTTCGCCGACCTCGTGCGCGGGCGTGCCGCGCCGGTGCAGCACATCGACCACGATCGGCTGCGAGCCCGCGCGGGTGTGATAGCGCGTGATGCCGCCGAGGAATTCCCGTTCGGCGATGGTGGCCGCGATCCCGCCGTTCGGCGCCTGCACCGCGATGTCCTGCGGGCGGATCGAGACGCAGGCTGGGCCCGGCGCGCCCGCGACGCCGGCGAGGGTGAACCCGTCGGCGACAAAACGGCCGCTGGCCTCGATCGTACCTTCGATCATATTGGCGGTGCCGAGGAACGTCGCCACGAAGCGGTTGGCGGGACGATCGTGGAGATCGAGCGGCGCGCCGATCTGCTGGATGCGGCCCTGATCGAGCACCGCGATGCGGTCGGCAATGGCGTTGGCGTCTTCCTGGTCATGCGTGACGTAGATCGCGGTGATGCCGAGCTTGCGCTGGAGCTGCCGCAGCTCGATGCGCATATCGACCCGCAGGCGCGCATCGAGGTTGGAGAGCGGCTCGTCGAGCAGCAGCACTTCCGGCTCGATCACCAGCGTGCGCGCAAGCGCGACACGCTGCTGTTGGCCGCCCGACAGTTGGGCGGGCCGCCGGTCGGCGTATGCCGACAATCCCACCAGGGCCAGCACGTCGGCGACCTTGCGTGCGATCTCGGCGCGCGGCAACCGCCGGCGTTCGAGCCCGAAGGCGACATTGCCCGCGACCGTCATGTGCGGCCATAGAGCGTAGCTCTGGAACACCAGGCCGACGTTGCGGCTCCAAGGCGGCAGCCGCGTTACGTCGCGTTCGCCGATCAGGATGCGGCCGGCGGATGGCGTGCCGAAGCCGGCGATCAGGCGCAGCAGCGTGGTCTTGCCCGATCCCGAGGGACCGAGGAAAGCAAAGAATTCGCCACGCGCGACTTCGAGCGTCACGTCTTCCAGCACCGGCGTCGTGCCGTAGCCGAAGGTGACGCGCTCGATGGTGACACCCCGCGCCATCAGAATGCTCCATCCCTCCCCCGAAGGGGGAGGGTGGCCGCCGAAGGCGGCCGGGTGGGGTGGCTCAACGCATCGTCGATCTGCGTCAGTACGCCGTTGAGATTCCGATCGACCTCATTGTTCCAGTAGCGCAGCACT
>JBOHIG010000098.1:0-2083 GCA_050725815.1 Xanthobacteraceae bacterium
CTGTGGCTATGCCAGGGCGCATCCGGCGCCGGCAGCTCAAGCAAGGCCGACAACCGCTCGGTCACGGCGAGCCCGTGCTCGCCGAGTGCCGCCAGCGTGCCGGCTTCGCCTCCGAATTGCAGCGCCAGCGCCTCCTTGCGCAGGCGGCGCAGCCGCTCGCGCGAACGCGCGAGCGCAGCTGCATAGCCGGCAAGCTTGAGCCCGAACGGCATCGGCAAGGCGTGCTGGAGCGAGGTGCGCGCAACCGCCGCAGTCCGGCGATGGCGTCCGGCCAGCGTGGTGAAGCCCTCGATCGCGAGGCTGAGGTCCGCCAGGAGCACGTCGATCGCGGCACGCAGCTCGAGCATCAGCGCGGTGTCGATGACGTCCTGCCCGGCGGCGCCCCAATTCACATAGCGGGCAGCCTCGGCATCGGTCTTGGCGACTTGGGCGGTCAGCGCCGCGATCAGCGGGGACGCGATGTCGCCGGTCTTGACCGCCGCCTGGCCGATCGCGGCTAGGTCGTAATGCTCCGCCTTTGCGGCGGCGGCAACGGCGTCGAGCACGGAGGCGGGGATGACGGCGACCGCGGCCTGCGCGCGTGCGAGCGCCGCTTCGAAATCGAGCATGCGTTGCAGGTGGGCGCGGTCGTCCACGACGGCGCGCATGGCCGCGCTCGAAATCAGCGGCGTGAGCAGCGAGGAAGGGTTGAGGGGATTGGTCATGGGCGAGGGATGCCGGGCAACGGCCGACGACACCTTTAGCGGGCAACTCGAAGGCCGCCAACCCCCATGGCCGAACAAGGCCGCCCTGCGCCAAAAGGGCTTTCCTCATGCCTTGCCAGCGCTTAATACCGGCCCTCGAAGACGGAGACATTGCGATGGCGATGACCATGAGCGGAGAAGTCCAGCTTCCCGCAACCCGCGAAGAGGTCTGGGCGAAGCTGAACGATCCCGAAGTGCTCAAGGCCTGCGTGCCGGGTTGCGAGCAACTCGACAAGATATCGGACACCGAATTCCAGGCCGTCGCCAGCATCAAGGTCGGCCCGGTCAAGGCGCGCTGGAAGGGCAAGGTGCGGCTTTCCGATCTCGATCCGCCGAACGGTTACAAGATTTCCGGGGAAGGCGAGGGCGGGGTGGCCGGCTTCGCCAAGGGCAATGCCGCGGTCGGGCTGACCGACAAGGACGGCGGGACGCTCCTGTCCTACAACGTCGAGGCGCAGATCGGCGGCAAGCTGGCCCAGCTCGGGCAGCGCCTGATCAACAGCGCCGCCAAGAAGACCGCCGACGACTTCTTCGCGAATTTCGCCAAGGCGGTTGGATAGGTTTCGCCTAGTGTGGTGGTTCGGAAGTTCGCTTCATTGCTGCCGCACGCTCTTCAAGCGGACTTCCGAACCAAACCACACTAGAATCATAGGCTTGCTAGTGCCCTTCGAATCCGAAGTCCGCTCACGAGCAAGCCGAAGATTGAAGCGGACTTCGGATTCGGGACACTAGGGCCGCAGGACGCCCAAAAGCACACGGGATGCCCATCGGGCATCCCGTGCAATCAGCGTCCGATAGGGCGCGGCCAGCAACCGGTCATGCCGGGCTGGGGACTATTTCTTCTTCTTCTTGCCTTTCTTCTCGACCTTCACCATGGCCGCCGCTTTTTTCAGGATCTTGGGATCGGTCTTGGCTGCATTGGCCATGATCTTCTGCACGGCTTCGCCTGTGATCGGATTGACCTCGAGCTTGCCCTTTTTGGCTTCGGCCAGGAATTGTTTGTCTTTCATGGTGGCCATGAAGGCCTTGCGTAGCGCATCGACTCGCGCCTGTGGAACATTCGGAGGCGCCAGGAACGGACGCCCGAGTGCCTGCCGCGCGAAGATGAGCGTGAGGATCTGTTTCTCATCGGGAGTGTCGGCGAGATCGACAATCAGCGGCACTTTCGGCAGGTCCTCATGCTTCTCGAGCGAGAGCTGGATGAGCACCTTGACCTTCCCGTCCGTGTACCAGCTCCAGCGCGTCGACTTGACGCTCGACCAGGACCAGCCGCAGCGACCCTGCACCTCGCCGCGCTCCATCGCGAGGTTGATGTCGTTGCCGCCCGGATAGCCCGAGAT
>JBOHIG010000099.1:0-11621 GCA_050725815.1 Xanthobacteraceae bacterium
TATTCCGACGGCCGCAGCATGAACTCGTGATCGAGCCGCTGCATCAGGAACGGAATCCAGCAAAGCCCGCCCTCGATCCAGATCACCGGCAGCTTCGGGAAGCGTTCGCCGAGCCCATTGGTCACCCAATTGGTGACATGCAGGATGTTGTAGAACGGGAAGCCGAGCCCATGCACCGAGGCGAAGCGGTTGAGGCTCTTGAACACCGGCTCGGTCGGGTTGATCGCCGAGTGGAACGACAGCGGCAGCCCGCGCTCCTCCAGCGCACGATAGATCTTCATATGCCGGTTGTGGTGCACCGGCTGCGAGCGCACCGAGGTAATCATGAAGCCGGCGACGCCTTTGCGGCCGCCGAACGTCTCGATCTGGCGCATCGCCGCGTCCGGCTCCACCAGCGGCAGGCTCAGCATCGAGTAGAAGCGTCCGTCTGCCTCCGGCAGCGCCTTCTCGGTGAGCCAGCGATTGTAGGCCCAGGACAGCTCGACCTCCATCTCGGGGTCGTGCGACAGGCCGATCGCGAGCATCAGCGTCGGAAACAGGCAGGAATAGTCGACGCTCATCGCATCCATCCAGCGATGGCCGAGCTGCACGTCGCGCATCTTGCCCTTCTCGGTCTTCTCGGACGAGCGCAGCGGGTAGCGCGTGATGCGCCCGCCCATGTCCTGGAACCCGACCGCCACGTTGGGCACGAGCGAGCCGCGACCCTTGGCCCGGCCGGCGACCGCGAGCTGGCGCAGCACATCGTTCTCCACGAACGGGAGGATGTCGTCCATGCACTCGTTCTCGTAGTGATGGGCGTCCACGTCGACGATCAGCATGTCGTCGAACTTGCGCTGCTGCGCCTGCTTGCGCGCATGCGCGAGCAGGCGGGTGGTGTTGAGCTCTTCGATCGGCACGCGCCGGCCGCGGTCGGCAATGAGGTCCATGGCGGTGTCTCCTTATTGGTTCGGCTGGCAGGCGCCGGCGCGGCGGCATTTGGTGCCACGTTATACCGCGGCCAGGAGGCGACGGCAAAGTCGGTGCAGCACCGCCGGCCGCAGTTATTGTGCCCTCTCCCTGCAAGGGAGAGGCGCAGCAATGCGCGCTTGCGCTTGAGGAATCGTCAATTCCGGAAGCCGGGGTCGACCTGGTCGATGATGCGCAGATAGGCCGGCCAGTCGGCCGAGCCGCGGCCGGAGTCGTGAGACGCATACTGCGCGGCCACCTTCTCGCAGATCGCCGGCGGAATCTCGATCAACTCGCCTCCAGTCGATTCCATGCGAATCTGGATCTCGGCCGCGCTCATCAGATACTTCATCAGAATGAACGCCTCGCGGGCGGTCTTGCCGACGGTGAGCAGGCCGTGATTGTGCAGGATCAGCGCGCGGTGCTGGCCGAGATGCGCGACGATGCGCTCACGCTCGCCGAAGTCTTCGGTGATGCCTTCATAGGGGTGATAGCCGACGCGGTTGTAGAAACGCATGGCCTGCTGCGACACCATGCGCAGGCCGTGCTTGAGGCCGGCGAGCGCCATGCCCCATTCGGTGTGCACGTGGACCGAGCAGTTGACGTCCGGCCGCGCGGAGAGGACGCCGCCGTGCAGCGTGAAGCCGGGGCGGTTGACGCCGGAGGACTCGTCAAGGTCCTCGCGCATGTCGACCTTCACCAGGTTCGAGGCGGTGACTTCCGTCCACAACAGCTCATGGCGTTTCATGAGGAATTTCGAGTCCTCGCCCGGCACCCGCATGGCGCAGTGGTTGTAGATGACATCGCCCCAGCCGTAGTACGCGCACAGGCGATAGACCGCAGCGAGATCGACGCGCGCCTGCCGCTCGGCGTCGGATACGCCGGCGAGGGTGGTGACTGGTTTCGTCTGGATGTTCACGGCGTCTTCCTTCGGGTTCCCGGCAGCCAGGGACTCACTGGAGCTTAGCACCGGAGGCCTTGATGATCGCCGCCCATTTCGGAATCTCGGTCTCGATATAGGCAGCGAGCTGCTCCGGTGTTGTCGGGGTGACGTCGAGGCCGAGATTGGTGAGCTGCTTGTTCACCGCCGGGTCCTTCAGCGTCGTCATCATCGCGCTATGGAGCTTTGCAAGCGCCTCCTTCGACGTTTTCGCCGGCGCCACCAGCGCGTGCCACGCCGTTGCCTCGAATCCCGGAATCTCGAGTTCGGCGACGCTTGCGATATCGGGCAGCAGGGCCGTGCGCTTGAGCGTGCTGACGGCGAGCGCGCGCACCTTCCCGGTCTCGATGTGGGGCTTCGACGGCGACACCGAGGCGAACATCATCTGCACGTGCCCGGCAATGATGTCCCGCAAGGCCGGCCCGGTGCCCTTGTAGGGCACATGGACGAGATTGATCTTGGCTTCGGCCTTGAGCAGCTCGGCGGCGAGGTGAGGCGAGGAGCCATGGCCGCCGGAGGCGTAGCTGACCTTGCCCGGATTGGTTTTGGCATAGGCGATCAGCTCTTTCAGGCTTTGGACCGGCACGCCGGGATTGACGATCAGGACATTGGCCTGCTCGCCGACGCGGGTGATCGGCGCGAAGTCCTTCCGGGCGTCGAAGCCGGTACGTTTGTAGAGAAACGCGTTGGCCGCAAGGATACCGCTGTTGGCGAGCAGGACGGTGTGGCCGTCCGGCGCCGCACGCGCGACCATTTCGCCGGCGATGTTTCCGCCCGCGCCGGTCCGGTTCTCGATCACCACCGGTTGGCCGAGCACTTGCTCGAGCTTCTTGGAGAACACCCGCGCCATCACGTCGCTCGGGCCGCCCGGCGCGAAGCCGAGAACGAGCGTGACCGGGCGCGCGGGATAGTTTTGTGCCTGTGCCGGCATCGCGCAAAGCGCGCCGACGGTGGAAATAGCGGCGACAAGCGCCGTGATTGCTTTCATGGTGTCCTCCCGAAATTTATTGTGCCGGCATTCTCGGATGCGTTTGGCGCGCTCAGGGTGCGCCTTTTCGGCCTTGCCGGCAAGGACATCGCGAGACGCCTTGCCTTCGCTGCTTCTCGCGGGCAAGACTGGAACCGAAAATCAGGAGAAGGAAAGAGTCATGAAGCTCCAGATGAGATGGCTTCCGGTCGCGATCGCGCTGTTGGCGCTGGCCAACGTCGCCGGTCCGGCGCGCGCGCAGGACTATCCGAACCGCAACATCACCCTGGTGGTGCCGTTTCCTCCCGGCGGCGGCAACGACGCCATGGCGCGCATCATGGCCGACCGGCTGACGGCTCGGCTCGGCCGGACCGTGGTCGTCGAGAATCGCGGCGGCGGCGGCGGCATCGTCGGCACGCGCCATGCCGCCAAGACCGCACCCGACGGCTACACGCTCATGCTGGGTCATACCGGCAGCATCGGCATCAATCCAACGCTCTACGCGAATGCCGGCTTCGATCCGATCAAGGACTTCACACCGCTCGGGCTGGTCGCGCGGATGTCGCTCGTCCTTCTCACTCACCCCTCGGTGAAGGCAAAGAATGTGAAGGAACTGATCGCGCTCGCAAAGGCCGAGCCCGGCAAGATCAATCTCGGCTCGTCGTCGCGCGGCACCGGCTCGCATATGTGCGCGGAAATGTTCATGCACGAGGCGCAGATCAAAATGAACCTGATCCCGTACAAGGGAACGGGGCAGCTCGTGAGCGATCTGGTCGGCGGCCATGTGCAGGTCTCGTTCGGCGTCATTCCACCGGCCTATGGCAATATCAAAGCAGGCCGGCTCAACGCGCTGGCGGTGACCGGCCCGACGCGCTCCGGCCTGCTGCCGGACGTGCCGACGGCGGCTGAAACGGGGCTGCCGGGCTTCAACGTCGTCCTCAACTACGGTCTGCTGGCGCCGGCGGGCACGCCGAAGGCGATCGTCGACAAGATCAACCAGGCGATGCGCGTCGCGCTCGCCAATCCGGAGGTTCAGAAGCGCATTTCCACCGACGGCGCCGAGGCGGCATCCAGCACGCCTGCGGAATATGCCGCAATCGTCAAGCAGGACTTCACGCGCTGGGCCGCGCTCCTCAAGAAGCTCAATCTCAGGATCAATTGATGAAGCGCAGCGACAGCCGGATTCTCACCACCCATACCGGCAGCCTGCCGCGCCCCGCCGATCTGGTCGAGCTCCTCAACGTCAAGGAGCTCGGCGGCGACTACGACCGCAAAGCCTTCGATGCGCGCATCGGACGCGCGATCGATGAGATCGTGCGGCGGCAGGGCGACACCGGCATCGACATCATCGGCGACGGCGAGCACAGCAAGGTCAACTGGATGGCCTATGCGCGCGCGCGCCTGGAAGGGCTGGAGGAGATCGACAGCCCGGTGACGTTCCGCGGCGCCACGCGCGACTCGGTCGAATTCTCCGACGCCTATGAGGACATGAAGGTCATGCTTGCGGCGCGGTCGGGGAAGATCGTGCCGAAGCGCACGGTGCGGCCGAAGGCGCAGATCTGCTCAGGGCCGATCCGGTATGTCGGGCAAAAAGAGGTCCGCGCCGACGTGGAGAACCTCAAGAGTGCGCTCGGCGGCGTCAAGACGGAGGAGGCGTTCATTACGGCGATTTCGCTGTCGAATCTCGAGCTCTACTACGAGAACCGCTATTACGCCTCCGGTGAGGAATATCTCGCCGCCTTGGCCGACGCGATGCATGTCGAATACAAGGCCATCGTCGACGCCGGCTTCCTGCTGCAGATCGACGATCCGCGCATGGCGACGCACTACAACCGCGCGCTGGACTCGACGATCGAGGACTGCCGCAAGTTCATCGCGCTGCGGGTCGAGGCGGTCAATCACGCGCTGCGCGGCATTCCGGAAGAGCGCGTGCGCTTCCACACGTGCTACAGCGTCAACATCGCGCCGCGCGTCCACGACTTCGAGCTCAAGCATTTCGTAGACCTGATGCTTCAGGTCCGCGCCGGCGCCTACCTGATCGAGGGCGCCAACCCGCGGCACGAGCACGAATGGCAGCTCTGGGAGGACGTGAAGCTGCCCGACGGCAAGATCCTCGTCCCCGGCGTGGTGTCGCATTGCGTCCATCTCGTGGAGCATCCCGAGCTGGTGGCCCAGCGCATCGCGCGCTTTGCCGGTGTGGTCGGGCGCGAACGCGTGATCGCCGGCACCGATTGCGGCTTCGGCACCTCCGGCGCGGGCGACGAGGTACATCCGGACGTCGCCTGGGCGAAGCTCTCCGCGCTGGTCGAGGGCGCGCGGCTTGCGAGCAAGCGGCTTTGGCGCTGAACGCGGTTGAAGCTGCGGGGCAATTGGACTAGCTAGTGGAGTTGGATTTGACATTCGCGACCCATCCGGCAGCGGGTGCGTGACGCGAATGTCGGACCACTAGAACCGGCATCCCAATGCACGGTCCCGTAGCTCAGCTGGATAGAGCATCGGTTTCCTAAACCGAGGGTCGCAGGTTCAAGTCCTGCCGGGATCGCCACCGGGAAAATTTCGCGAAATGCTCCAGTGCCTCTAGCGAATGCGCTCGAGACACCAGAGCAAACCGCCGGCAATGCCGCACTATTTCTTACCCATTCCTCCTTTTTTCGACTGGCTGCCGCTTCCGGTGGTCGAGTCGCTGTCGCCAGGCGTGCTCATGGTGAAGACAGTCATTGAGTGCGGCCCGATGATCGCCGTGATTGGATCACCATCCTTGTCCTTCGCGCTCACGATGTATGAACCCGGCACGATCTGCACATTCGAGAACCCCTGCTTTTCAAGCTTCTGCTTGATCTCCTGGGGCAGCGACAGATCACTCTTCGCTTGAGTTTCCGCCGGGGCGGCGGTGCTGCTCTGGCCTTGGGCCAGTGCGGTTCCATGCATGACGCCGACGGCGAGCACCGCCGAAGCAATTAAGCGGGGTAGCATCGTTCATCTCCTTTGATCGCCAACCCCAACGCAAAACACTCAGACGCACATGACGTTCCCGGAACCGCGAACGACGTGATGCCGCGGCGGTCGCGCCTGGGGGTTTCCGGTGGCGGCCTGCATCGGCTTTGGCCGGCCGGCTTTTCCGGCCGCCGACAAAGCCCTTGCGCACGTGTGAAAAGCTCCCGATTTACAGGGCTTTTTTGACAACGATAACCAGCCATGTAAGAAGCAAAATCCCGCCGATCGTCGAAAATCGGAGAGCCCTCCGGGGCCGTAACGACATCTACCCGCCGTCTGCGTCCGCAGGAAACGAAGAAGACGAAGAATAATGGATTTCCTCGGCATGCCGGACATCGGTCCGCTCCTGTTCGCCGGCCTGTCAGCAGCCTCGTTCGTCGCGGCCTTCGTCGCGGTCTATGCCGGTGCGGCCGGCGGCGTGCTGCTGCTCGCGATCATGGCGATCGCGATGCCGCCGGCGGTCGTGATCCCCGTCCATACCGTGGTGATGCTCGGCACCGGCATGGCGCGCACCGTCACGATGTGGCCTCACGTCATGCGCGGCACGCTGCTGCCGTTCGTTTTTGGCGCAGCGATTGGCGCTGCGGTCGGGGCGAAGATCTTCGTGGCGCTGCCGCTCGCCTCGCTACAGGCAATCCTCGGCGCCTTCGTGCTGGTGGTGACGTGGCTGCCGAAGATCGGCCGCGTCGGGGCCGAGCGCGGACGTTTCGCGTTCCTCGGCTTCGGTGCGACCTTCCTCGGCGTGTTCGTGAGCGCAACCGGGACGCTGATTGCGCCGTTTGTCGCGAGCGCCGCACCTGACCGCTACAACCACGCCGCCACGCTTGGCGCGCTGATGACGATTACTCACATCGCCAAGCTTGCCGCCTTCGGCTTCATCGGCGTCGCGATCGGCAGCTTCGCACCGTTGATGGCGGCGATGGTGGTGACCGGCGCGGCCGGCAACTGGATCGGCCAGGCGGCGCTGCACCGCACCAGCGAGGATCGCTTCCGGCTGGTGCTCAAGCTGCTGCTCACCGCGCTTGGCTTGCGGCTGTTGTGGAGTGCGGTGCCGGACTTCGGCTGGTTCTGACGCACATAGCCGATGCCAAGCGCTGGAAATGGGGCCGATCCTACTCGGCCGAATCGAACGCTGCGATCTTCCATTCGCCGGCGGGAGTGGCCGCGTAGCATAGCCGGTCGGAGGTGAAGGGCCGTACGGCCGCCAGCGGAATCCAGCCGTTGCGGCCGGACGGCAGTAGCACCTGCACGTGCGTGATCGGCTGATCCTGCCCTTCTTGCGCCGGCGGATGAACGTCCAGGATCGGCAGCGCGACCTGGCCGACCTTTCCAACCTGCGGACCACCTCCGGGCTTGGCCGTCGCGGTGGTTGCCGCGATGGTGAAATACCAGTCCGTCGAATCGTCGCCGAGGCGATTCTGCGCCGTCTCGAACACGTCTTCGTCCACGATGGTTGCGATGGTCGGTCCGCATACGAGACTGCCGCCGGCCGAATAATAGACGTCGTCTGCGGCGAACGCGGCCAGCGTGTCCCAGAACGGACCCTCGGTGACGCCGCCATCGACGTCATGTCCGAACTCCCGGAATCCTAAGACGACCTTAAAGTTATGCAGCGCGTCGCGGCCCAGATCGAACTGATCGTTCAGCGAACCTTGAGTCAGCCACACGAATGTCGGTGCAACGAGAGCGAACAAGGCCTTGGCGTCCTTTTTGGCAACCGCCTCGACCAGCGCCTTCCGCATCCTTTCAAGCGCCTCATCGGGCGGCGGCGCTTCCGCCACCTCCACCTTGACTGTCGGGTAGGGCCCTTTCTTGGCCTCCGCCAGGGCGGCGTCATTAGCTGCGACCGTCAAGGCCGCGAGCGTCAATGCAAGAACGAGGCGCATGACATTTCCTCGGTCAGAAGCGACAGTCGGATGGCCCGGTCGCACGACCGGAAATCTACCGATTCCCGGAGGCCTTCTTGGGCCGAGGCGATTTTACCTTGGGTCTCTCCGGTTTAGCCTGCGGCGCCGCGGCGCCGCCTTCGAGATATTCTGGCTCGACCAGGAAGCAGGCATAATAGAGGTCGACGGGCACCTCTTTGCTCTCGGCGCAATTGTGGAACAGCGTCAGCTCGTCCTCGTCGCCGTAGTGCAGATACGGGCTTATCATGAACCGGGTTTCGCCGGTTGGCGACGCGCCGTAGCGGTCGATCTTGCCCTTCAGCGACGGCTCGACCTCGAGAATGGCGCTGCGCAACGACTCGCCTTCGATGAAATTGTCGGGAAGCTGGTCGAACGGGCCGTCGAAGTAGTTGTTGACGCGCGCGTTCCCCTCGAAGACGC
Source organism: Xanthobacteraceae bacterium (assembly GCA_050725815.1). Lineage (GTDB taxonomy): Bacteria > Pseudomonadota > Alphaproteobacteria > Rhizobiales > Xanthobacteraceae > VAZQ01. The sequence goes on from JBOHIG010000099.1 coordinate 8,174, forward strand.
CGATCAGTATCTTCCGTTCGAGTCGGTGGTCGCGATAGAAAGCGAACCCGGTGCGCTTGCCAATCAGGATGCGGTCGGTCGCAGCGGCTGGCGTGAACGTGTCCGTGGGTGGAGCGGTCTCGTCAAGGACGTAGTGAAACAGCTTCAGTTTGGTGTTGTATACCAGGAAGAAGCGGACGGCCGATTCGTCGAAGACCGGACCAATGTAACGCTCGTCGGGACCGAGAGCGTTCGCCGGAGGCGCGACGCCCGACAGATCGTTGAGCTCGAACACGACGCTCCGGTCCGCCAATGACACGCGATAGATGAGCGGCGCGAGCTTTTCGACCTTGACGCCGTCCTTGGCGCCGAACCTGCGATAGAAGACTTTGTCCTCGTCCTTCCACTCCGCGAAATCGATCGAATAGGCGAAGTGGACGAAGCCTTGGTCGCGATTCTCGGCAAGCCGGATATTGCCGGCATATTGCGCGCCGTTGTGGACGAATCGGAAATAATAGTAGTTCTCCGTCGGATAGACCTTTACGCGCTCGGGCAGGCTGCCAAGGACGAAGGCGAAGACGGACTTGATGTCCTCGATCTGCAGCGTGCTGCGGTGAAGCACGTCTTCGACATAACTCTGATGCGTAAACAGCCTTGACGGGCGCTCTTGTGCCGCGCCGCCGCCGAGGGCAATAGCGGCAAGCGCGCAAGCCCCCAGGCTCTTTGCGAGAAAGCTACTCACTCGATGTTCTCCGGAGCCTATCGGCTCGTGGCTCGATTGTGACGCCGCGGCGCGCCCGGCGCTTTCGGCTTCGGACGTGTCGTTTGTGTCCGGACCTTCGGCTGCGTCCGCACCTTGGGTTGCGTCCGGGCCTTCGGCTGCTTCCGGACCTTCGGCTGCGTCCGCACCTTGGGTTGCGTCCGGACCTTCGGCTGCGTCCGAACCTTTGGCTGCGTGCGGACCTTCGGTTGCGTCCGGACCTTCGGTTGCTTTTGCCGCGCGCTGATTTTCGCACTGTGGCCGGGTGAGCGCTTGACCTTCTGCTGGGCGCTTAGCCGCTGATTATGCGCCGGCTGTGCCTTCTTCTGGCGAGCGCTGATCTGCGCGTTGTGCCCCGGCTGCGTCTTCTTCTGGCGAGCGCTGACCTGGGCGTTGTGCCCCGGCTGCGCCTTCTTCTGTTGGGCACTGATCTGGGCGCTGTGTACCGGTTGTGTCTTCTTCTGACGGGCGCTGATCTGCGCATTGTGCCCCGGCTGCGCCTTCTTCTGTTGGGCGCTGATCTGGGCGCTGTGTACCGGTTGTGTCTTCTTCTGACGGGCGCTGATCTGCGCATTGTGCCCCGACTGCGTCTTCTTCTGTTGGGCACTGATCTGCGCATTGTGCCCTGGCTGCGTCTTCTTTTGTTGGGCGCTGATCTGCGCGTTGTGCGCCGGCTGCTTCTTGTGCGGGCTGAGGCGGGTATTGTGGAGCGGAACCACCTGCGGGCGGTTAGGACTCAGATGGCGATCGTGGCCTGGCTGAGTTTTCCGGCTCAGCGCCGCTGAATGGCCGCCTTGCACCTTCGGGCTGAGAACCCGGTTGTGCTGTGGCGTCGACGTCCCCGGAACGCGCAGGCTGAGCGCGTGACTATGCTGCTTGGGGCTTAGCTTGACGTTATGGCCCGGACCGGGACTGAGCGGCCGCCGATGGGTTTTCGGGCTGAGATGGCGATTGTGATGCGGGCTGAGCGGTCGCGTATGCGCCGGACTCACGCGCCGATTGTGATGCGGACTGAGTGGCTGCCGATGTGCGGGACTCGTGTGGCGCCAGTGTCCCGGACTGAGCGGGCGAAGGTGGCGCGGGCTCAGGAACCGGTTGTGGCGCGGGCTCAGGAACCGGTTGTGGCGCGGGCTGATCCAGCGGTTATGAGGCGGGCTCAGGACCCGCCAATGGCGGTCGCTGCCCCAGCGGCGATGACTGAGCCGCGGCCGATGCGACCAGTAGCGATTGTGCCAGCCGCTCAGCACCCAGTCGTGGCTCCGGAAGCGCGAATGCGAGGCCCAGCGTCGATGGCTCAGCCGCCAATAATGCGAGCCCCAGCGGAAATGGCTCATGTCAACGCCATGGGAGGCGAATTGGGCATGACTGAGATCACCGTCGTGCCCCGGCCATGTGACCGGCTCATCCGGCGGCGCGCCCGGATCGAGAGTCACGCCGGGCACGGCAGTCGGCGGCGGCGCCGGCATCAATGCGAAGGATGCCGTCGGCGGGGCCGGCTGGGTGCAGAGTTCATAGACCACCACGTCACCGACGAGAGTGGCGTCGTTGCGGACGAGTTCTGCTTCGATCAGGTTGCCGCTCGCGTCGACGTTAAGGTCGGCATCGATCAGATAGGCCTCGTTGGGACCGCGGGCCGAAGGCGTCGCGTCCTGCTTGCCAAGGTTCTCCTCCAAGCCGTCGGCGGAAGCGAGCTCGGCAATCGCCTCTTCGCTCATGCCTTGCAGGCCATGGACTTCGCTGTCGTCTCCATCCAGCTCCCGGGAGACCGTCTGCGGCGTCTCGCCGGGCTGACCGGCGGCGCCGTTGGCGGAATTGCAAGGGCCGTCCGGTGAGCACAAGGAATCCCCGGTGATCCAGACGAACTGGTCCAGCCGGCTGAGATCGACCTGCCCGTCCTGCGAATAGCCGGGACCGAACGCCACGCCGCCCGCGCAGTTGGCCCGCATGAACGGCAGACCGTCCTTTTGCCGGTCGTAGAAGCCGATGTCATAGCGGCCGACGGGCCGCCATCCGCCGCGGGTGTCCAGCTCGACACGAACGACGCGAGCTTCGTGCGGATTGGCGAATGCATCCTCGGCGGAGAGGCCGAGGTTGCGGATGCCGCCGCGCTCGCCCAGCAGCATGACCGGACGGCCGCTGCAGACCGGGAATGAGATATCGCTGACCGGGCTGCTATAGCCGGCGCGCGCGATGTCTTCCGAGGAGACGAAGAAATCGGGCACGATCAGCTCGCGCCGCACATCGTCCTGCACGAAGCTGCCGTCCGGTCCGATGCCGATCGACCAGATGGTGTTGCGCTTGTCTTCCTCGGACATGATGCTCCAGGTGTCCGCGTCGTAGGCGGGGCTGCTCCACACCGAGTAGTACAGCCGCACCCGGCCGGGCTCGCCGCGAACGCCTACGCCCCAGATGCGGCGGCCGGAGGCGGCAAAATTCCAGCACTCGGGAGAATTGTCGGCGGGCTGCGCATCGCAATCGGCAAAGCTGGCCCTGCTGCTGGGATCGAATTCGATCGGATCGAGTTGGCCGGCCCGCTGTGTTTGCCCGTCGGTGAAATTCGTGCGCCCCTGGGCGCCATGATCGAACACGCCGCGGTCACGCCCGTCGAGACCGATGCGGTGGATCATTCCTGTCTCAAGATCCGAGACGAAGAATTGCTTGTTGATCCGGTCGTAAGCGATGTTGCCAAGTCCGGCCCCGGTGTTGGCG
>JBOHIG010000100.1:0-2807 GCA_050725815.1 Xanthobacteraceae bacterium
CCTTCGCGGTTTTCATAGGTGTGCCGTCAACGATGGGCGGAGCGGTCCGTTCCGCGCCCGGCGGCATCCTCGGCGCAGTTGGCAGTGAGGCCGGACCCTTCGAGGAATGCGGAAGTTGCAGGCTAACCATGCCTGCGCTTGCGGCTGGCGCATCGCCGGACAGCACCTATATACGTATGCGAGCCCGCCGCCGGTTTGGCGCGAGGCTCGCCATGTTCCATAGAGCGCAGAGCGCGCGCGCGGCAGGGGAGGTCTTGCTGCCGAAGGTTGAAGCTATGAGTCAGGTCAACCACATTGCCCAGCGTCTCGCGGCGTTCCTGCAAAAGCGCAACGCCGCCTATTGCGAGAACTGCCTGGTCGAGCGCCTGCTGGTCGCCAGCCGGCTGGCGATGAAAGCCGCCCTGGAAATGGATTACTTCACGATCCGCATCGGGGTTTGCCCCGACTGCAAGACGCGCAAGCAGGTGATCGCCAGCCGCAAGGGGGCGGGCGCCAAGAACGTGGCCGCGTGACGCGCACGTTCTTTCTTGTGATGCGTCTAGAAAACTCCCTGACGCCCAGAACCAACTGAGAACATCGCGTCGCGTGCGCAATGTGGCATTAACCGGCCCGACCGGATAATGTGCGTTTGTGCCTTCGTTTGGTTGTGTGCGGGAGTGGGTGATGGCGGCGCGTGCGTATTGGAAGGGATACCTGAAGCTTTCGCTGGTGTCGTGCTCGATCGGCGTCAACCCGGCGACGTCGTCGACGGAGCGCGTATCGTTCCGCCAGATCAACAAGCAGACTGGTAACCGGCTGCGGCAACAGCTCGTCGACGAGGTGACGCGCGAGCCGATCGACAGCGCCGACAAGGGCCGCGGCTACGAGATCGACAAGGGAGTCTTCATCCCGGTCGACGACGAGGAGGTCGAGGCGCTCCAGGTCGAAAGCACGCACACGGTCGAGATCGACAGCTTCGTCCCCGCCGTGCAGATCGACAAGCGCTTCTACGACAGTCCCTATTACGTGTTCCCGAACGACAACGTGGGCCAGGAAGCCTTCGCGGTGATCCGTGACGCCATGAAGGGCAAGGGCGTGGTGGCGCTCGGGCGCATCGTGCTCAACAAGCGCGAGCGCGTGATCGCGCTCGAGCCGTTCGGCAAGGGGCTGCTGGGGACGACGCTGCACTATCCTTACGAAATGCGCAGCGCCGAGGACTATTTCGACGACATCGCCGACGTGAAGGTGTCGAGCGAGATGCTGAAGCTCGCGCAGCACATCCTCGAGACCAAGCGCGGCGAATTCGATCCCTCGCAGTTCGAGGATCATTATGAGACGGCGCTGGTCGAGATGCTGCGCAAGAAGCAGGCCGGCTTCAGGCTGCCGCGCGGCAAGGAGCGCCCGGCCGCGCCGAAGAACGTCGTCAACCTGATGGACGCGCTGCGCCAGAGCATCGCCGACGGCCGCCGCACACCCGCCGCTGCCGCCAAGGCATCGGCGCCCGGCGCTGCCCCGAAGAAGGGCAAGAAGCGCATCGCGGGACAGAGCGAAATGCTGCTCCCGATCGAAGGCAAGAAGACCAAGGATGCCGCGAAGAAAGTGGCCTCGCGGCCGGCCGGGCGGCGCAAGGCCGGCTGACGCTGGCAGCGGAATTGCATCAAGTTGAAACGTCGTGCCCCACGCTTGTCGCGGGAATCGCAAGAGTGCAACCTCGCGCGCTATCCTTGATGGCCGGCGGATATCACCCATGATCTCCCTCACCAAGCTGCGCACGCTGCAGGTAGCGGACGGCGACGACGCTGCGCTGCGGCACCTGAGCGCGGCAAGCGGGCTCGCCTGCCTCGGTTCGAGCATCTACGTCGTCGCGGACGATGAGCTGCATCTCGGCGTCTTTCCGGCGGCGGGCGATGCTCCGGGCCGCGTCCTGCCGCTGTTTGCCGGTGCGCTGCCGGTCGCGAAGGAAGCGCGCAAGGCGCGCAAGCCCGACCTCGAATCGATCGCGCTGCTGCCGCCGTTCGGGCCCTATCGAAACGGCGCGCTGCTTGCGCTCGGCTCGGGCTCAACCCCGCAGCGCTGCCGCGGCGTGCTGCTCGGCGTGGACGGCGACGGCGTCATCGACGCGCCGCCACGCATTGTCGATCTCTCGGGTCTGTTCGGCGCGCTCGATTTTCCGGCATTGAATATCGAGGGCGCCACCGCCGGCGACGGCGAATTGCGGCTGCTTCAGCGCGGCAACAACAGCGATCCGCGCAACGCTATTCTGCGCTATCCGCTGCCCACCGTGCTCGATGCACTCGCCTCGGGCGAGGCGATCGGCGCTCCGTCGGCGATTGCGTTTGCCGATCTCGGGCGCGTCGGCGGCGTTCCGCTTTGCTTCACCGACGGCGCGAGCCTGCCGGGCGGTGGCATGGTGTTCACGGCGATCGCCGAGGATACAGCCGACGCCTATAACGACGGCCCGTGCCTCGGCGCGGCCATCGGCATCGTGGGCGTGGACGGGCGCGTCCGCCGCATCGAGCATCTCGACCGCCCATGCAAGATCGAGGGTGTCGATGCGCGCATGGACGGCGACATCGTCCGGCTGCTGCTGGTGACGGACGCCGACGACGCGGGCGTTGCTGCCTGTCTGTTCTCGGCGGTGATCAATCTCTGACGCTGATCGTCCGATTCCAACATTCGCACGTAGCCACGGCTTCACCTTGTAGATGGGGTAACGGGCCGCGGCCAAGGCGCTCGCTCGCTACGGCTCTGAAGTGGCGCGCTCGGTTGCGGCTTGGCTGGCGAGGCGGTCGTCCCTCAAACTGATGGTGTCAAAGCAACGGAGTCGG
>JBOHIG010000101.1:0-3628 GCA_050725815.1 Xanthobacteraceae bacterium
CCCCGCCGAATTCCTCGGGCACGCCGAGCGCGCGGATGCCGACCTTGTCGGCGCCCGCCAGGATTTCCGGCGGCAGCCGCTCCTCCGGCACCATGCTCCATTCGCGCTGCCAGTTGCCGCGGATGAACGGGATGACGACGTCATCCACGTAATCGCGGCAGCTCTGCCGCATGAGGCGCTGCTCCTCGGACAACCCGCGCTCGGACATTACTGTCTCCTCGCCAAAATCCTGTCGGGCACCATATCGCCCGGCGGCCACAGGCCTCAACGGAGCGGATGCCAAGACCGCCCGAATCAGAGTTCTATGGGGCCATGGAAGGCTTCAACGAGCTCATGGAAGCGTTGCGCGGTGGCATCCGTGCCATCCCCGATAGCTTCACGTCGGTGTGGGTGCCCATCCAGCTTGGGATGATCGCGCTGGCGGCCGCCATCGGATGGGCGCTCGCGCTCTACATCCGCCGGCATATCAACATCCTCCCCTATATTACGCGCTGGCCGGCTATCATGTTGCAGGCCATCCGGACGGGCATCGTCAATCTCGGCATTATCATCTGCATCGTCCTCCTCCTGGTGATGCGGATCGCGATGCAGGCGGGGGAGCTGCCGTCCTACCTGATCGGCGTCGCCGCGAGCCTCGCCATCGCCTGGGTGGTGATCGCGGTGATGGCGAGCCTGATCCGCAACACCTTCATCAACCGCATGGTGTCGGTGATTGCGTGGTCGATCGCGGCGCTTTCGATCGTCGGCCTGCTCGACGAGGTGGCGCTGGCGCTCGATTCCGCCGGGGTCACTATCGGCGGTTTGCGGATCACCGCCCTGCTTGCGCTCAAGACCGCGGCGCTGCTGCTGCTGACGCTGTGGATCGCGGTGGTGCTGAGCAACTTCTTCGACATGCGGCTGCGCACCTACCAGGATCTGACGCCGTCGATCCAGGTGCTGCTCGGCAAGCTGATCCGCATTGCGCTGATCACCTTCGCGGTGCTGATCGTGCTCGGCTCGGTGGGGATCGACTTCTCTGCGCTCGCGATCTTCTCGGGCGCCGTCGGCGTCGGCATCGGCTTCGGCCTGCAGAAGATCGTTTCGAACCTGGTGAGCGGCATCATCCTGCTCGCCGACAAGTCGATCAAACCCGGCGACGTCATCACCGTCGGCGAGAGCTTCGGCTGGGTCACCACCATGGGCGCGCGCTACACCTCCGTGGTCGGGCGCGACGGCCGCGAGTATCTGGTCCCGAACGAGGATTTCGTCACCCAGCGCGTGATCAACTGGTCCTATTCGAGCGACCTTGTGCGGCTCGACATCAAGTTCGGCGTCAGCTACGGCGCCGACCCGCATGTCGTGCGCAAGCTGGCCATCGATGCAGCAGCGTCCGCTCCGCGCGTGCTGCACGAACCGGGGCCGTCGTGTCACCTGCGCGAATTCGGCGATTCGTCGGTGAACTTCGTGCTGCGCTTCTGGATCCGCGATCCACGCGAGGGACTCGGCGGCGTGCGCAACGTTGTGATGCTGGCGATCTGGGATTCGTTCAAGCGCGAGGGCATCGAATTCCCGTTCCCGCAACGCGACCTGAACGTGACCAAGCCGCTGCGGGTGGTGGTGGAGCGCGAGGAATAGGCCCCGGTCAGCAGTCAGCAGCAGGCGAATTCATCGTCCGGCTCGGCGCACAGCGCGTCCTTCAGCCACAACGGCGGCAGATCGCTGTCGACAACCTCGGCAACCGGCTTGAACACCTTGAAGTGACGCCGCTGGTCGTCCTCGGTCCAGAACGCCACGACGGTTTCGAGCGGCGGGCAGCCGGGGCGCATGCACGCAAGCTCGCTCACGAGCACGACCGCCTCTGCGCCGAGCGCGAAACGGTCGCGCGTCCAGGCCTGCACCTGCTGCACGGCATCGACATGGCCGGGCTCGGTCTTGAAGGCGCCGATGCGCAGCGGACCGGCTTTCATGCCGACCCCCGGAACGCGACCACGAGATGGGCGCGGTGGGATTCCGGCAGCGTCTCGCCGTCAGACCGCACGGTGACCACATAGGTGCCCGCCGTCGCGATCGCGTCGGCCGCGATGGTGGCCGTCAGCTCGTTCTTGTCGACATAGACGGTCGGCAGCGGGCGGCCGTTGAGATAGACCCGGTGATGGGGCCAGATCCCCTTGCCTTTCACCGTCAGCACCGTCGGGCCCGAGCCTTCGACGATCATCAGCGGCGAGATATCGAGGTCCATCGGCAGGGATTGGTAGGCATAGAACGACGGAATCGGATTCTTGTACTTCCGGAACGCGCGATCGACGACCTTGCCGCCCATGATCACGGTCTCGACGTTCTGCGTCATCCAGATGTCCTCGAGCGGATCGCCGCCGACCACGAACAGGTCGGCCACTTTGCCGCGCTCGATGCTGCCGTAGTCCTTGTCGATCTTGAATGTTTTCGCGGAGTTGAGCGTCGCCGCCTGGATCGCCATCATGGGCGACACGCCCGCCTCGACGTCCATCACCAGCGCCTGGTGCATCAGCAGCGCCGCCATGCCGCGCGGCGGGTCGGAGCCCTCCTTGAGGATGCCGCCAGCGGCGACGAAGCGCCGGATGAACTCGTTGGCCTTGTCGTAGCAAATCTGCGCGCGTTCACGTTGCGCGGGCGTGTAGCGCCGCAGCAGCTTGTCGTAGGAGTTATCGGTCACCGCGCGCACGGTCGGCGGCAGATCGGCGTTCGGATCGTCGAGGATTTGCTTTTCCCTCGCCCTGAACCGCTCGGCGCTGGGCGACAGCGGACGCAGCCACTTGGCGATCGTGGGCGTCCAGGCAACGCCGTGCTTGACCATCGCCTCGATCACGCGGTCGTAGTTCTCGGGCTCATAATAAGAGCCAGCGATCTCCTGCTCGATGTTGCCGGCGAGCCGCTGCTCGGCCAGTTCATGCCGGCGCTTCAGGTCGGGGATCGACGAATAGCCGACCGACCAGATGTGCTCGATGCCGTCGACGCCCGCCTCCGACGACTTGATGGCGTCCCAGCTATGGCACGTCACCGGCAGGCCGAGCCGGTGGGCCTCGTCCACCGCGACTTTCACCAGGTCGAACGACAGGAATTCGTTGAGCTTGATGACGTCGTAGCCAAGCTCCTTCTTGCGCCGGATCGCGTCGCGCGTCTCCTCGGGCGTCGCGACGACAACGTTTCCGCGGCTCGATCGATTGCTCGGCGCGTCGGTTTCCGTGCGAGCGCCGCCGACAGCGCGGCCGGAGGTTAGAATCCGCGGGCCGCGGATTTTCCCGATGCCGGTCCCGCTGCGTTGCGCCAGCGTCCACGCGCCATCCTGAAAGATTTCAATGGTGACGCAGGTCGTAATCCCGAGATGGAGATAGAGTTCGCCGTGAAAATCCTCCAGGTGCCCGTGCCCGTCGATGAAGCCCGGCAGAATCGTCTTGCCGCCGACGTCAATCACCTCGGCATCAGCGGGGACGGCGGCTTCGCCGGCGCCGATCGCCTCGAACCTGCCGTTCTCGATGACGATGACCGAATTCTTCAGCGGCGGACGGCCGGTGCCGTCGACCAATGCTCCGCCTGTAAGCACCAGCACATTGCTTGCCATGGTCTTGAAGTGTCCGTTCTAGTGGAGTGGATTTGACATTCGCTACCCACC
>JBOHIG010000102.1:0-3572 GCA_050725815.1 Xanthobacteraceae bacterium
ACCTGGATCAAGGTCGAGGTGATCGGTGACCGCGATCTGCTCTATCCCGACACCGAGGAGCTGATTATCGCCACCGAGACGCTGGTGTCGAAGGGCTTCACCGTTCTGCCGTACTGCACCGAGGATCCGGTGGTGTGCCGCAAGCTGGCGGATGTTGGTGCGGCTGCGGTGATGCCGCTCGGCGCGCCGATCGGTTCCGGGCTCGGCATCTGCAATCCGCATCTCATCGAGCTTATTTGCGCGCGCTCGCCGGTGCCGGTGGTGTGCGATGCCGGGGTCGGCACCGCTTCCGACGCGGCACTCGCGATGGAGCTCGGCTGCTCGGCAGTGCTCCTCAACACCGCGGTGTCGAAGGCGCAGGATCCGGTGCTGATGGCCAAGGGCATGTGCGCGGCGGTGGAGGCGGGTCGTGCCGCGCGGCTTGCCGGACGCATTCCGAAGCTGACCCATGCGGAGCCTTCGAGTCCGCAATTCGGCCTCGTGGGCACGTGACGCTGCCCCATCCACCGCTTCTTCTGGTGACCGACCGCCGGCAGGCGCGGCTGCCGCTGACCGACGTGATCCGCGGCGCGCTGGCGACCGGCTGCCGCTGGGTCAGCGTGCGCGAAAAGGACCTTCCCGACGACGAGCAAATCTCGATCGTGCAGATGCTGCTGCCGATGACACGCCGGCATGACGCACGGCTGACGCTGCATGGCGAGGCGGCGCTGGCGAAGGCCGCGGGCGCCGATGGCGTGCATCTGTCGGCCGGCAGCGACCCGGCCGAGGCGCGGGCATTGCTTGGTGCGGGCAAGCTCGTCGGCGTCTCGATCCATACGGCGACCGAGGCCGAGACGATTGCGCCGGATACCGCCGACTATGCCATTGCGGGCCCGGCCTACGAGACCGCGAGCAAGCCCGGCTACGGGCCGGAGATCGGACGCAAGGGGCTCGGCGAGATCGCTCGCGCGTCGCGGGTTCCAGTGGTCGCGATCGGCGGCCTCAACGCGACGCGAGCGGCGGAAGTACTGGCTGCCGGCGTCGCCGGCATCGCCGTCATGGGCGGCGTGATGCGCGCCACCGATCCGGAGCGCGAGATGAAGGCGCTATTGGCGACGATTGCCGGAGCGTCGCGCCAGACTTAGCCCCGCCCGCGATAAGGCGCGACGCCCTGGTCCGGCGCCCAGACGCCAGCGGGCAGCTTGCCGGCCTGCCAGAACACGTCGATCGGCATGCCTCCGCGTGGATACCAGTAGCCGCCGATCCGCAGCCATTTCGGCTTCAATTGGTCGACCAGGCGCTTGCCGATGGCGACCGTGCAGTCCTCGTGGAAGGCCCCCTGGTTGCGAAAGCTGTTGAGATAGAGCTTGAGCGATTTTGACTCGACGAGCCATTTGCCCGGCACATAGTCGATGACGAGATGTGCGAAATCGGGTTGGCCAGTGATCGGGCAGAGTGTCGTAAATTCGGGCGCCGTGAAGCGTGCGACATAGTTCGTATCGGGATGCGGATTGGCGACACGGTCGAGCGCGGCCTCGTTGGGCGAGCCGGGAATGGCGCTGGACTTTCCGAGGTGGCGAATACGAGAGGCCATAAGATGCGCCGAACCTAACTTCCCATGATGTGGTTTCGCAATTGAATCGGTCCGGTAATCATCTTGACTTCCTTGAACCGGCCTTCACCCGTGCCGATGATGGTGATGTCGCCGTAGTCGAAGAGGCGTCCGAGGATGGACTGCTTGATCTGAACACTCTCGACCTTGTCGAGGTTCATCTCGTTGGTATCCCGCCAGATGAAGCCCTTCTTGTAGATGACCCGGCGGTTGGTGGCGGCGATCTCGGTGATCCACCAAAGGAACCAGTCCCACGCCAGCCACAACATCGCGACGACGCCGAGCACCGCCGCGATCCAGTCCAGGACCAGCCGTGCGCCGCCGGGTTGCAGTCGGCTCGCCCAGATCAACGCGATGCACGCGAGAATTCCGATACCGATGCCGCGCACATAGACGATCCAGTGGATACCGCTGCTGTATCTGATTTCCTCGCCGGTCTGCAGGACGCTCTGGACGTAGTTCATGGGGCCTCCGAAGCGTCAGGATAGTCGAAGCGGCGAATCCGCACCACCGCACTTTGCGCGGGCTTGCCCGATCCTGTAGAAAGCGGCACGCCGCCTTCCCGCAACAGCAGAAGCCGCCGCATGACAGCTATCGTCGACATTGTCGCTCGTGAAATCCTCGACAGCCGCGGCAATCCGACCGTCGAGGTCGACGTGCGTCTGGAAGATGGCTCGCTCGGTCGCGCCGCGGTGCCGTCTGGCGCGTCCACCGGCGCGCATGAGGCGGTTGAGCTTCGTGACGGCGACAAGGCGCGCTACCTTGGCAAAGGCGTGCGCAAGGCCGTGGACGCGGTCACCGGCGAGATCTTCGACGCGCTGGGCGGCATGGACGCGGAAGCCCAGGCCAAGATCGACGAGACGCTGATCAAGCTGGACGGCACGCCCAACAAGGCGCGGCTCGGCGCCAACGCGATCCTGGGCGTATCGCTCGCAGCCGCCAAGGCGGCGGCGCAAGCCCGTAATCTGCCGCTCTACCGCTATGTCGGCGGTACCGCCGCGCAGCTCCTTCCCGTCCCGATGATGAACATCGTCAATGGCGGCGTACATGCGGACAATCCAGTCGATTTCCAGGAATTCATGATCATGCCGGTCGGCGCGCCAAGCTTCTCGGAGGGGCTGCGCATGGGCGTCGAGGTGTTCCAGACGTTGCGGGCAGCCCTCAAGGACGCCGGCCTCAACACCAATGTCGGCGATGAAGGCGGCTTTGCGCCAAACTTGAAGTCGGCCGACGACGCGCTCGGCTACGTCATGAAAGCGATCGAGAAGGCCGGCTACAAGGTTGAGCACGACATTGTGCTGGCGCTCGATTGCGCTTCGACAGAGTTCTTCAAGAACGGCGTCTACGATTACGAAGGCGAGGGGACGAAGCGCTCCCGCGACGCGCACGCCAAGTACCTCGCCGAGCTTGTCGCCCGCTATCCGATCGTCTCGATCGAGGACGGGATGGCCGAGGACGATTTCGAGGGCTGGAAAGCGCTGACCGACCTTATCGGCAAGAAATGCCAACTTGTCGGCGATGACTTGTTCGTCACCAACGTCACGCGGCTCGCGGACGGCATCAAACGCGGGCTCGCCAACTCCATTCTGGTCAAGGTCAACCAGATCGGCACGCTGACCGAGACGCTCGCCGCCGTCGAGATGGCGCACAAGGCGAGTTACACGGCGGTGATGTCGCATCGCTCGGGCGAGACCGAAGACGCCACCATCGCCGACCTCGCGGTCGCGACCAATTGCGGGCAGATCAAGACCGGCTCACTGGCGCGCTCGGATCGGGTCGCCAAATACAATCAGCTCCTGCGGATCGAAGAGGAACTCGGGGCTCAGGCGAAATATCCCGGCCGGGCGGCGTTCAAGGACGCCGGCACACCTTTCATCGTCGGGCACCCGGGCGGCGAAACCGTCGAACTGATGGAAGCGGGGCGCCAGCTCCAGATGCGCTTTCTGCTGATGAAGCAGGAAGTGGCCGGCGCCATGCTGGC
>JBOHIG010000103.1:0-11610 GCA_050725815.1 Xanthobacteraceae bacterium
ACTTCGCGGTGGCCCTGAAATACGACCGTGGCATGAACGCGCCGATCTGCGTCGCCAAGGGCGCCGACCTGATGGCGCTCCGAATCCGCCAGGTCGCGGGCGAGCACAACGTGCCGATTGTCGAGAACCCGCCGCTGGCGCGCGCACTTCATGGTACGGTTGAGATCGACCAGGAGGTGCCGCCGGAGCACTACCAGGCGGTGGCCGAGGTGATCGGCTACGTCATGCGCCTCAATCGAGCGGTCACCGGGCGCACGTAAAGTGGCTGTGCCGCCTAACGCCTAACGCATTCACCCCTTGCGTGAATCTCAAGCCTGGGGCACCTAACGGCCAAGTGCTTCGCAACCGTATCGGAGCGATTCGCTGACAGCCGAGATGGCCGAGCAGAGCCCGACCAACGAGCGCAGGCCCGTCGACCGCACCCGCACCGGGCAGAACGGCGGCAGCATCGGCCTCGTCCTGCTGATCGCCTTCGTCCTGGTTGGCGCGGGCGTCGGCCTGATGATGATCGGCCGCACCCGGGCGGAGCCCTATATCCTCGCCTTGCTGTCGGTGCTGGCGATGATCGGCGTGTTCCTGCTGTTTGCGCTGGCCGCCGGCATCCTACGCGCGGCCGGGCGCGACTCCGCCAGCCCCCTGATCAAGAATCTCGTGGACGGGGCCACCGATGCGATCCTGGTCACCGATCCAGCCGGCCGCGTGGTCTATGCCAACGTCGCCTACCTCAACCTGGTTGAGGCAACGGGCACCGGCGACGTGCGGCCGGTGGAGCGCGTCTTTATTGGCGATCCTGGCGTATCAGAGGCGGTCTATCGCCTGCTCAAGGCGGCGCGCGAGGGCCGCAGGCTCCAGGAGGAGGTCCGCGTCGGCGCCAAGAAGGGCGAGCCCGGGCGCTGGCTGCGCATGCGCGTGCGCCCGCTCGGTGAGAACAAGCGCGAGGCGCGCCTCACCGTCTGGTCGATCGCTGACGTGACGCGAGAGCTGGAACGGCAGGAGAACGTATTCCAGGAATTGCAGCACGCCATCGACTATCTCGATCATGCGCCGGCGGGATTCTTCTCCGTCGATGCCGATGGTGGGATTTCGTACCTGAATGCGACGCTCGCCGAGTGGCTCGACCACGATCTCGCGCAGGTCGGCTCCGGCGGCCTCAAGCTCGGCGACATCGTTGCAGGGGAGGGCGTCGCGCTCCTGACCACGATGTCGGCGGCGCCGGGCGAGGTGAAGACCGAGACGCTCGATATCGACCTCAAGACCCGCAGCGGACGCACGGTCCCGGCGCGGCTGTTCCACAAAGTAGCCTTCGGGGCCGACGGCGCTGTCGGTTCCTCGCGCACATTGGTCATCAATCGCGCCAGCGATGACGGCTCGGATCCGCTGCGAGCCGCCGAAGTACGCTTCATGCAGTTCTTCCACAACACGCCGATGGCGATCGCGACGGTCGATCAGCACGGCCGGATCGCGCGCTCGAACGCGCTGTTCGCGCGTCTGTTCAATCCGGTGCTGCCTCTCAACCCTTCCCCGCCTGCGGGGGAAGGCAAGGGAGGAGGCAACGGCCGCTCGATCCTCGCAGTCGTCGCCGAGCGCGACCGCGCCGGGCTTGAAATCGCGATCCGTCGCGCCGCCGACAAGCAGGGCGAGATCGCGCCGGTCGACGCCGCGGTCGAAGGGGCCGGGGGCCGGTCGGCGCGCTTCTACGTGACTCCCGTCGAGGAGCAGCACGAGCAGGAAGCCGCGATCGTCTACGCCATCGAGACAACCGAGCAGAAGGACCTGGAAAACAAGTTCACCCAGGCGCAGAAGATGGAGCTCGTCGGCCAGCTCGCCGGCGGCATCGCGCACGACTTCAACAACGTGCTCGGCGCGATCATGATGGCGTCGGACTTCTTGGTGAACGCCCACAAGCCGACCGATCCGTCATTCCAGGACATCATCCAGATCAGGCAGAACGCCAATCGCGCCGCAGCCATGGTGCGGCATTTGCTGGCGTTCTCGCGCAAGCAGACTTTGCGCCCGCAAGTGCTCGACCTCGGTGAGGTGATGTACGACCTCACGATGCTGCTGCGGCGGCTGATCGGCGAGCGCGTCACGCTCAACGTGCTGCCGCAGCGCGACCTGTGGCAGGTCAAGGCCGACATCGCCCAGTTGGAGCAGGTGATCGTCAACCTCGTGGTCAATGCGCGAGATGCCATGCCCGACGGCGGCAAGCTTACGCTGCGTACCGCCAATATCGGCGCCGAGGAAAGCTCGCGGCTGCAATACAAGGGCATGCCGATCGGGGAATATGTGCTGGTCGAGGTCGAAGACACCGGCACCGGCATCGCGCCGGATATCATCGACAAGATCTTCGATCCGTTCTTTACCACCAAGGACGTCGGCAAGGGCAGCGGGCTTGGGCTGTCCACGGTCTACGGCATCGTCAAGCAGACCGGCGGCTTCATCTATGTCGAGTCGCAGCTCGACCGTGGCACGGCCTTCCGCATCTTCATTCCGCGCTACATTCCGGCCGCCGACGATGTGCAGGCGCCGCAATTGCCGGAGACCACCGCGCCGGCGCTCGCGGGGGCGCTATCGGCTGCCGAGGAGGCGATGCGCGCGGCCACCGATCTCACCGGGCAGGGCACCATTCTGTTGGTCGAGGATGAGGAAGGGTTGCGCGCGCTCAATGCGCGCGGGCTCGCCACACGCGGCTACACCGTGCTCGAAGCCGGCAACGGCGTCGAGGCCATGGACGTGCTCGAACGGCAAGGCGGCCAAGTCGACCTCGTAGTCTCCGACGTCGTGATGCCGGAGATGGATGGGCCGACGCTGTTGCGGGAACTGCGCAAGAAGAACCCTGACATCAAGATCATCTTCGTGTCGGGCTATGCCGAGGACGCGTTCCAGAAACATCTGCCCGATCCCGACCAGTACAATTTCCTCGCCAAGCCGTTCACGCTCAAGCAGCTCGTCGAGAAGGTGAAGGACACGATGGCGCACTGAACGCCTCGCCACTATCTTTGAAGCCATGGACCAGCGCCAGCCCGGCTCGCGCAGCGAATATCGCGACCGCATGGTCACCAATCTTGTCCTGCTGGCTATCTTCGCGGGCATTGTCGGCATCGGAATCTGGATTGCGGATGCCATGCATGTCGCGCGCCAGGCCGACGAGTGCATCTCGCAAGGGCGCCGCAACTGCACGCCGATCGATACGACGGGCCGTTGAGCCGAAATATTGCCGGCTGCATTGAATTGCCAGGTCGTCATGGCCGAGGCTCGTCCCGGCCATCCCGTGGCCGATCGTGCTTCAGCGCACCATCCGCCAGACCCAGAGAATGACCGCAGCGCCGACAATCGCGCCCACCAACGCGCCGTAACCGGCGATCCCGGCCAGTACCGCGATGTGATAGCCGATGAACGAGCCCGCGATGCCGACCAGCGCGCTGGTCACGATCGACCGCGTCGAGCCGGCGATCTGGCGCGTCAGCCATCCCGGTCCCGCGATCCGGTCGAACAGCAGGCCCGCGACGATCCCGATCGCCAGCAGGATCAGAAATGTCAAAACTGGACTCAGCATGATCTTGTCCTCCCCGTTGACGGCCTGTCTTCTGAACTGGAACCACCGCTTTTGGCGTAGGTTAGAGCAACGTCGCGGGCGGCGCCATCGGTGCGGCAGGCATGTTGCTCAGAACAGGGAGATCCGATCCATGCGCTACGAGCTCTATTACTGGCCGGAGATCCAGGGGCGCGGCGAGTATGTCCGCCTCACGCTGGAAGAGACCGGCGCGGACTATGTCGACGTGGCGCGCAGGCGCGGCGGCGAAGACAAGCTGATGAAGCTGATGAGCGCGCCGCGCGCCAAGGAGCCGCCTTATGCGCCGCCGTTTCTCAAGGCCGGGCGGCTGGTGATCGCGCAGACCGCCAACATCCTGCTCTATCTCGGACAGCGTCACGGGCTTGCGCCGCGGAGCGAGCAGGGGCGGCTGTGGGCGCACCAGCTCCAGCTCACCGTCGCGGATTTCGTGAAGGAGATTCACAACACCCATCACCCGGTCGCGTCCGCGCTCTATTACGAGGACCAGCGCAAGGAAGCGAAGCGCTACACCGAAGAGTTCTGGAAGCGGCGCCCGCAGAAATATCTCGGGTATTTCGAGCGCGTGTTGGAACGCAGCGGCGGCCCGTGGCTGCTCGGCCGGCGGTTGAGCTACGTGGACCTTTCCTTGTTCCAGCTTGTCGAGGGCATGCGCTACGCGTTTCCACGCAAGGTGAAGCGGTTGGAGCGCAAGCTCCCGGAAGTCGTCGCGCTGCGCGACCGTGTCGCACAGCGGACGCGGATCGCCGCCTATCTCGCTTCGAAGCGACGCATTCCGTTCAACGAATACGGAATATTCCGGCACTACCCGGCGCTCGACCGTTGAAGGCGCATTTCCCCGGCTAGGGTCCCGACGGTCTGACGATCAGCTGTCGGGACGGCACTTGGCGCACTTGCAGCCATCTTTGAAGAACAGCGCCACATAGTCCTTGCCGTAATCATAGGTAATCTCCTCGCCCGGCCTGATCCGCCGCATCGCGCGCAGCATGACTTTTCCGCGAATGAATTCGGAGCACGCATTCGGTCGGCAGGAATGGTTGGCGTAGCGGCCCATATTGTCGCGGCCAGAGCCGTCGATGCTCCAGCGGCTGTTGATCTCGAAGATGTACTTATTCCGCCCCGCGCGCTCACGTGCGTGCGCCTCCTTGGCCGGGATGCGCGGGCCGGAGTATTCGACGATCAAGGCGCTGCGCTCGATGACCTCCGTCGCGAACAGCCCGAGCCCAGTTCGGGAGCGGCCGATGTGGTAGGGTCTCGCTGCCATCGGGCGGCATGCTACAGATCGAGCCGGTGCCCGAACAGCCGCACCGCGTTGTCCCCGAAGATCTGCTGCTTGTGCGCATGCGAGAGGTCGAGCGCTTCGACATAGGACGGGTCCGAGACGATGTAGGGATAGTCGGTGCCGAACATGAAGCGGTCGATGCCGATCTCGCCCACCGCCATCTCGATGAAGGACTTCGAGAACGCGCAGGTGTCGTAATGGAGATTCTTGCGCGCGAACACACTGGGCGGCTGCGTGATGTGCTCGCGGCACTCGTGGAAGAGCTGGAAGCCGTGATCGAGCCGTTCGAGCAGACCGATGAAGGCTGAGCCGGTATGCGCGACGATGAATTGCAGCTTCGGGTGCCGCTCGAATACGCCACCGTAGATCATGCGTGTCACGCATAAGGTGGTGTCGAACGGGAAGCCGACGCGGATCGGCAGCGCGTAGTTGGGCAACTGGTCGGCAAATGTCGGCAGCATCGGGTGCTCCGAGACTGCGAGCCCCAGCGCGGCAATCCGCCCCCAGACCGGCTCCAGCCGGCGGTCGTCGAGCGCGACGCCGTCGAAGTTCGAGCCGACGCCGATGCCGGCGAGGCCGGGCGCGTCCTTGATGCGCTCGAGTTCCGCCATCGACGCCTCGACGTCCGGTAGCGGCAGTGTCGCAAAGCCGCGCACGCGATCCGGATTGCGCTTCGCGCGCGCAACCATCGAGTCGTTGAGCCGCCGCGCCAAGTCGACGCGCTGCCTGGGCTCGAAGATGTAGACGCTCGGCGTGTTCATCGACGTGATCGACATGTCGATGCCCTTGCGGTCCATCTCGCGGATGAGATGATCCGGGTCGAACATCTCCGGGCGGAAGGGGAGCCAGGTCTTGCCGTCCTTGAGCAGATAGCTGAAGCGGTCCGGATTGACCTTGACCGTCACGCCCGGCAGCGAGCGCAGCGCATCGAAGAAGATTTCGTCGATGTGATGGGAATGGACGTCGATTTTCATCCGGGCCGCTCTCGTGACATATTACGTCGTCTTGCACGTTATGTCTTGTGCGACGCCTTCGCCGTTTCCCGCCACAGCAGGAAGAGGCCGGAGCCGGCGACGATCGCGCCGCCGATCAGCAGGCTTGCCGTCGGCAGGTCGCCCCAGATGGCGAAGCCAAGCATCATCGCCCAGATCAGCGAGAAATACTGGAACGGCGCCACCGCGGAGGTCGGCGCCAGATGCAGCGCGCGCGTCCACCAGTATTGCGCCACACCGTTGCCGATACCGTTGAGCACAAACCAGCCGGCGTCGACCGCCGTCGGTATGATGAAGCCGAACGGCAGCATCAGCGCGAACGCCGCCGACATCACCAGCATCTGGTACATGGTCAGCGTTTCGGTGGATTCGGTCCTGGTGAGCCCGCGCACGCCCGCGGTCACGGTGCCGTACATCACCGCGTTCGCCAGCGCGAACAGCGCGCCGATGGTGAACGTGTTGGCGCCGGGATTGGTCACGATCAGCACGCCGAGGAAGCCGACCAGGATCGCCGACCAGCGCGCCGCGCCGACCGCCTCTCTCAGGAAGATGATGGAGGCCAGCGTCGCGAAGATCGGCGCCGAGAAATTGATCGCGACCGCGCTGGCGAGCGGCATCAGCGAAAACGCGATCATCAGAAAGGTCTGCGAGCACGACTGCGACGCCCCGCGCAGGAGATGGCCCTTGAGCTTCTGGGTGCGGAACACCGCTAGCCCGGCGCTGGGCAGGATGATGAGCGAGAGCCCGATCAGCGGCACGAACACGCGCGAGAACAGCACCTCGCCGATCGGATAGGTCTCGATCAGCCATTTCGACAGTGCGCTCGTGCAGGTGAACACGAAGGTCGCGCCAAGCATGTAGAAGATCGCGAGCGGGACGCGCTCGGTGCGGGCCGATGCTGCGGGGATGGTCCCTTTGGGGGCAGGGGGGCCGCCATTGACGGTCACGGGGAAGTCTCCGGCGGAAGGCGCGCCAGTACAATGGGCGCAACCGGCAGGCGCAAGCGCCTTTTGTGCATGGCCCGGCGCGCTGCAAGCATGACCCGGCCGGACGCGGGGCGAGGATTGCAAAGAGCCGGGCCAAATGAGACCCTGTAACGTCAACCGCCGAATCAATCGGCGGGTTCGCAAATCCTTGAGAGTGGGAGCTATCCAATGAAAGCGATTGCAGCCTTGCTGCTGCTTGCCGCATCTGTGGCGACTGCATCTGTTATGCTGGTCGACACCGCGAACTCAGAATCCGCCGACGACCGCAAATGGATCGCCCGGTGCATCGCTGACAACAAAGGTGAGCCGGGCGCAACGCCGGCCATTGTCCGCAAATATTGCGCCTGCATGAACAACGCCATGGACGACAACGAAACCCGCACCATCACGCAATTCGAGAAGGCCAACCCGAAAATCCGCATCAAGTGTGAGCGGGCGGCCGGCTGGAAGTAGTCCGGGCTGCTGCGCGCGAAGCGATTGTAAACCTCGCGGCGCGCAATGCCGCCGTCGACGCGCCCTCTTCCGCTGGGGAAGAGGGCGCGAGAACCCGATCTCGCGCCCGGGCGTCGTCTCAGGCGACCTTTGTGTCAGCCCTGCGCGTGCAGCGTCTTGCCGCCGGCGCTGACCGGCTTGGCTGCGACCAGCACGAAGGCGATGACGCACGGCTCCTTGCAAGTGTTGATCCAGTTGTGGATGGTCCCGCGCTGGATCAGCACGTCGCCGGCCTTCAGGAGCACGGTCTCGTCGTCGAGCACCATGTCGATCTCGCCGGAGATCACGGTGGCGAAATCGATCGAGTCGGTGCGGTGATTGCGCGGCGCCACGCCGGGGCCGAAGCTCACCACACGAAACACGATGCCGTTGTCGAGCGTGGTGCCGGTCTTGCGCAGGCAGGTGTCGGCATTGCCGTCGTTGCTCACGGGAAAGCCTTCCGTGGTCCAGACCACGGCGGCATTGGCGCCGGGCCGGCCGGAGCCGACGTTGTTCGCGATCTCGTCGATGATGACGCGGGCGTTGCCCTTGTCGTCGTGACCGGTGACGACGCGGCGGACGGTGAGGCTCATCGTTGCATCTCCTGTTGATCGGGCCGGGAATCATTGGCACGTGGCAGCGGGATTGCAATGAGGTATCGTTGCCGCTGCCCGACGCGGAGTTCCCCTTGCCCCCCATCGTCGACGGGCGCTGGCCCGAACTGCCTTATGCCGCTTGGAAGGACACCTGCGCGACGTTGCATCTGTGGACGCAGGTGGTCGGCAAGATCAGGCTCGCGCGCACCCCCTGGCTCAATCACTCCTGGCATGTGACGCTCTACGTTACCACGCGCGGCCTGACCACCTCGCCGATCCCCGACGGCGCGCGCAGCTTCCAGATCGATTTCGATTTCATCGAGCACATGCTGTGGCTGCGCACCAGCGACGGCCATGTCCGCCAGATCGTGCTCAAGCCCATGTCGGTCGCGGAATTTTATGCCGACGTGCTGCACGCGCTGTCGGAGCTCGGCATCGCGGTGCGCATCAACGAGATGCCAAACGAGATTCCAAACGCCATCCGCTTCAGCGAGGATCGCGTCCACGCAGGCTACGACCGCGACTACGCCAACCGCTTCTGGCGGGTGCTCGTGCACTCGCATGAGGTGTTCGCGCATTTCCGCACCGCCTTCCTCGGCAAGGCGAGTCCGGTGCATTTCTTCTGGGGCAGCTTCGACCTCGCAGTGACGCGCTTCTCGGGGCGCACCGCGCCGCGCCATCCCGGCGGCGTGCCGAACATGCCAGATGCGGTCGCGCAGGAGGCCTATTCGCACGAGGTGTCGAGCGCGGGCTTCTGGCCGGGCGGCGGGCCGCTCGACTATCCGGCCTATTACTCCTATGCCTATCCCGCGCCCGAAGGCTTTGCCGATGCGCGCGTGTGCCCGGCGCAGGCGTTTTTCGAGAAGGGGCTCGGCGAGTTCATCCTGCCTTATGACGCGGTGCGCATGGCGGCCGATCCCGAACGCGCGCTCATGGAATTCCTGCAAAGCACCTACGATGCGGCGGCCGATCTCGGCAAATGGGACCGCCGGGCGCTCGAGTGCGACCTTGGAACCGCGCGCGTGGTGCGCAAGGTGTGACAGCATGTCGCCCGGATTGCGCTTTGCTCTATCCGGGTTACGCTCGCCCGAAAGAGAGAGGTTGCACATGATCGTCCGTTCGATATTTGCCGCCGTCGTCGGCCTTGCGCTCTTCGGCGCGGGCGTAACGCAGGCGCAGGATTATCCCAGCAAGCCCGTCCGCATCATCGTCGGGTTCGCGGCCGGCGGCATCGCCGACCTCGGCGCGCGGCTGCTCGCTCACCACATCACGACGACCACCGGGCAGCAGGCAATCGTCGAGAACCGCTCGGGCGCCGCCGGCACCACCGGCCTCATGGCGGTCGCGAAGGCGCCGGCGGACGGCTACACGCTCGGCCTCGTGCTCAACGGGCAGCTGGTGATCAATCCATTCATCCAGAAGAACATGCCGTTCGACGCGCTGAAAGACTTGGTGCCGGTGGCGGCGATCGGCGAAGCGCCGCAGATGATCGCGATCCATGCCGGGGTGCCGGCGAAGACGCTGAAGGAGTTCGTCGCGCTCGCCAAGGCCAAGCCCGGCTCGTTGCATTACGGGTCGGCCGGACCCGGCTCGCTGCCGCATCTCTCGGCGGCCGAATTCGTGCGCATGGCCGGCATCAGGATGGTGCACGTGCCCTATCGCGGCAACCAGCCGGCGACCGCCGACCTGCTCGCGGGCCGCATCCAGCTCTTGTCGAGCTCGATCGGCGGTCTGCGCGCGGGCCTGCAGGCCGGCAAGATCCGGCTTCTGCTCACCGCCACCAAGGAGCGGCTCGCGATCACGCCCGACGTGCCGACCTCGGCCGAGGCCGGCATCCCCGGCTATCTGATGACCGTTTGGCTTGGCGTGGTCGCGCCCACCGGCACGCCCAAGCCGGTGGTCGACCGGCTGCACGCGATGGTGTCCGACATGATCAAGGACAAGGCGACGCTCAAGCGCATGGCCGGCGCCGCGATCGATCCCATGCCGATGAGCCAGGGCGCGTTCGCGACCTTCGTGAAGAAGGACTACGTGCGCTGGGAGAAGATCGTGAAGGATGCGGGGGTGGAGAAGCAGTAGTTGGAGTCCGGGGCAAAAGGGGAAATCGATGACGCATCGCATTCTACTGGCCGCGCTGGCGTCGGCAGTGGTGCTGGCCGCCAACTGCGGCGCTGCGCAGGCGCAGCAATATCCCGGCGGTCCGATCCGCATCATGGTGGGCTTCGGTCCGGGCTCCACCGCGGACACGCTCGCGCGGCTCGTCGGCAAGCACCTCGAAGTCGCGCTCGGCCAACCGGTCGTGGTCGAGAACCGCCCGGGCAACAGCAGCATGATCGCGGCCGAGCAGGTCGCGCGCGCGCCCAAGGACGGCCACATGCTGTTCATGGGCACGATCGCGCAGACGCTGGTGCCGATCCGCACCCGCGCGAAGTTCGACCTGCGCAAGGACATGGCGCCGGTCGCGCTGCTCGGCGTGGTGCCGAATTTGCTGGTGGCGCATCCTGCCGTGACGGCGAGCGACGTGAAGTCGCTGGTTGCGCTCGCCAGGGCGAAGCCCAGGGCGTTCTCCTTCGGCACCTCGGGCGCCGGCACCGCGAGCCACCTTGCGGCCGAGCTGTTCAACCTCAAGGCCGGCACCGCCGTGCTGGCGGTGCACTATCAGGGCGGCAGCAACCAGGCGCTGGCCGATCTGCTCGCCGGCCGCATCAACCTGATGTTCAACGTGGCGGCGACGCTCGCGCCGCATGTCGAGAAGGGCTCGCTCAAGCCGCTCGGCATCGCGCAGCCGCGCCGCGCGCGCCGCCTGCCGAAGGTAGCGACCATGGACGAGCAGGGCATGCCGGGCTTCGACGCCGGCATCTGGATCGGGCTCCTGGCGCCCGTCGGCACGCCGGCAGCCGTGGTCGAAAAAATTTCCGTCGCCGCCAACGCCGCGCTGAAGGCTCCGCCGAGCGTGAAGGCGCTCGACGCCGCCGGCATCGACCCGCTCGGCGGCACGCCCGCCGAATTCGCCGCCTTCATCCGCGACGACGTCGCCAAATGGACCGACGTGCTCGGCAAGGCCGGGCTGATCAAGTGAGGCTGAGCGGAACGCCCGCCACAATTGTGGCCGACGCCTTGACCGATGGCCGATCGATCCTAGGTGAGGGCAATCGGCGAGACCCGAACCGGCTTGAGCATTGACCACCTTGCGGTGGGAGGGCCGCCAGCGCGCACCGGCGCAAACCGTGCGGCTGCGCGCGAACCCAACCGAGAGGAGCGTGTCATGAGACTGAGCCCCGCGCGGGTCGAGCAGACCCTGACGCAATTCGAAGCACAGGCCATTCCGGACGGCCATCCCGTGCTGGCGCAACTGACGGACTTGTTCGGCGATCACACATTCTTCATCGCCACGAACGGGCTGAACATCGTCGAGCCGCTGGAGCGGAGCAACGCCGGCACGCAGGCCGGCAAGGTCGTCAATCTCGCGAACTGGGCCGACGAGAGCGCGACCCGCCTCGAGCCGCACCCGCCGGAGCCGACCGAGGTCGTGGTCGAATTCGCGCCCGAAGCAAAGCCGCATTGAGGGCGGGCGCGCGCCCGACAAGCCTTGTATTTGTAGATCCTATGGGGTGGCAGGTGGTCAGGAGGTAGGTTGAGTTTGCAACCACCAGCCCACCTGAGGATCAACGATGAGATCTGATCACACTGACGCACCTGCCGGATGCGAGTA
>JBOHIG010000104.1:0-3174 GCA_050725815.1 Xanthobacteraceae bacterium
ATGTTGAACCGCGCGCGCGCCTCGCCGGGGATGAGATTGACGGTCCTGTTGCCGACATCGATGGACGTGAATTCGAGATTCGAGGGATCGAAGAAGTTGCTGCCGTTATCGAGCGGCTCGGCGTTGAGCCCCGCGAGCAGCGTGACGAGTCCGCGCACGGGATTGTCGGCGCGGTGCGGATAGGCGACGTGGCCCTGCTTGCCGGTCACGATCAGCGTGGCGTTGAGCGAGCCGCGCCGGCCGATCTTGAGAGTATCGCCAAGCGCCGACGCGCCGGTCGGTTCGCCGAGCAGGCAATGATCGAACCGTTCGCCGCGCTCGGCCGCCCATTGCAGCAGCTTCGCGGTGCCATTGACGGCGATGCCTTCCTCGTCGCCGGTGATGAGGAAGGAGATCGAGCCCTTCGGCTTGCCGCCGCGCGCGGCGACATGGTCCAGTGCCGCCGCGACTGCGCAGGCGATCGCGCCCTTCATGTCGACGGCGCCGCGGCCGTAGAGCATGTCGCCTGCGACCTCGCCCGCGAACGGCGGGCGCGACCAGGCCGCTTCGTCGCCCGGCGGCACCACGTCGGTGTGTCCGGCGAAGACGAGATGCGGCGCGCTATCGCCGATGCGCGCGTAGAGGTTCTCGACCGGCGCGGTGCCGGGCTCGGAGAAGACGATGCGATGGACTGAAAAGCCGCCGTCCTTGAGCACGCGCTCCAGCAATGCAAGCGCGCCGCCCTCGGCCGGCGTGACCGAGGGACAGCGCAGCAGGTCGCGCGCGAGTGCGACGGGATCGGTAGCCATCGGATCAGAACGCTTTCGGCAACCCGGCCTCTTGCAGCACGTCATTGGCGGTGTGACGCGACTTTGTGTTGCGCGGCACCGTTACATGCCGATTGTTGACGGGGCTGTACCATATTTCATGGCTGCCTTTGCCCTTGCGAACCAGATGGCAGCCGTTCTCGCGCAGATCGCCACAAGATCACGATAGAACTCGGCCATCACGCGCCGGCTAGGTCGAGATGTTCCTCGGCTCTGAAGGTTAGAGACAGCTTGCCGATCTGCGCATCCGAAAGCTCCAGCAGGTCCGGAAGAACCAGCCGAACCTCCTCTATCATCGCCGGCCAGGTATCCGCCTCGACCACGAGACCGGGAACGTCAGCGCTGGTCGCGATCCAAACGCCTGCTTCGCCATCCCAACGTGCATTGATGATGATTTCGCCGATCATGAGCAAAAGATCGGACAGTTCGGTTGCTGCGTCAACCCTCGGCGATTCATTGATTTTCGCACGAACTGCCGCGTCGTTGCGCTCGGCGATCATGGACCGCCTGCAACGGGATCGAGAACCTGCCCTCGGCCGGCGTGACCGAGGGACAGCGCAGCAGGTCGCGGGCGAGTGCGACGGGATCGGCGGCGGGCCGTGTCATGGCCCGCCTTTATCCATCCCCGTGCACTGCCGTCAATCGCGGCAGGAGCTTAGACGCGGCCTTCGAGCGGGTCGGGACCGTACTGGTTCGGACCGACGGTGCCCCGCAGGCAGCCGAGCTCGACGAAGGCCCAGATGCCCACGCCGAAGCCTACGAGCGACAGGAGCGATCCAACGGTCGTCATCGAGCCGCCGCCGCTGCCGAGCGCGCCGTAAAGCGCGATGGCCATGCCGATGCCCATCAGCAGACCAGGCACGATGTAGAAAACCAGCAGCCACCAGGCCGACCGGTTGCGATCGTGCAGCCGTTTGGCGGCGACCGAGAGGCCGGAGATGAACACCGCGAGGTTCACGACAAAGCCCAGGATGTTCGTGACCGTCGGCGAGCCAATCACCGCAGTGATGATGGTCAAGATGATGCTGATGATGATGTAGATCAGTACAGCGAGCCAGAACTTGCCTCGATTGATCCGCCCGCTGAAGCTGAAAAGCAGGTTGCCCCAGTCGATATTCGCCATTGTCGTACTCCCCAAGCCCCAACGAAACCCCAAGGCAAAAAGTCTAGGAGCTAACGCAATAGTGGTAAAGGAGAATCTCGGGTCTTGGCGCGGGTCTGCGGGGTATGCCGGCCGTAACCGTCACCTAAAGACGCGGGATGGCGGACGGATCGGTGGCAGATCGCGTCCGCAGCATCAATCGCGCAGCAGCTCGTTGATCGATGTCTTGGCGCGGGTCTTCTCATCGACGCGCTTGACGATCACCGCGCAATAGAGGCTTGGGCTGGCCGCGCCGTCCTTGCCCGACTTTCCAGGCATCGAACCCGGAACGACCACCGAATAGGGCGGGACCTCGCCCTGGAAGGTTTTGCCGGTTTCGCGGTCGATGATCCGGGTCGATGCGCCGATATAGACGCCCATCGAGAGCACCGAGCCGGTCCGCACGACGACGCCTTCGGCGACTTCGGAGCGCGCGCCGATGAAGCAGTTGTCCTCCACTATCACCGGCCCGGCCTGCAATGGCTCCAGCACGCCGCCGATGCCGGCGCCGCCGGAGATGTGGCAGTTCTTCCCGATCTGGGCGCAGGAGCCGACCGTCGCCCAGGTATCGATCATGGTGCCGGAGTCCACATAGGCGCCGAGCTTGACGAAGGCCGGCATCAGCACCACGCCGGGCGCGACATAGGCCGAGCGGCGCACCACGCAGCTCGGCACCGCGCGGAAGCCGGCCGCGCGGAAGCGCGCCTCGTCCCAGCCGTCGAACTTGGAGGCGACCTTGTCCCACCAGACCGCCTTGCCGGGGCCGCCGCCGATCACGCTCATGTCGTTGAGGCGGAAGGAGAGCAGCACCGCCTTCTTGAGCCATTCGTTGACCCGCCAGTCGCCATTGGCGCCGCGTTCGGCGACGCGCGCCTCGCCGCGGTCGAGCAGTTCGAGCGCGGCCTCGACCGCCTCGCGCACCGGCCCCTTTGTCGAAGGGCTTATGCCGTCGCGCTGGTCGAAGGCGTCGTCGATGGTCCTGGCAAGCTCGGCATGCGACATGGGACGTCCTCGGTAAAAACAGGCGCGTTTGTCGAGGGAAGGGCAAGGGATGTCAAGGCGATGCGGGATGTCAGGCAATGACCGGCCGCGGGCGGGGCGCACTCCCTCTCCCCGCAAGCGGGGAGAGGTGGAGCCCGCGGCTCATCCACGCTAGAGCATTTCCCGGTCACGATGAATCGATTGTGATCGAGTTGGGGATTCTCGGCTGATTTCGATTGTGAATCC
>JBOHIG010000105.1:0-10973 GCA_050725815.1 Xanthobacteraceae bacterium
GTGCAGGGCTATTTCGGCGGCTGGACCGACCTTTTGTTCCAGCGCTTCATCGAGATTTGGACCTCGGTGCCGTCGCTGTATCTGCTCCTGATCGTATCGTCGGTGCTGGTGCCGGGATTCTTCGTCCTGATCTGGATTCTGCTGATGTTCTCCTGGGTCTCGCTGGTGGGGCTCGTGCGCGCGGAATTCCTGCGCGGGCGCAACTTCGAGTACATCCAGGCCGCCCGCGCGCTCGGCGTCACCAATGCCCGCATCATGTTCCGCCACCTCCTGCCGAACGCCATGGTGGCGACCATGACGTTCCTGCCGTTCATCCTCTCGGGCGCCGTCATGACGCTGACCGCGCTCGACTTCCTCGGCTTCGGCCTGCCGCCGGGCTCGGCCTCGCTGGGCGAGATGCTCAAGCAGGGCAAGGCCAACATCCAGGCGCCGTGGCTCGGCATCACCGCCTTCACGACCGTGGCGGTGATGCTGTCGCTGCTGATCTTCGTCGGCGAGGCGGTGCGCGACGCCTTCGATCCGCGCAAGACGTTTAGGTGATCTATGCGTTTTGTGGGTCGCTTGCGGATAAAACGTGCAAGTTGTATATTTCCGATATGCATACTGTGGCGGATATCTTTGCACTCTGGCCCAGCGACGCTGACTTCGGACGCGATCTCGCGGTCCCGTATTCCACGGTCGCAGCCTGGAAGCAGCGGGGCTCGATACCGCCAAGCTACTGGCGAGCAATCATCCTGGCTGCGCAACGGCGTGGATATCGTCGAGTCAGCGCCGAATGGCTGCTCGATGCACACGCTCGAAGAACTGAGCGCTCAAGGACCCAGGGTTTCGAGGAAGGGGAGCCAGCGACGCCAATGGCGCCGGAATCTGGAAGCCGTGGAAGGGAAAAGGACGGCGCAGAGTCCGGAGGCGGCCATTTTTCTCGTCACAGGCAAATGCGGAAGAACCGCTTCCAGACCGCCGACGAGATTGAGGATCATATCCGGGCGCTGCGTGACGAGTGGTCACGCCGGTGAGGCCGCGCGTTTATCTCGACGCCAACGTGTTCATCGCGGCGTTCGAGACGCAAGGCGCACATTCCGATCATGCGTGGTGGATTCTCAATGCAATCGAGGGCGGCGACTTGTTCGGGGTAACCAGCGAACTCACATTGGCTGAAATATTGGTCGGTCCGATGCAGGACGGCGATGATGAACTCGTTCAGCGCTACCAGGATATCATTTCGCCGGCGGAATGCTTTGAGGTTGGCACTGTGACCCGTGCTGTTCTCATCGAGGCCGGCACGTTGCGAAGCGCAAGGCGAGCCATGAGACTGCCCGATGCAATTCATGTTGCGAGCGCGCGAATTGGTGGCTGCCGGTTCATTGTCAGCGACGATCGGCGGATGTCGTTTGCACCTGAGATGCAAGTGGTGCCGTTGGGGCCGTTTGCACTGGATATCATACGGGCCGACCGTCCATGACGAATTCCCTGCTCTCCGTCCAGAACCTCTCCGTGGCCTTCCATCAGGCGGGCCGGCAGAATCTGGCGGTCGAGCGCATCTCATTCGACATCAAGCAGGGCGAGACGGTGGCGCTGGTCGGCGAGTCGGGTTCCGGCAAGTCGGTCACCGCGCTCTCGGTCATGAAGCTGTTGCCTTATCCCTCCGCCAGCCATCCCTCGGGCGCGATCCTGTTCGAAGGCCGCGACCTGCTCCGCCTCTCGGAGCGTGAGATCCGCCACGTGCGCGGAAACAGGATCTCGATCATCTTCCAGGAGCCGATGACGTCGCTCAATCCGCTTCACACGATCGAGAAGCAGATCGGCGAGATCCTGCTGCTGCACCGCGGACTGAGCGGCGAAGCGGCGCGGACGCGCACGCTCGATCTGCTCACGCAGGTCGGGATACCCGATCCCGAATCGCGGCTTGGGAGCTATCCGCATCAGCTCTCCGGCGGCCAGCGCCAGCGCGTGATGATCGCGATGGCGCTCGCCAACGAGCCCGACCTGCTGATCGCCGACGAGCCGACCACCGCGCTCGACGTCACGGTGCAGGCGCAGATCCTCAAGCTGTTGAAGGAATTGCAGCAGCGCCTGAAGATGGCGATGCTGTTCATCACCCATGACCTCGGCATCGTGCGCAAGCTCGCCGACCGGGTCTGCGTGATGAAGGAGGGCAAGATCGTCGAGCAGGGGCCGGTCGAAACGGTGTTCACGGCCCCGCAGCATCCCTATACGCGCGCGCTGCTCGCCGCCGAGCCGAAGCCCGATCCCGCGCCACTGCGGCTCGATGAACCGGTGGTGATCGAGACCAAGCACCTGAAGGTCTGGTTTCCGATCAAGCGCGGCGTCATGCGCCGGGTCGTCGGTCACATCAAGGCGGTCGACGGCGTGAGCATCGCAGTGCGCAAGGGCGAGACGCTGGGCATCGTCGGCGAGTCTGGTTCCGGCAAGACGACGCTGGGACTGGCGATCCTGCGGCTGATCTCGTCGCAGGGGCTGATTACGTTCCTCGGCAACACGATTGCCGGTTTGAAATTCCGCGAGATGCTGCCGATCCGGCACGCGATGCAGATCGTGTTCCAGGACCCCTATGGCTCGCTCAGTCCGCGCATGTCGGTCTCCGACATCATCGAGGAAGGGCTTTGGGTGCATCACCCGAAGCTGACCGAGGAGGAGCGTCAGGCGCGCGTGATCCGTGCGCTGCGCGATGTCGGCCTCGATCCGGAGACGCGCTTCCGCTATCCGCACGAGTTCTCCGGCGGGCAGCGCCAGCGCGTCGCGCTCGCACGCGCGATCGTGCTGGAGCCGACCTTCGTCGTGCTCGACGAGCCGACCAGCGCGCTCGACATGCTGATCCAGGCGCAGATGGTCGATCTGCTGCGCGATCTGCAGAAACGCCTCAATCTCACCTATCTGTTCATTTCGCACGACCTGCGGGTGGTCGCCGCGTTGTCGAGCCGGCTGGTGGTGATGCGGAACGGCAAGGTGGTCGAGGAAGGGCCGGCGGCCGAGCTGTTCGCAAATCCCAGGAGCGACTATACCCGCGCGCTGTTCGCGGCGGCGTTCAACCTGGAAACCGCGCCCGAAGGCGTCGTCGCCCAATAGGATTGTCGAAGCGCGGTCCAGCGCTTATTGTGCGGCGCGAGGCTCCTTACTTCATCCGAATGTCCGATACCGGTCCGGCGGGGCAGGACCGAGTGTGCCGGTACAGCGTCGTTCATGTCCGCGATCCTGCTTGCGATCATCGGTTGGGACCCGAAAGGGTGGGACCAGCGCTTCCGTACGCTCGCGCCGCAGCACGATATCCGGCTGTGGCCCGAAGACGTGGGCAACCCCAATGACATTTCCTATGCTTGCGTGTGGCGGCCGCCGCACGGAATGCTGGCGGGCTACAAGAACCTGAAGGCGATCTTCTCGCTCGGCGCCGGCGCTGACGATGTGCTGACCGATCCGATGCTGCCGAACGTACCGGTCGCGCGGATCGTCGATCCCGATCTCACGATGCGGATGAGCGAATACGTCCTGCTGCACGTGTTGAGCTATCATCGAAAGCAGGGCCAATACGAAGCGCAACAGCGCGTGCGCATGTGGCACGAGCTCGAGCAGCCGGCGGCCAGCGAGGTGACCGTCGGCGTCATGGGCCTGGGCGAGATCGGTGGCCAGGTGGCGATGGCGCTGCGGCGGCTCGGCTTCGACGTTGTCGGCTGGAGCCGGACGCCGAGGACGATCCCCGGCGTGGAATGCTTCTTCGGTTCGGTCGGCCGCGAATCATTTCTTCGCCGCACCGAGATCCTCGTCTGCCTGCTGCCGGCGACGGAAGCCACCCGGGGCATTCTCAATCTCGATCTGTTCCGGAGGCTCAAGTTCAAGGGCGCGCTACAGGGCGCCTATCTCATCAATGCCGGCCGCGGCTCCCTGCAGGTCGACGCCGACATCATCGCCGCGCTTGACGAGGGAACGCTCTCGGGTGCGACGCTCGACGTCTTTCCGAGCGAGCCGCTGCCGATCACCAGCCCGCTCTGGTCTCACCAGAAGATAACAGTCACGCCGCATTGCGCGGCGGCGTCATCGCCGCGCGCCATCGTCACCAACATCTTGCGGCAGATCGATCGCTTCGAGGTCGGGATGCCGTTCGAGCACGTGGTGGACCGCCGGCGTGGCTACTGATCCAGCCGTTTGACGCTGGAAAGCTCGCAGCCGGCAGCGCGAATGCGCGTGACGGCGTCGGCGATCGGCTCGGCGGCGACCGCCATGTGATGGGCGTTGGCGTGCACGATCGTCGAGGCGTCGCGGACGATGGCGACATGCCCCTTCCAGAACATCAGATCGCCGCGCCTGAGATTGGAGAAATCGTCCGCGGGCGTAATTGGCCGCCCGAGCGAATTCTCCTGCATGTCGCTGTCGCGCGGACAGATTATTCCGCACGCGGTCATTGCAAGCTGCACCAGCGCCGAGCAGTCGAGGCCGAAGCTGGTCTTTCCGCCCCAGAGATACGGAGCGCCGGTGAATTGTTCGGCGACCGACACGGCGTCGTCCTGCGCTTCTTCGGTGCCGATGAGGTGCCGGAGCGGCACATATCGGTGCGCCTCGGTGATAGCAAACGGTGGTTCAATACCGCTGACCGCGAGCCGGCAGCCAAGCGACAGCGCTTCCAGCGGCGGAAGCTTGATCGACGGCCCCGGAAACACCAGCGTCCGTAGCGCCGCCACGGCATGGGTCGGCGGCGGCCCGGGCTCGCGCAACGCTTCCGTAGGCATCCAGCCGACATAGCTGTCATTCTGCAACTGGCCCCACGACCAGCCTTCCTCGATCGTCTCGTAGACCATGACGCGCTCGCCCCTGAGCGCCTCGGTGTCGAGCGGAGCATCCGGCGACGGCTCGCGCCGCAGCGGCGCTTGCGGCGCGACCACCTCGCGCAACGCGCCGTCCACGAAGCGTGCCGCCTCGACCTTGCCCTCGAGATGCCTGGCCGCGAGATCCGGCCGTGCCGGCGTGATGCGCGGATCGTGCGGATTCATGACCGTGGGTCAGCCATAGCGCGAGACCAGCAGCGCGTAGAGCGCCCGCGCCGCCTGGCATTCGCCGCCCTCGGGGCGGCCCGGCCGCGCCGTCTGGTTCCAGGCAAAGATATCGCAATGCAGCCAGGCCTTGGCCTGGCCAACAAAGCGGCGAAGGAAAAGTGCGGCCGTGATTGAGCCGGCGAAGCCGCCGGTCGATACGTTGTTGACGTCGGCGACCTTGGAATCGAGCAACTGGTCGTAAGGCCGCCATAGCGGCAACCGCCAGAGCGGATCGTTCTCGGACGCGGCGCAGGCGCTAAGCTCCGAAGCAAGAGCATCGTCGTCGGTGTAGAACGGCACCACCTCGGCGCCAAGCGCAACGCGCGCTGCGCCGGTGAGCGTCGCCATGTCGGCGATCAGATCGGGCGCTTCGTCATCGGCGAGCGAGAGCGCGTCGGCCAGGATCAGGCGCCCCTCGGCGTCGGTATTGCCGATCTCGACCGTCAGTCCCTTGCGTGAGCGGTAAATGTCGCGCGGGCGGAAGGAAGAGCCCGCGATCGCATTCTCGACGGCCGGGATGAGAACCCGCAGCCGCATCCTGATGCCGCGCGACATCAGCATGTGCGCCAGCGCGAGCATGGACGCCGCGCCGCCCATGTCCTTCTTCATGTTGAGCATGCCGGCGTCGGACTTGATGTCGAGGCCGCCGGTGTCGAAGCACACCCCCTTGCCGATCAACGTCACCTTCGGGTGAGCGGGATCGCCCCAGGCGATGTCGATCAGGCGCGGCGCCCGGTCGGCGGCGCGGCCGACCGCATGCACAAGCGGGAAGTTCTCTTCGAGCAGCCGTTCGCCGATGATCACCGAAACCGTCGCTCCATGACGTGCCCCAAGCGAGCGCGCCGCATGCTCGAGATCGGGCGGTCCCATGTCGTTCGCCGGCGTGTTGATCAGGTCGCGCGCGAGACAGACGCCCTCGACAATGCGGCTTGCGTCATCGCCGTCGACGCCTTCGGGCAGTTCGAGGCGGAACTGCTTGTCGTCGGCCTTGCGGTAGCGCGAAAAACGGTAGGCGCCGAGCGCGAAGGCAATGGCTGCGAGCCGCGCATCGTGCGGCGCATTCGCGAACCGATAGTCGCCGGCGGGCAGCAGGCCGGCCAGCGCGCCGGGCCGGAACGTATCCTTGACCGCGTCCTCCGCCGGCTCGATCCCGAACAGTACGCCGGCGAGGCCGCCGTCCGCTGTTGGCAGCAGGACGTGGCGGCCGGGCTTGGGCTCGAAGCCGGCAGCCTCCGCAAACGCGCGCGTGCGCGCGTCGAGCCCGGCCCGCAGGTCAGGCCAATCTGCCGGTGTCGCAAAGGTGATCGGAACTGTAGGCGCCGTGCCGCGCCGCAGGAAGGCTTGATGCATGGAGAATGGCCCGTCGCTTCGGTTCCAGCTAGCACGGCCGGGGGGGCTCGGAGAAGGCGAGGCCGGGAGGAACCACCGGGCTCCGGTTAACCACTCATTAGGGTTAACGCTTTATTGCGGAAGTCTGGCTGGGGCGGCCCGGGACCTGCGTGACCTCCATGACTGTGCAAGCACTTTCCGGCGAAACCCGACGTGTCAGGCGGATCGCGGCCGTATCGCTGGCGGCTTTGCTGGCGGCATCGACGTCGGCCTGCCAGACCGCGCGGACGGCGCAGCCGGACGCCTCCTACGCCATGGCCGCGGCGCCGCCTCAAACCGGTGCCCACGGCAATCAGTCGGTCGCGGCCTGGGGCAACCGCTACCGCACCAATCCCCGCGATCCTGCCGTCGCCATCAATTATGCGCATGCCTTGCGCGTCAACGGCCAGCGTGCGCAGGCCGTCGCCGTGCTCGAGCAGGCCTCGATCCACAATCCTTCCAACATGCAACTGCTCGGCGCCTATGGGCGCGCGCTCGCCGATGTGGGCAACTACAAGCAGGCGCTGGAGGTGCTCAATCGCGCACACACGCCCGACCGGCCGGATTGGCGTATCCTCAATGTCCAGGGCGCCGTGCTCGACCAGGTCGGGCGCAACGAGGATGCGCGGCGCTACTATATGACCGCGTTGCGCATCGTGCCCGACGAGCCGTCGGTGCTCTCCAATCTCGGCCTGTCCTATGCGCTGTCGCGCGACCTTCCGCGGGCGGAGGCGACGCTCAAGCGTGCGACCGCGGGTGGACGGCGCGTCGATCCGCGGGTGCGGCAAAATCTGGCACTGGTCGTGGGACTGCAAGGCCGCTTCGCCGAAGCCGAGGCGATCGCACGCGCCGATCTGCCGCCCGCCGAAGCGGCCGCCAATGTCGCCTATCTGCGGCAGTTGCTGTCGCAACAGAGCGCGGCCGCAAGGCGGTCCGGGCGCAGTTGATCTGCGCCACCGCTAATTCATCAGGTTCATCTGCATGACCCTGATGGCCGCCGGGCCCAAGATGACGACGAACAGCACGGGCAGGAAGAACAGGATCATCGGAACGGTGAGCTTGGGCGGCAGGCCGGCCGCCTTCTTCTCGGCTTCCGACATACGCATGTCGCGATTCTCCTGCGCCATCACGCGCAGCGTCTGGGCGAGCGGCGTGCCGTAACGCTCGGCCTGCTGGAGCGCCATGCACACCGACTTCACGCCCTCGATGTTGGTGCGCTTGGCGAGGTTCTCATAGGCCTGCCGGCGGTCCTGCAAATAGGACAGCTCGGCGGTCGTCAGCATCAGCTCTTCGGCCAGCGGAATCGACTGTGAGCCGATCTCGCCCGAGACCCTCTTGAACCCCGCCTCGATCGACATGCCGGATTCGACGCAGATCAGCAGCAGGTCGAGCGCGTCCGGGAATGCGCGCTTGATCGAAAGCTGGCGCTTGGCGATCTTGTTCTTGATGTAGAGGCCGGGGACTTGGATGCCCAGATAGGTTGCGGCAAGGCAGAGCCCGATCTTTACGGCCATCGGCTGATCGAGCTGGATGACGACGAAGACGTAGAACAGCGAAAACGCCAGCATCACGGCCGGCATCAACAGCCTGAAGAACAGGAACGTGACATAGGGCGCCTGGCCGCGATAGCCGGCCTGCATCAGCAGCGCGCGCGCTTCCTCCTGGCCGAGCCATTTGTTCAGATTGAACTGCTCGACGATCGTCTGCATGTATTGCTTGGGCGTGCGGCGCAACGCGACCTTCTCGCCGCGCGCCAGCCGTTCGCGCTCGCGCTGGCGGATCTTTTCCCGCTCGACCGCCACCGATTTCATGCGCTTCCCCAGCGCGTCGGGTACGAGCAACGGCATCGCGAAAGTGAGCACGGTTGCAACCGCCGCGACCGCGGCGAAGATCATCGCCAGCGATCGCGTGTTGGTCAGGTGCTCGG
This sequence comes from Xanthobacteraceae bacterium, assembly GCA_050725815.1. GTDB lineage: Bacteria > Pseudomonadota > Alphaproteobacteria > Rhizobiales > Xanthobacteraceae > VAZQ01. The sequence goes on from JBOHIG010000105.1 coordinate 8,338, forward strand.
CAATCAGGTCGATCATGACACGCTAGCGTCCGATTCCGAAGTTCGTACTATCTTGCAGCATCCCCCGATACGAACTTCGGAATCGAAGGACCACTAGCAACTTCTTAGCTCCCGTGTGGCTCAGGTTCAGAAGTCCGCAATTCGGACTTGCTGCAACGACCTTGCGGACTTCTGAACCGCCACACGGACATCAGAAGTCGAAATTGATCATCTTGCGCATGACGAGGACGCCCATCGACATCCACGCGGCGCAAGCGGCGAGCATCACGCGACCCATCGGATCGGTCCACAGCAGCGAGATGTATTGCGGGCTGGTGATATAGACGAGCGCCATCACGGCTACCGGAAGGCACGCAATGATCGACGCCGAAGCCTTTGCTTCCATCGACATCGCCTGAATCTTGGCCTTCATCTTCTTGCGGTCGCGCAGTACGCGCGAAAGATTGCCAAGCGCCTCGGAGAGGTTACCGCCGGCCTTCTGCTGAATCGCGATGACGATTCCGAAGAAGTTCGCCTCGGCGACCGGAATGCGCTCGTAAAGCTTGCCGCAGGCCTCGCCGATCGGCATTCCGATCGCCTGCGTTTCGACGATCGACTGGAACTCGCTCTTGACCGGCTCCGGCGCGTCGGAGGCGATCATTCGCATGCTGTCGAGCAACGGCAGGCCGGCCTTGATGCCACGCACGATGGTATCCACTGCATCTGGAAACGCGTTGAGGAACTTCGTCTCGCGCCGTTTCTTCAGGTACTTGAGAATCCACATCGGCAGGCCGAAGCCGGCTGCGAATCCCGCGCCGAGCGCCGGCAGCAGGCCGGCGTCGATCATGTGGAACAGCAAAAATGCGCCAATGCCAAGCGCGACGCTGATGATGATGTAACGTCGCTTCGACCAGGTGAGGCCGGCTTGCGATATTTTCATCGCCAGAGGCACGGACCGCGCCTTGGCCTGCCGCGCTTCGAGTTCCTTGAGGGTTCCCTCCACCTGCTCGCGGCGCGATTTCGGCGCGTTGCGCGGCGTGCGCGCCGGCACCGTCCCGGTCTTGACGATGGTGTCCTTGCGCCGCTCGGCTTTACGCTCGCCGGACAGCATCGGATAAACGAACACCCAGGCGGCGCCTCCGATTGAGAGAGTGACCAGGAAGAAAACGGCGAGCATCTGCATAGCCGGCGCTCCGCTCAGGCCGGCTGGTCTTGGCTGACAGCCTCGGCGGCGTCGAGTGCGGCGGCGAGGCGCTGCTCCTCGCCATAGTAGCGCGCCCGCTCCCAGAACTTCGGCCGGCCGATGCCGGTCGAGTGGTGGCGGCCGATGATGTTGCCCTGCGCGTCCTCCCCCATCAGATCATAGACCAGGAGATCCTGCGTGATGATGACGTCGCCTTCCAGGCCCATTACCTCGGTGATGTGGGTGATGCGGCGGGAGCCGTCGCGCAGGCGGGCCGCCTGCACGACCACGTCGATCGAGCCGCAGATCATTTCGCGGATCGTGCGCGAGGGCAGCGAATAGCCGCCCATGGTGATCATCGATTCCACGCGCGAGAGCGCTTCACGCGGGCTGTTGGCGTGCAGCGTTCCCATCGAGCCGTCATGGCCGGTATTCATGGCCTGCAGCAGGTCGAACGCCTCGGGTCCGCGGACTTCGCCGACGATGATGCGTTCCGGCCGCATGCGCAGGCAGTTCCGGACCAGGTCGCGCATGGTGATCTGGCCTTCGCCCTCGAGATTGGGCGGGCGGGTTTCGAGCCGGACCGTGTGCGGCTGCTGGAGCTGCAATTCGGCCGCGTCCTCGCAGGTGATGATGCGCTCGTCGTCGTCGATGAACTGCGTGAGGCAATTGAGCAGCGTGGTCTTGCCGGAGCCGGTGCCGCCCGACACCAGCGTATTGATGCGGCAGCGTCCGATGACCTTCAGGATATCGGCGCCTTCCGGCGTGATCGTGCCGAATCTCACGAGTTGGTCGAGGGTGAGCTTGTCCTTCTTGAATTTGCGGATGGTAAGCGCAGGCCCATCCAGCGCCAGCGGCGGGACGATAACGTTGACGCGCGAGCCGTCGGGGAGGCGCGCGTCGCAAATCGGCGAGGATTCATCGACACGCCGGCCGATCTGGCTGACGATGCGCTGGCAGATGTTCAGCACCTGCTGGTTGTCGCGGAAGCGGATGCCGGTCTTTTGGATCTTGCCTTTGACTTCGATGTAGGTCGTGCCGGATCCGTTGACCATGATATCGGCGATGTCGTCGCGCGCCAGCAGCGGTTCAAGCGGGCCGAAGCCGAGCACGTCGTTGCAGATGTCGTCGAGCAGCTCTTCCTGCTCGGAGATCGACATGACGACATTTTTGATCGCGATGATCTCGTTGACGATGTCGCGGATTTCCTCGCGCGCGGAATCGGCGTCGAGCTTGGCGAGCTGGGCGAGGTCGATGGCCTCGATCAGGGCGCCGAATATCGTGCCCTTGGTCTCGTAATAGGCCTCGGAATGCCGCGTGTCGGTCGCGGTCGGCGCCAGCGGCGGAGAGGGCGCGCTCGGCATGTTCGAGCGCTTGCCGGGGGTCGGCGCCGAGACCAGGGGCGCACCGAGGCCGGCCGAGGGGATCGGCGCGCGGCCACCGTCGATCGCGACGGCAGGGGCCGGTGCCGGTC
>JBOHIG010000106.1:0-1619 GCA_050725815.1 Xanthobacteraceae bacterium
TCACCCGGCGGCGAGACGAGATTGGACATTTGTCCGGCACGCTGCGGGATATGACCAACGCGCTCTACAGCCGCATCGAGGCGATTGAGAGTTTCGCCGCCGACGTCGCGCACGAATTGAAGAACCCCCTCACCTCGCTGCGCTCCGCGGTCGAGACGCTGCCGCTCGCCCGCAACGACGACAGCCGCGCCCGCCTGCTCGCGGTCATCCAGCACGACGTGCAGCGGCTTGATCGGCTGATCTCCGACATCGCCGATGCGAGCCGCCTCGACGCCGAGATGCAGCGCCAGGAGGCGAGCCCGGTCGATCTCACCGAGTTGCTCACCATGGTCGTCACCGTCGCCAACGAGGTCCGGCAGGAAGGCGGCAATGTCCCCGTCACGCTGAGCTTCGAAGGCGGCGGCTCGCAGGCATTCGTGGTGCCGGGGCACGATTCGCGGCTCGCCCAGGTGATCGACAATCTCATCGACAACGCGCGGTCTTTCTCGCCGGCGGGCGGCGCCGTTCGCGTCATCTGCCGCAGGCTGCGCAACGAGGTCGAGATCGTCGTGGACGACGACGGCCCCGGCATCTCTCCCGATGCGATAACGAAGATATTCGAGCGCTTCTACACCGACCGGCCGGATCAGGGCTTCGGGCAGAACTCCGGCCTCGGCTTGTCGATCTCACGGCAGATCATCGAGGCGCATGCCGGCAAGCTGTGGGTCGAGAACCGCATGAGCGTGGCGGCGCAGGGCGAAGAACCCGAAGTGCTCGGCGCGCGCTTCATCGTTCGTCTTCCGGGGACGTGATGGCGGCATCCACCGTGCATGCCTCGGCGGTGCTGGTCGGCAATCGTGCGGTGCTCATCCGCGGCGCGGCCGGCAGCGGCAAATCGCGGCTGGTGCTCGCCCTGCTCGACGCAGCGCGCGTAGGTCTCGCCGGTTTCGCGCGACTGGTCGCGGACGACCGCGTCGAGCTCAGCGCCGGCCACGGCCGGCTGCTTGCGCGACCGCCGGATGCGCTCACGGGATCAATCGAGATGCGCGGCGTCGGTATTCGCCGCCTTCCCTACGAGCCGGTGGCGGTCGTCGGCCTCGTGGCCGATCTCGCGGCCGCCGACGCCAGCCGGTTGCCGGAGCCGGCCGCCATGGAATGCGAAATCTGCGGCCTCCGGCTGCCGCGGCTGGCGGTCGCAGCCGGCGACGATGCATGCCGGGCGGTGCTGATCCGGCTTCGCGGAGAAGGCGCGTAGACACGTGCTTTATGCAATGCAATACCGCTCAAAATTCAATGTACAGGCCCTTGCGCGCAGCCTTTGGATGGTCAAGATGATGGCCCTTTCGCGCGGCGCACCTAACGCGCCCGCGAGGAGTTCTCCATGATCGGTCTCGTTCTGGTCACGCACGGGCGGCTCGCCGTCGAGTTTCGCTCCGCACTGGAACATGTCGTCGGCCCGCAGTCGCAGATCGAGGCGGTCACCATCGGCCCCGATGACGACGTCGAGCAGCGGCGCAAGGACATCATCGAAGCGGTCAAGCGCGTTGATACCGGCGAAGGTGTTGCCATCCTCACCGACATGTTCGGCGGCACGCCGTCGAATCTCGCGATCTCGGTCATGAGCCGGCCGAAAGTCGAGG
>JBOHIG010000107.1:0-19290 GCA_050725815.1 Xanthobacteraceae bacterium
CAATTCGATTCCACCCGAGGCGATGCCATTCAAGACCGGGCTCACCTTCACCTATGACTCGGGCGACTTTGCCCACGTTATGGAAGACGCCCTGGAATTGGCTGACATCAAGGGCTTCGAGAAGCGCCGTGCAGAATCGAAGAGGCGCGGCAAGCTGCGCGGCATCGGCATGTCCAACACGATCGAACGCGCTGCCGCGCCCGGCACCGAAGGCGCCGAGATTCGTTTCGATCGTGGCGGCACGATCACATTGTTCTCCGGCTCGAACAATCAGGGTCAGGGCCACGAGACCGCGTTCAAGCAGATCGTCTGCGACCGGCTCGGCGTCGATCCGAAAGACGTCACTTACATTTCGGGCGACACCGACACGGTATTCTACGGCGAGGGGACCGGTGGCTCCCGCTCCGCGACCCTCGGCGGATGCGCGATGGCTGCGGCCGCCGACAAGGTGATCGAGAAGGGCCAGAAGATCGCGGCGCACGCGCTCAAGATTGCCGTGGAGGACATCAAGTTCGAGGACGGCATGTTCTCCTCGTCCAAGTCCAATCAGACCATGACCATCGGCGACGTCGCACGCGCCGCCAACAATCCCGCGAAATTGCCGAAGGGAATGGAGGTGGGGCTGACCTCCACGTCGATTTTTTACGCAGATGTCGAGAACTTCCCCAACGGCGCGCATGTCTGCGAGGTCGAGATCGACCAGGAAACCGGCCATGTCGATATCGTGCGCTACAGCGTGGTGGATGATGTCGGCACCATCATCAATCCGCTTCTGGTGTACGGCCAGATCACTGGCGGTGTCGCGCAGGGCATCGGACAGATCCTGATGGAAGACATCCATTTCGATCCGGATTCCGGCCAGCTTACTACCGGTTCGTTCATGGATTATGCGATGCCGCGCGCGGACAACATCAGCGCGCTCGAAATCCACTCCCACCCGGTGCCGACACCGACCAATCCGCTCGGCGTCAAGGGCTGCGGAGAAGCCGGTTGCGTCGGTGCGATGCCGGCGGTGGCGAACGCGATTGTGGACGCGCTTTCGGTCTATGGCGTCCGCCATATCGAGATGCCGGCGACGCCGGAGCGGGTCTGGCGGGCGATCCGCGAAGCCAGTCCGCAGGCTGCGGAGTAGCGGCGTCGTCCTTCTCTGGTGCTCGCTACTTTCCGCTGCTCGAGATCGCCTTTCGGGTGGCGGCGATCGCGTCCGGGGGCGTTGCGTAGACCTCGCCGATCAGCTTGTCGACCTCGGCCCCGGTCATCGGATCGACTTCGAGCCCGCGCTGCTTCGTTTCCGCGAGATAGGCGGGATCGCGCATGGTTGCGTCGAAGGCCTTGCGCAGCGTCGCGGCGCGATCTTTCGGCAGGCCGGGCGGGGCCACGAACGGCCATGCCATCTGCTGGCGGCCGAGCACGACACGCAAAATCTGCCGATCGCGGTCGTTGCGCGCGAACGTCGTGACCAGCGGGACGTCCGGCAGGTCGGGTGCACCTCGCAGGGCGATCTGCAGCGGCAGGTTGATCTGCTTGCGGGCGAGCCAGTCGGCCCGCGTGGCCTTCACGCTTCCCCACGACCAGCCGCAGCGGCCGTCGACCTCGCCGCGCTCCATGGCGAGATTGATCTCGTTGCCCCCCGGATACCCGCTGACGACGCGAAGCTTCACGCCGAAGATGTTGCTGATCATGAGCGCGAACATCTCGTCCGAGCCGGGCCCCTGCGAGCCGACCAGGAACGGTTTCGACAGCATGTCGTTCCAACTTTTCACCTTGGAGGTGTGCCAGATCGCGCACACCGTGGTTTCGTCGCTGATGCTGCCGATCCAGGTGTAGCGCCGGGTGTCGAACTTGTTGCGCCTGAGCCGAGCAGTGGCTCCATCGGCACGCCGCGGCCGATCATGCCGAACACGGTACCGTCTTTGGGCGCGACGTTGTAGAGGAAGTTGGCAAGCCTCAGACTGCCGGCGCCGGCCATGTTCTGCGGCACGATGCTCGGGTTACCGGGGATGTGCCTGCCGATATGGCGCGCGAGCACACGCGCATTGAGGTCGTAATTGCCGCCGGCGGTGTAGCCGATCAGCAGGTGGACCGTTCGCCCGCGGTAGAAGTCCGCGGCCGGCTGGGTTTGACCGGGCGTCGCGACCGTCAGCAATGCCAGCAGGGCATGGCAGGCGATGCCCGCACGGGCGTGCGTGCGTTTGGCCATCATGTCCTCCCTGTCGGCGCCCCCCGATTGTTTGGACGCGCTTTCGCAGCCTATTTCGTGCCGGCCGACATTGCCGTCTTGGCTGCCGCAATCACGTCCGGCGGCGTGGCATAGATCCCGGCGATCAGCTTGTCGATCTCCATCCCGCTCATCGGATTGACTTCCAGTCCGCGCTTCTTGGCTTCGGCGAGGTATTCGGGATCGCGCATGGTTGCGTCGAATGCAGCGCGCAGCGCGGCGGCGCGGTCCTTCGGCACGTCGGGCGGCGCGGTGAAGGGCCATGCCATCTGCTGCCGGCTCAGGATTGCCTGAAGGATTTGCCGGGCGCGATCGGTCTTCGCATAATCCATGACCAGCGGAACGTCCGGAAGATCGCGCGCCTTCTGCAACGCGATCTGCAAAATCAGGTTGAGCTGCTTGTTGGCCACCCAACTGGCCCGGGTGGTTTTGATGCTGCCCCAAGACCAGCCGCAGCGGACGTCGATCTCGCCCCGCTCCAGTGCGAGGTTCATTTCGTTGCCGCCCGGATATCCGGCCACGAGACGGGCCTTCACGCCCAGGATATTGCGGAGCATGTTCGTGAACATGTCGTCGTCGGAGCCGGGCCCCTGGCCGCCGACGGTGGACGGCGTCGAGCGAAAGTCATTCCAGGTCCTGATCTTGGAGGTGCGCCAGGAGACGCACACCGAGGTCTCGTTGCTCACGCTGCCGATCCAGGTGAAGCGCCGCGAGTCGAACTTGGCCGCGTTGGTGCCGAGCAGCGGTTCCATCGATATGCCGCGGCCCACCATGCTGAACGTGGTGCCGTCCTTGGGCGCGACGTTGTACAGGGCGTTGGCCAGCCGCAGGCTTCCGGCGCCGGGCATGTTCTGCGGCACCACGTTCGGATTGCCCGGGATGTGCCGTCCGATGTGCCGGGCGAGAAGGCGCCCGCTGTAGTCGTAGTTGCCGCCGGCCGTGAAGCCGATCAGCAACTGGATGGTCTTGCCCCGGTAGAATTCCGCGACGGATTGTGCACTCGCGGGTGATATTGCGAGCAGCGCCGTGCTCACGACGATGGCCAGCCTTGCAAGCATCGGTTTCCCCCATATGTCCATGTTGCCTTCATTCTGCATCCAAAGCAGCCGGAAAGGCAAAGGGGCGGAGCGCGCCTGCGACGGTTGTGAACGTCCAGAGCAATTGGCGGGGGAGGCAGGAATCGAACCCGCGCTGACGCGGTTTTGGAGACCGCCGCTCTGCCGCTGAGCTACACCCCCCGGGTGAGGTGTTTGCGCGCCGCCGCCCGACGTCGTTGCTTGACGGCTTGGCATCGTGAAACGGAAAGGGGCAGCAGACGCCGCCCCTTCACAGGATCGTCGCTTTGGCCGCGATCAGATCACGATGAAGTCTGCCTTGGTCAGGCTGAGGCCGCGATCCAGGTGGGCGAACACGATGGCGCCGCCGGCACTGCTGCCGTTGGTGTCGTAGATCAGGTCGCCGTTCGACTTGTTGTAGATGATGCGGTCGTTGCTGTCGTGGGCGCGCGAGCCGATCCAGAAGGCCGAAGAGCTGAGCGCTCCGTTGGAGAGCTTCGTGAAGTAGGCGTTGTCGACCCGGATCGTGTCGTCCCGCGCGATGAAGTCGAAGACCGTGTCGACGTTCGACGAATTCAGCGCGCCCTTGAAGTCGAAGAAATCCTTGCCGGAGCCGCCGGTCAGCCGGTCGCTGCCGGTCGAGCCGACCAGACGGTCAGTGCCGGCGCCGCCGGACAGGCTGTCCCTGCCGGCGCCGCCGGAGAGGACGTCGTTGCCGCTGTTGCCATAGAGGCCGTCATTGCCGCTATTGCCGGTGAGTATGTTCGCCAGCGAATTTCCGATCAGCTTGTCATTGCCGTTGCCGCCGGTGGCGCGCTCGATGTTGGTGCTCGGTCCGATGCAGACCAGGTCGCGTGCCGTGGTGTTGTCGGAAAGCGCTATCGGATCGCTGACGGTGCTGAAAAAGCCGATCCGCAGATCGATCACGCTGCTGCTCGTGCCCCGATAGACGATCGTATCGGTGCCGCCGGCGTCGTAGATCGTTTCCCAGTACTTGGTGCCCTGCGAGTACGTGTAGGTGTTGTTGCCCTTGTTGGTCTGCGTATCCTTTCCGTAAAGGATTTGCAGCGCGGCGATGTCCAGATACATCGGCGTGGTGGGATAGAACGACGCGTAATTGCTGTTGGTGCCCGCCTTCGATTCGTAGCTCATGATCGAGTAGCGGTAGCTGTCGTAGACGTTGTCGATCGGAACCGGACCTTCGAAGGGATGCTTGACGCCGACCGCGTGCATGATTTCGTGCACCAGCGCGATGTAGTCGTAGCCGCCTCTGGGGAAACCTGAGTCGTGATTGGTGTGCCATTGGCTGTTCAGCATCCAGACGTCGCCGGACGACGGGTCGTTCGCCGGCAGATAGGCATGCGCGGCCTCGCCCGGTGAGCCTCTGTCGGTACCCGCGAAGCGCAGCTCGCCGACCGTGGCGCCGTCGCTGGTGAAGTAGGCGCTCAATCCGCACAGCGTCGTGACCGCGGCCAGGGCGGTTGTTGTGATACCCTGCTCGGAAGGGGTGAAGGCGCGGAATCCACCCAGATACTCCTGCAGCGCGGAATAGTTCGACAGGAAGGATGAGGTCCCGTAGGTCGGGAAGCTCCAATTGAGCTGCACGCCGGTGCCGAGCGCGCCACCCCACTTCGTGCCGTGAAGCAGCGACGTATAGATGCCATACCCATTCGGATCGAAGGTCGTTACTCCAATCGAATTCTGCGTGGGCGTCGCCATCGGTCTCTCCCCAAAGCCTCAGCGAGGCTCACTAACGCGGCCGTGGTTGTCGGTCGGCCCTGCCGTCTCTGCCCGGACCATTCCGGGATACCGGATTGACGGCTGTTCGATAGCTTAGTCACGTGGACGGGCGGTTTGGTTCGAGGCTTGCCGTCCAGCGAGATTATCGTGTGTCCGGGCGCCCCGGGCCCCCCGGAACCGGGGGTTTTACCGCTACAGTCCGATCCTGCCGTAATCTACCTATGAATCAAGTAGATAGGGCGGCGGTGCAGAGTCAAACCTGTCCGACCGAAGGTCCCGCTGCGTTAGCAGTGCGGCACCTATGGCGCGGCTGTCTTTCAACGGGTCATGCCGCCCGGCCAAGCTCCCTACACGCTCACGTTGCAGGAACAGGTCGGATAGTCTCATGCCAAGCCGACTATCGTTCCGTACAAGGCCAACCGCGCGGTTATCTTCGACTCCGACCTCTTTTTCACAAGGGCGACCGGATTGCGTTCAAGGACGGTTACCTTAACCGGCGCACCATCACGATGCTATTTGGCCGGCGAGGGAAGCCCGAGGCCTGAGCGTGTGCCTTCGCGAAGGCCGGCCGAAGCAGCGACACGGGGCTTGCTGGCCAAAGGATAGGTCGGCGGGCGAAGACTGGCGCTCCCTGACGGTTCCGACCCGTCTTTTGCGACTTGAAAAACTGCGATCCTAGTGGAGTGGATTTGACATTCGCTACCGACCTTTCCGCGGGCACGCGATGCGAATGTCAAATTCAAAACTCCACTAGCAACCTATATTTGCTAGTGGTCCTTTGATTCTAAACATTCGCAAAATCGCTGCCCAAACGGGATGCGAATGTTAGAATCGGACCACTAGCCACTAGACGAAGGGAGCGTATGAACGCGAACTGGAGCGGGCGGCGGGAATCGAACCCGCGTCTTTGGTTTGGAAGACCGCTGCTCGACCACTGAGCTACGCCCGCGATTATGATGCACATGACTGACGTGGATTTCAGCGATCGGATTTCGCTTCTCGAAGGGCAGATCGAGGAGCTTACGAAGTCCGTCGAGCGTTGCGGCAAGGCGATGCTGATCGCGAAGATTGCGGGCGTCGCCGGCGCGATCTGGCTCGTCGCGATGATGGTCGGCGCCGTTCGGTTCAACAGCCTTGGCATGATCGTCTCGCTGTCGGCGATGATCGGCGGTGTCGTGATGTTCGGGACGAGCCGCTCCACGCTGCTGCAGGCGGGCGCCGCCATGAAAAGCGCGGAGGCGGAGCGTGCGGCGCTCATCGGTGCGCTCGACTTGCGCATCGTCGACGAGACACGCGCGCCGTCGATCGCAGGCGGTCGGCTATGGAACGCTGAGCCATCTCCGGGCTGTGAGCTTCAACGCCGCCGCCGTTCTGAAAACGACGGATAAGCCGCTCGCTGACTTAAGCCATTCTCTGACTTGATCAAACCGGACGAAGCGATCCGAAGGTCCGGTACTATGATGCGACCTCGGACGCATGCCTTACTGTCACCGGCACGCCACGTTGTGGCCCGATTGTGCCGGGACACGATAGATCGGTCATCTTGAGAAGGTGAGTGGGCATGCTGAAGAAGTTCGGCAGCGAATTCTCCGCGCGTGCAAGGGCGCAGCGGGGAGAATTATTCAAGCGTCTGTTCAACGCTGATGACACGACAAAAATTGTCGATCTGGGAGGTGGAACAGGCGAGTACTTTGGCAGCATGCTGCCGTTCCGAAAGAATTTCATCGTGGCCGACTATAGTGAGAAGGCCATCGAGACCGCGCGAGAGAAGTTCGGCTTCAAAACGCTGCATGTCGATGGCGCGCAGGATCGGCTTCCGTTCGACGATGGTGAGATAGACGTCCTCTTCTGCTCCAGCGTCATCGAACGATCGGATCCGTTGCTCTCAGCCGGATGCTGACAACCGATCCGTGGAATGGCGCTCCGTAGGGAGAGCGAATCCCTCTCGCCCGATAGACAGTCGGGCCGTCTCACAAGATGCGTAACGGAGCAAACCACCTTCGCGCGCGATACGCGCGACAGCCTTCGTCATATTGCGTTCCTGCCGCGCCAAGCCGCGCAGCAGCGAAGGCCGGCCGCGAAAAATTGTCGCGGATTGTGCCTGTCCGTGATTGGACCTATGGTTCTCTCCAAGCGCCGATACGTGCGGGAGGAAATGGATGGACCAGGGTCGTTGCCTTGTCGTGGTGTCGCTTGCCGCCGCGGGCATGTTCTTGCCTGGCGTGGCGATCGCGCAGCCGGCCGCCGAATTCTACCAGGGCAAGCAGATCGACATGTTCATCGGCACGCCCGGCGGCGGCGGCTACGACCAATACGGCCGCCTGTTGGGACGGCATATGAGCCGGCACATTCCGGGTGCGCCGACTTTCGTGTTCAAGAACATGCCGGCGGGCGGCGGGCGGCAGGCGATGAACCACGTTTATAATGTCGCGCCGCGCGATGGCACGGCGTTCGGAATCACCATTCGCAATATCGCCTTCGATCCGCTGATGGGCGTGTCGGCAACGCTGATCGAAGGCCTCAAGCTGAACTGGATCGGCAGCCTCAACAACGAGATCCCGGTCTGCGTATCCTGGCACGCGACGCCGTTCCGCACCGTCGCGGATACGCGCAAGGCCGAGATCGTCATGGGCTCGAGCGGGCCGACGGCCTCCGACTCGGTCCACGCCAAGATGCTGAACCACATCGCCGGCAGCAGGATCCGCATCGTGCTTGGCTACAAGGGCAGCGGATCCGTGCACCTCGCAATGGAGAAGGGCGAGGTGCAGGGGCGCTGCGGGCTCGGCTGGGACTCGATCGTCTCGCGCTATCCGCACTGGATCAAGGAGAAGAAGATCAATGTGCTGGCGCAGTTTGGCATGAGCAAGCACCGAGATTTGCCAAACATGCCGTTGATCCTCGATTTTGCGAAGACCGATGAGCACCGACAGCTAGCCGATCTCCTGCTGGCACCGCTCGAAATGGGGCGGCCGTTCTTCGCGCCGCCGGGCGTGCCGAAGGACCGCATCGCACTCCTGCGCCGCGCCTTCGACGCGACCGTCAAGGACCCGGAGTTTTTGGCGGACGCGGAAAAGCAGCACGTGGGGCTGCATGCCATCTCGGGCGACGCGGTGCAGAAGCTGGTGCAACGCATCTACTCTACGCCGAAGCCGGTCGTCGCGATCGGCCGGCAACTCTCATCCGGCAAGTAAATCCCCGCGTAGCGCGACGGAGCACGCTCATGACCATGACCGACACCACCACGATCCCGGCGCAGACCTTTCGATTGCGGACGCCGCTCCTCAGCAAAGGCCGCAGCCACAACATCCTCGCCTCCTGCAAGGGCGAGACGGGAGCGATGAACATCGCCATAAAGTGCTACGCCGAGGGCGGCGAGAACGAATTCCATGCGCACAGCAAAGAAGACCACACCTTCATCGTGCTGCAGGGCAGGGCGCGCTTCTATCAGCCGGACGAGCCGCCGCGCGAGCTTGGCCGCAACGAGGGCATCCTCATTCCCGCGGGGGCGTTCTACAAGTTCGAGTGCGCCACGCCGGAGCCGCTGGTGCTTCTGCGCGTCGGTAATGTCTGGCATCCGGTCGGCGGCGCGACCGGCGCCGAGAACAGCGGCCGGTGCGATGCGCAAGGGTCAGCCTTCGCGGCATCCGAAAAGGCGAACAAAGGCGCGAAGGGCGTCGTCATCGAAGGCGTCTTCTACGAATAGCCGAGCAGGCGGATCGCGCACAGGCAAACCGATGACCTCCGACCGCCGCATCCGCGCCGTCTATATGCAACAGTTCGAGCAGGACGGCTGGCTCAAGCTCGCCGTCCGTCATGAGGGCCTCGACATTGCTGTCGTCAGGACCGCCGACGAGCTCGCGAAAGTCATCGCAGATGCGGAAATCCTCATCGCCAACAACCGGGTCTACGACGAAACGATGGGGCCGATGATCATCGAGCGCGGCAAGAAGCTGCGCTGGATCCAGTTCTCCACTGCCGGCATCGAGCGCGGCATCCGCTTCGGGATGCCGCGCGGCATTCCGGTCTGCAACATCCCCGGGATCAAGGGCGCGACCGTTGCCGAGCATGCGATGCTGCTGTTGCTGGCGAGCTTCCGCCGCTGGCGCGAGATCGAAGCCGCGCGTGGGCGAAAGGAGTGGATCCGCGAACGGATGCACGAGACCATCCGGACGCTCGAAGGGGCGACGCTGGTGATCTGCGGCTATGGGGCGATCGGACAAGAGGTCGCCCGCAAGGCGAAGGCGTTCGACATGCGCGTGATCGCGGTCAGCCGGGCGGCGAAGCCGGGGCCGACCGTCGACGAAGTCATTCCGCGCGGACGCCTGCACGATGCGCTGGCGCGGGCGGACGCGGTGGTGCTCTGCCTGCCAGTCGAGCCCAACACCGTCGGCTTCATCGGTGAGGCGCAATTCGCATGCATGAAGCCAGACGCATTCCTGATCAATGTCGGCCGCGGCGAACTGGTCGACGAGGCGGCACTCATACGCGCGCTTGGCGACGGCCGCGTCGGCGGCGCGGCGATCGATGTCACCGCCGTCGAGCCGCTGCCCGCCGACAGCCCGCTGTGGCGGATGGACAACGTGCTGCTCTCGCCGCACGTCTCCGGTACTGGCAAGGACGGCTCGGAATGCTTCGATGCGATCTTCCGCGAGAACCTTGCGCACTTCCGCGCCGGCGCGCCGCTGCTGCATGTCGTCGACTGGGCCAAGGGCGGCGCGGCGGCGGTAGTGTAAGGCAGGCTGAAATTGATAAGGAAAATTGACAAATGGCCAGCGGCGCCGCTCCTGCAAACGAAGCGACCTTGCAACAGGGACTTCCGCTCCATGCGAAGCGAGACGCCGCTGGCCAATTCTGGACGTTCACAATGTCAACAGCGAAACAGGAAGTGCGTAAGCACTTAGTCGAAGACGCAGCGCGCAGGTTCACGCCACGCGCAAAAATCCGAGAACTGCAGGGGGCGATCGGAAGCCGAGCGCCATCGTTGCGTCACCGGCGGTGCAGAGATTGCTGCGCCAGCAACGAGGCTGGCCTTGAGAATACTGCTTCGACGACCGCGAGCGCGACGACCAGCAACGACGCCACCGCTGTGCTGGCGAGTGCGCGCCAGGAATCGGCGTTCGCCGCGCCCATCACGGCGCGCATATCAGCGCCCGTGGGCGTACGACCGGTCGGTTGGATGCTGGTTGGTCTGAAACTGTTGCGGGGCATTGCGGTCCCTCCTGCCGTTCGGCGGAGGGTTTATGGCCCGCCGCCGGTTAGTCCGGTTGTCCCGGTCCGGATTGCCGATACGCGCGACAACCCAGACCCATGCGCATGACGCCCTGGTCGCTCGATCGATTGAACGACCGGGCGTTGGCGGCGCTGAGCGCGGCTATGGTTGTGGCTATGCGGCGCATCGGGTTCCTCGTCATGCCGTCGATATGGTATCTCGCCGGCGGTTCGCCAACCGACACTTCGGCTAGCGGGCGCGGTGTGTGCCCATGGATGCGGGCAAAATCAAGACTGCCCGCGAGCGACTGCGCAGAACGCAAGAAAAGGCTCGGCGTGTGTGACGCACGCGCAACTCTCGTTCGCGCGACGCCGCCATATCGGCAACTTCGTCTCGCCGCTTTGCGCTTTCGCTGCGTTGCGAAGCCTGGCGGACTGTGCATGGATAGCGTCAAACGCGCCCGGGCAACGACCCCCGCGCATGGGACGAAACGACAGGAGTGGGAGATGAGGACAGCGATCCGTCTGGCGTTCGCGGCTGCCGGAATTGCCGCGCTGCTCTGTGGTTTCCCGACCGATGGCGCCGCGCAGCCTGCCGCCGTCAGCATCGGCGACAGCGATCTCGGCGGCGTGGTCGCCGGCGACAACGGCCCGGAGGCCGGCGTCTGGGTGATCGCGGAGACGACCGACCTGCCCACCAAGTTCGTCAAGATCGTCGTCACCGACGATCGGGGGCGCTACCTGCTGCCCGAGCTGCCCAAGGCCAATTACAGCGTCTGGGTGCGCGGCTACGGGCTCGTCGACTCCCCCAAGGTGACGGCCGCGCCGGGGAAAGTCCTCAATCTCACCGCCGTTGTCGCACCGAACGAGAAGGTGGCAGCCGACTACTACCCGGCACAGTGGTGGTATTCGATGCTGCGGATTCCGGACAAGAGCCTGTTCCCCGGCACCGGGGCCAAGGGCAATGGAATGTCCGAGAGGATGCGCAGCCAGCAGCAATGGCTCGCCAGCATTAAGTCGCAGGGCTGCGGTTCCTGTCACCAGCTCGGCAACAAGCCGACGCGCCTGATGAATCCCAGGCTGCCGAAGGTCGACGATCCGATCGCAGCCTGGGTCAACCGCCTGCAAGTCGGCCCGGCGGCCGAGATCATGATCCGCAACGTCAATGCGCTCGATCCCCAGCACGCGTTGCAGAATTTCGCCGACTGGACCAGCCGTATCGCGGCGGGCGAGCTGCCGAAATCGAGGCCGCCGCGGCCGGCAGGCGTCGAGCGCAACATCGTCATCACCTTGTGGGACTGGGGCACGCCCAAGGACTATGTCCACGACGAGGTCGCCACCGACCGGCGCAATCCGACCGTCAATGCCAACGGCAAGATCTATGGCGCAACCGAGGACTCCACCGACCTCGTACCGGTGCTCGATCCGGTCACACACACCGCCAGCCAAGTCAGGCTTGCCACCCGCGTGCCGGTGAAGCCGCGCAACATGTTCATTGCGCAGCAGGCGGACTACCCCATGCTGCCGTCACCTTTCTGGGGCGAGGAGAAGCTTTGGGGCTCGCACACGACGCCCCACAATCCGATGTTCGACCACAAGGGACGGGTATGGTTCACCAGCCGCATCCGCGAGGCGGCGACGCCGGCGTTCTGCCGCAAGGGCTCCGACCATCCCTCGGCGAAGCTGTTCCCGATCGAGCGGGCTGGCCGGCAGCTTTCGTTCTACGACCCGAAGACCGAAAAGCTCACGCTGATCGACACCTGCTTCACCACGCATCATCTGAACTTCGCCGAAGACGAGAACCACACGCTCTGGCTCTCGGCCGGCGGCGCTCGCGCGGGCTATGTGGGCTGGCTCAACACCAAATTGTTCGACGAAACCGGCGACGAGCAGAAAGCGCAGAACTGGTCGCCGATCATTCTTGATACCAACGGCAATGGCAGGCGCGACGAAGGCTATGTCGGGCCCAACGATCCGGTCGACCCGGCGAAGGACAAGCGCATCGTCGCCGCGCTCTATGCCATCGCCTACAATCCCGTCGACAAGACCATCTGGGGCACGATGCAGGCCTTTCCCGGCGGCATCGTGCGCATCATCCCCGGCGACAATCCGCCAGCGACCGTGCTGGCGGAGTTCTACGAGCCGCCGTTCCCCGGCTACGGTCCGCGCGGGGGAGATATCGACCGCAACGGGGTCTACTGGGTGTCGCTCGCCAGCGGCCATCTCGGCAGCTTCGACCGGCGCAAATGCAAGGGCCCGCTCAACGGACCGAAGGCGACCGGCCGGCATTGCCCGGAAGGCTGGACGCTCTACCCGTTCCCGGGGCCGCAGTTCGAGACTGTGACCGACGCGGGCAGTGCGCAGGCGAGCTACTACAGCTGGGTCGACCAACACGACACGCTCGGGCTCGGCCGCAACGTGCCGATCGCGACCGGCAACTTCTCCGACTCGCTGGAAGCGCTGGTGGACGGCAAATGGGTCACGCTGCGCGTCCCCTATCCCATGGGCTTCCACGCCAAGGGTCTCGACGGCCGCATCGACGATCCCAATGCCGGATGGAAGGGCCGGGCGGTTTGGTCGGCCTATGCCGGCCGAGCCACCTGGCACATCGAGGGTGAAAAGGAGCGACCTAAGGTGGTGAAATTCCAGCTCCGCCCCGATCCGCTGGTGCGGTGACTGAAGATCCCGGGCGCAGCGCAGCACGTAGCGAAGCGAAGTGGTGCGCTGCAGAACCGGGACCCCGGTTTCTTGGTGACGAAAAAAGCCGGGTCCTGCATCTGCGGTGTAGCGCCATAGCGCGTCGAAGACGCGCGTAAACGCGTGCGGGACACGACAAGTGCTACTGCTGCGTCTCCCAGAACTTCAGCGCCGCCGACGACACGCCGCCGCCGATGACGCAGGGGAGGCCGAGTTCCACATGCCCGGTCGCGGCGGCAGCGATGCAGCCGAGTGCGATCGCGCCGGTGCCGACATTGCCCCACCAGGTGACGTTGCGGCGCGACGCCGGGCCCTTGCGGCGCAGCTCCTCGATCGAGGCCATCGCTTCCTTGCGGATGCGGGAGGTCTCGACCGTCTCGGCCGCGGCGATCACGTCCTTGAGCGCCGGCGTAATCGCCTTGGCCTTGTGGCCGCTCGCGCGCTTGAGCATGGCGAGCAGCTTGGCGTCGCGCGTGGCATTGGTGGCGAGCGTGTACTTCGCCATGTTGCCGAGGGTGAGGTTCTCGATACTTTCGCCGTCCTTGGTCAGCGCCAGCATTCCGACGATGCGCGAGATCGGCCGGTATCGCGCGGTCGCGAAGTAGTAGCCCCAATAGGTGTCGAGCACCTCCGGCGATGGCTCCAGCGCCTCGCGCGGCGGCTTCTTGTTGCCGAAATAGGTGTCGTAGGAGACATAGCTGCGCAGCCGCTCGCCCATGGTCGGCGTGCGCCCGGATGGCACCTGGAACAGCGTCGGCAACTGGCCGGCGAGATAATGCTCGATCATCACCTTGCGCGCGGGCATGCGGCCGGCGAACACGCGCAGCAGCCGGCGCCACTCGGGATGGCTGGAATGGGCGATCGCCCGCACGATCACCCAGTGGTTTTCGGCCGGCAGCGGAAACATCTTGTCGATCAGCCGCTCGGCCTGATCGGGATTGCCGCCGATCACGCCGGCGATGAAGCCGACATAGGCTCCGGCATGCTCGGGATCCTTGAAGGCGCCGAGTCGGCTCAGCGCCTTCACGGCGTGCGGCACGCCGGCGAGTTCCGGCTTGGCGCGGTAGCCGTTGATCCAACGCAGCACCGAGTCTGACGTGAGGAAGTCCATCGTCTGCGATGGCCTGGCGTCGACCGGTATCATGTCGCCGACGTTGAACGCGGCGATGGTGAGGACGACGGCGAACATCCGGCACATTCTTCTCCCGACACGCGCCTGGGCGCGTGCTCCCTGCGGCCCCCAGCGCAGCCGACGAGAGCAGGCGGCTTGGACGATTTCGTGCTGGAGGGAGGGCGGTGTTGCGCCAAAGTCGTGGCGTGCGCGGCCCCGACATTGCCGCAGGTGTGAATTCGCGCATCACAATCGACAGGGCTTCCGTCCGCTCATTCCCGCGTAAGCGGGAATCCAAGGCTGTCACTCCGACTCTTCAAAGAAAGGAGGGTCGAAACCTTACCCCCGAAGCCTGCTTCTTTCGTTATTGCGCGAGGCTCTTGCGACCTCGTTCGATTATTGCTTGCCGGCGACGGACGCGACCGGCGGCGATGCGCTCGCCGTTTCCGGGGTCAGAGGCTCTGCCTTGGGCAGAGCGCGCTTCGCGCCGCCGGTTGGCTTGGGAGCCGAGACGCCCATCGATACATAGATGCTCATCAGACCTTCGATGCCCACGTCGGCCGGCTTCACCCATTTCATGGGCACGTAGATCAGGCCGCCCCCGACGGGCACGGGCGCCGACGGCACCAGGATGACGTGGTAGGGCTCGCCGCCGAGCATGACCGGCTCCGCGTCGGGCAGCAGCGCCAGTACCGCCGCGCCGCCTTCGCCGCCGAAGAAGCACCACACCGGCCGCATGCTCTTGATGCCGCCGTCGTCCTTGCGATCGAGGATGGCAATGATGCGCTTGGCGAGTTCGTAAATGTATCCGATCAGCGGGATGCGTTGCATCACCATGCCGATGACCCGGTGCACGCTGTGCTCCAGGCGCGACTCCACGATCACGCCCAGGACGTAGATGAAGAGGGCGACGATCAGCACGCCGAACACGTAGGCGAGCCAGGTCTGCGCCGACAGCCCGAAGCCGATGGCGATCAGCAGGTGCCCGATGACGCTGTTGGGACCGACGAAGGTGATGACGATGCTGCCGACCCAGGCCACCAGGAAGATGGTCAGGATGATCGGGAGCACCACCAGGAGCCCGGCGATGAAGGTTCGGACCACACGGCTCATGTCATACCTGCGACATTGGGGACGGGCGCGCCGCCACTCTTTTGTAGCGCGGGGTTAGGATGATACACCAGCGCCGCCTTAATTCTAATCCGGCGCGGCGCATGAACATCCTCCTCATCGGGTCCGGCGGTCGCGAACATGCGCTGGCCTGGAAAATCGGCGCAAGCCCGCTCTGCGAACGGCTCTATTGCGCACCCGGCAACGCCGGCATCGCGCAGGAGGGGGAATGCGTGGCGCTTGATCCGGCGAATCATCCCGCGGTGATAGCATTCTGCCGGTCGCACCGGGTCGATCTCGTTGTGGTCGGGCCGGAGGCGCCGATGGCCGCCGGGATCGTCGATGCGCTGGAAGCCGCGGGGATCAAGGCGTTCGGCGCCAGCCGCGCCGCCGCCCAGCTCGAGACGTCCAAAGGCTTTACCAAAGACCTGTGTCGCAAGTACGGCATCCCGACTGCGGCGTATGAGCGCTTCTCCGCCGCCGCGCCGGCGCGGGCCTATGTGCGCGCGAAGGGTGCGCCGATCGTGGTCAAGGCCGACGGCCTCGCCGCCGGCAAGGGCGTGATCGTGGCGCAGACCGTCGCCGAGGCCGAGGCCGCGCTCGACATGATGTTCGGCGGCGGCATGGGCGCGGCCGGCGCCGAGGTCGTGGTCGAGGAGTTCCTCGCCGGCGAGGAGGCCTCGTTCTTTGCGCTGTGCGATGGCGAGAGCGCAATTCCGCTCGTCTCGGCGCAGGACCACAAGCGAGTCTTCGACGGCGATCAGGGCCCCAACACCGGCGGCATGGGCGCCTATTCGCCGGTGGCGGCGATGACGCCCGCGATGGAACGCCGCGCCATGGACGCATTCGTGCTGCCCACGGTGGCGGCGATGAAGGAGATGGGCATGCCCTTCAAGGGCGTGCTCTATGCCGGGCTGATGATCACCGCCGACGGACCGAAGCTGATCGAATACAATGTGCGTTTCGGCGATCCGGAATGCCAGGTGCTGATGCTGCGCCTGATGTCGGACCTGGTGCCGGCATTGCTCGCGGCCTGCGATGGTCAGTTGAAGAATTTCGATCTGCGCTGGTATCCCGACGCGGCGCTGACTGTGGTGATGGCGGCGAAGGGCTATCCCGGGCGCTATGGTACGGGCTCGGCGATCGAGGGCCTCGATGCGGCGGGCAGGATCGAAGGCGTCGAGATCTTCCACGCCGGCACCGCCATGAAGGACGGCAAGGTCATCGCGACCGGCGGACGCGTGCTCAATGTCAGCGCGCTCGCGCCTACCGTCGCCGAGGCGCAGCGGCACGCCTACGCTGCGGTCGATCTGATCCGCTGGCCGGAAGGCTTCTGCCGCCGCGACATCGGGTGGCGGGCGGTCGAGCCGCGATGACCAAGTCGCTCGCACTGGCGCTCGGCGGCGGCGGCGCGCGAGGCCTTGCGCATATCGCGGTGCTGGAAGCGCTCGATGACATGGGGGTCAAGCCCGCCGCTATCGCCGGCACCTCGGCCGGCGCGCTGATCGGCGCCGCCTATGCCGCCGGCATGTCCGGGAAGGACATTCGCCGCCACGTCATTGCGCTCGCGCACAATCGCAGCGAGATCTTCCGCCGGCTGATGCTGGCGCGCGCTGGCACCTTCGTCGATCTGCTGACCAGCGGCTTCGGCAGCGGCACTCAGGTCGACGGCGAGAAGTTCTGCGACCAGTTCCTGCCGGCCGCGGTGCCGCAGGACTTTGCCGCGCTCAAGATCCCGCTCGTCGTCATCGCGTCCGATCTGCACCGGCGGGCGCAGGTGTCGTTTACCAGCGGACCGCTGCGGCGCGCGCTGGCTGCCTCGATCGCGCTGCCGAGCGTCGTGCGACCGGTGGTGATCGACGATCAGGTGCTGGTCGACGGCGGCGCCACCAATCCACTGCCGTTCGACGAATTGCGCGGACGCGCGGACGTCGTCGCCGCCGTTGATATTTCTGGCGAGCCGACCGACGTGCGCCGCGATATCCCGAGCTATTGGGAATGCCTGTTCGCGACCGTGCTGGTGATGGGCAACGCGATCATCACCGAGAAGCTCAAGCACAGCGCGCCGCATCTGATGATCCGGCCCAATGTGGGGCTGTTCCGCACGCTCGATTTCTTCCAGGCCAGTGCGATCCTGCGCGCCGCCGAGCCGGCCAAGGCGGAGATCAGGCAAAAGCTGACGGCGTTGTTGGAGGGATAGCGCGATTGTACTGACGTGCGGCGAAGAGAATCTCCGCCTACCGCATGTCGCAGCGCTTGGCGTCTTCCATCGCGATCTTACTGAGATTGATCCAACTGGTCGCGGCGAAATAGCAGACCGCCACCTGCTTCCCCATCTGGAGTGTCACCAGGAACGCCTCGCGGTTGTCGGTGGTCTCGCCCTTCAGGAAGGTGACGCTCTTGATCTCGAAGCCGCGGCCGATGATCGACCGGAACGATTGCTGCTCCTGCGCCAATACGGCCACCGGTTGTGCGAGCAGGAATGCGAGCACAGCAAGCTTGAACGCCTTAGTCATGAAGCTCTCCAGATTTCGGTGGGCCGCCGCTGCAGGATGAGGGATATTAGTCGAGGATCGGCCGGGTGACGACGAACGTCGCGGGGAGCGTTGTTGATAACACCCGGCGCGCATCCTGTGGCAATATCGGTCATCAAGCTCCGGGGGTGGGAGGGGCCGTGCGGATCGTTCTGGGCGCGCTGTTGGTTGCTATCCTTGCGCTGGGTCCGGCCGGCGAGGCTGCGGCGCGCGACCGGACGACGGCCTGCCGGCCGTTCCTGATGCGCGGCCCGGTCTGGGCCGGCTGCTGCAAGCAATCCTATACCCGCCATCCGCGCCGCGCGATGTCGCGCCGGGCGCGCCTGAGGGAGATCGAGCGCTGCGTGCGCATGAGGGTGCGGCGGCCGTAACCCTTGAAACGACCGATCAGCGGCGTTCACTGAAGAAGCGCTTGAGCAGGGCCGCCGCCTCCGCCTCGCCGATGCCGCCGTAAAGCTCTGGGCGGTGGTGGCAGGTGCGCGCGTCGAAGAAGCGCACGCCGCTCTCCACCGCGCCGCCCTTGGGATCGGTCGCCCCATAATAGAGCCGGCGGATGCGCGCGAACGAGATCGCGGCCGCGCACATCGCACAGGGCTCGAGCGTGACATAGAGGTCGCAATCCACCAGCCGCTCCGAGCCGAGCGCGGTCGCCGCGATGCGGATCGCGAGAAGTTCGCAATGCGCGGTCGGGTCGCGATCGGCGAGTGTGCGGTTATGCGCACGGGCGATCGCCTTGCCGTCGCGCACGATCACGCAGCCGACCGGCACCTCGCCGGCTGCCGCGGCGGAACGCGCCTGTTCGAGAGCAAGGTCCATAAAGGAGGGCATGGCTGCCTTCTGTGTCCGCGCCGCAGCGCGTCCGGGACACGGAGCATCGGTTCTGCTATCAGGCCGCGATCATGGCACGCAAGAGCGGCAGCGATACAAAATCCGGCGAGCGCATTGCCAAGGCGATCGCGCGCGCGGGGCTGGCCTCGCGGCGCGAGGCGGAGGCGTGGATCGCCGCCGGCCGCGTCGCCGTCAACGGCGAGAAGATTTCCTCGCCGGCGCGCAACGTGACCGCGGCCGACCGCGTCACCATCGACAGCAAGCCGCTGCCGCAGCGCGAGCGCACCCGGCTGTTCCTGTTCCACAAGCCGCGCGGGCTGGTCACCACCCATGCCGATCCGCAGGGACGCCCGACGGTGTTCGCGGCGCTGCCCAAGCATCTGCCGCGGCTGATGAGCGTCGGCCGGCTCGACGCCAACACCGAGGGACTGCTGCTGCTCACCAACGATGGCGGGCTGGCGCGCACCCTCGAATTGCCGGCGACCGGCTGGAGCCGCCGCTACCGCGTGCGCGCCAACGGCAAGGTCACGCAGTTGCGGCTCGACCGGCTGCGCCACGGCATCGACATCGACGACATCCGCTATGGGCCGATCGAGGCACGGTTGGAGCGCGAGCAGGGCGCCAATGTGTGGCTCACCTTCGCCATGCGCGAAGGCAAGAATCGTGAGGTCAAGAACGTGCTCGGCCACCTCGGGCTGGCGGTGAATCGCCTGATCCGCGTCTCGTTCGGTCCGTTCCAGCTCGGCGATCTGCCGTCCGGCGAGATCGACGAGGTGCGCACGCGGCACC
>JBOHIG010000108.1:0-13276 GCA_050725815.1 Xanthobacteraceae bacterium
GGTGGGTAGCGAATGTCAAATCCACTCCACTAGGACAGCAGGCGCGTCCGCAGCGATCGAAACCGCTGCTCCATGCGCCGCAACACCGAGGGCGTCGGCACCGACCGAACGAAGAATTGCCGCCCGGTGGCGTCACGCACCCGCGCGAGGACGGAGTGAAGTTGCTGCGCGACGATCTGCTCGCCACGACCAACGACTGTCGGATCCTGCGCCAGCGTCATCCCCTCGCCGGGAAAGCCGCCAGCAAGCTCCATCAGCCGGTCCTGCCAATCGGCCGCCGCGTTCGTCGGCACGAGCGCGCAGGGCAGATCGGATTCGGCGTAAGGCGGCGACGGTGAATAGGCCGCGGCGATTCCGAGCGAGCAGAACTGGGCCGCCTTGATGTCGGACTTGCATTCCACAAATTCCTGCTCTGTGTCCGGCAGTCCGAGCGGGAGCGGCGCCGCCGCGATGAAAGGCCCGCTGGCGATGAATTGCCTGTACTGGTCCGGTTCGAGCCATGGCACATGGATATGATTGGGAATTGCGGCGCGGACGGACTCGGCAAAACGCCCGATGAGCATCACCTCGCAACCGATCGAGCGGGCGGCGGCGGCCATTCCGGCGCCGATGTCGCAGAACTCGTCATAATGCTCGCCGTGACTTGAGACCCAGAGCAGGCTCGGGCGGGTCACTTCGCGCGCAGGCCGCGCGACCGGAGGGAAGCCCGGATTTGGAAGATAGACGGCACGCTCGCCGAACGGCTGCTCCGTCCAGAGTTCGAGCGTCCGCAGCAGGCGGCGCGACGGCGACGTGATGCAGTGCGCGTGCGCAAGGCACCATCGCATCGCCGCCTGTTCCCGAGCCCGCCGCGAATCGACAGGCACCGGATCGCGCAGCATCAGGTCGTCGACGTCGTAGACGAACGGCAGGCCGCTCCGCTGCAGCCAGGCGATTTGGCGGCTGCCCGGATTGCGATGGACTAGGACGACATCATAGGGCGCAGCGTCCCCTTCGAGCGCCATGTTCCGATCGACGCAGGCGAAGCCTTCGATGTGGCCGGTCCGGCACAGGCTCTCCAGCAGCGGCCGGATACGAACGGCTGCCGATACCGAATCCGCGCCGAAATAGAGGACCCGCATCCTTTCGGTACCTGTCGGCGAATCGCGAATCAGGATCGCGCACCGCCGCGCGCCTAGGTAGACGCCAATTCGAGGAAGGTCACGTGGGAAACTTTGGAGCGGGCGAAGGGATTCGAACCCTCGACCCCAACCTTGGCAAGGTTGTGCTCTACCCCTGAGCTACACCCGCATCCAGAAAGTCCCGGCGGCCGCAGGCCGCGTTGGGCGAAGCTATGCCAAATGGCACCCGCCATTGCAACCGGATGACCCGGCCTAAGGCTCTTAACCGAGCGATCTGAAGGATTTATTAGCGGTGGCCGCGCTTTCAAGGCGGACCTGGCAGCCGCCCCGGCTGAAAATCAGCCCACGGCTCAGGCCGTGGCGACCCGAGTCTGCAACCGGTTCGCCCCAATCGCCATGACCGCCAGCACGGCCCCGATGCCGGTCGCCCAGAGATTGGGCGAGATCATGCACAAGGCGCCTACCGCCAGCAGCAGCCGCGTCCACCAGGAGTCGCACCATTTGGAGTAGCGCTCGATCGCGGCGGACAGCAGCACCAGCGCGATCGCCGCCGTTCCGAACGTGATCGCGGTCTTCCACAAGGGACCCTGCCAGAGCAGCTCCGGTCCGAACACGAAGACGAACGGAACAACAAAGGCCGCAAGCGCGAGCTTGACGGCATGCACCGCGATCGTCATCGGATTGTCTTCCGCGATCGAAGCAGCCGCGTAGGCTGCGACCGCGACCGGCGGCGTGATCGCCGACATGACCGCGAAGTAGAGCAGGAACAGCTGCCCCGCCATCACGTCGACGCCGAGCTGATTCATCAACGGACCCATCAGCACCGCCGCCAGGATGTAGGCCGACGGCGTCGGCATGCCGCAGCCGAGAATGAGGGTGAGTACGCCGCCGACCGCCAGCGCCATGAACTGATTGGCGTCGGTCATGGCGTAGACGACGTGAGCAAACTTCGAGGCGAGGCCGGTCATGGTGATGCCGGCGATGACCAGTCCCGCTGCCGCGGTCGCACCCGCCACCGGCACCATGCGGAAGGTGGTCTCGGCGAGCGAATTCCAGAGCTCCAGCGGCCCGAGCCTGGTGTCACGCCGCAGCCAGGACACCGCGATCACAGCCAGCGTTCCGAAGATTGCGACCATGGTGGCGGTGTAGCCGAAGATCAGGGCCACGGTCAGGACGGTGAGCGGGACGAAGAATACGGTGCCTTGCTTCAGCGCCGTGAAGAACAGTGGAATCTCTTCGGGAGGCAGTCCCGCCATGTTGTAGCGCACCGCCTGGAAGTGCACCTGCGCATAGATGCAGATGTAGTAGAGCAGCCCCGGCAGCAGCGCGGCGATGGCGATGTCGCGGTACGGGATGCCGGTATATTCGGCCATCAGAAACGCCGCCGAGCCCATCACTGGTGGCATGATGCTGCCGCCGGTTGACGCCGACGCCTCGACCGCGCCGGCCACGGCCGCGCGGTATCCGACGCGCTTCATCGCCGGGATCGTCACAGAGCCGGTGGTCACCACATCGGCGACTGCGCTGCCCGAGATCGTGCCGAAGAGGCCTGACGAGACCACCGCCACTTTGGCCGGCCCGCCGGCTTGGCGACCCGAGATCGCCGCGGCGATGTCAAAGAAGAAGTCGGCGCCCTTGGCGTAATAGAGCACGACGCCGAACAGCACGAACATGAAGGCATAGGTCGCCGCTACCCGCGCCGGCAGGCCCATGATGCCATCGGTGGTGTAGACCATGATGTCGATGAAGTGGACATAGTCGATCTCGCCGTGCTGAAGCACGCCGCCGAGATGATGGCCGAAGAAGTTATAGCCGATGAAGATGAGCACGATGACGGTCAGGCCGAGCCCGGTCGTGCGCCGGGTGATCTCCAGCGTCAGTAGCACCATCACGATACCGAATGCGAGATCCCACGTGCTGAGCTCGCTGAGCAGCGCAATCCGATCGACGAACTCCTGCGACTTCAGCGAAAAATAGACTCCGGTCGCAAAGCTGGCGAGCGCGAAGCCGTAGTCCAGCAGGCTCGGGCGCTCCGGATCGGAGGTCGGGAAGGCGCCGACCGACAGGAATGCGAGCGTGATGATCCCGCACAGGAAGATCGCGGTCAGCTCCCACGGTGCGATGATCAGAACGGTGGCGGCAACGATGACATACACCGCGAGCGCCACCGCCAGCGGCGTCACCACCCAGACGAGCCAGCCGGTCGGTTTGCGGCGCGCGCCGACCGAGAACCAGATCGCCGGATCCCAGAAGCGATAACGAGTAGCCATGGTCAGAATTCAGTCGCCCCCGGAGACGGCGGGGGTTTCCGCCGCTCCAAACCCATCCGTCGTCGCGACACCGCTACTTCACCAGACCCTTTTCCTTGAAATACTTCAACGCACCTGGATGGAACGGTGCGGGCCCGCCTGACTCGGACAAGCTTTGCAGCGTAACAGCCGACTTCAGCAGGCGGTGCGCCGCCCGGTAATGATCGACGTTATCGATGATACCCTTGGTGATGTTGTAGGCAAGCTTCGGGTCCATGTCGGCGCGCACGACCACCGACATCCCGATGCAGGCCGAAGGCGTGTTCACCGCCAAGAACTTGTACTCGCCCGCCTTGACAACACAGGGCTTGCCTCCGACCTGCTGAGTGGCTTTTTGCACCGCCGCTTCGGAATGCGGCAGCATCACCAGCTCGAGACCATTGTCCATTTCTTGGATGCGGGGATGGTTGATGGAGATTCCGAAGCTCACCCCGTCAAGCCTGCGGTCGAGCATCAACGACGTCATTTCCTGCGACGCCGCACGGACCACCTGTCCGCCCCACTTCTTGATGTCGGCCTGCGTGATCCCTTCGGCGGCCATCAGTGCGATCGACATGTCGCCATCGAGGTTGCCCGGCCGGTTGAACGCGATCCGGATCGGCACTTTCTTCTTCGCGATGTCGGCGACCGTCTTGATGCCGTGTCTATCGGCCCAGCTCTTGTTGACGATCACGTGGGTGGTCTGGAAGCGCGAGCTGGGCGAATAGGGGTGGAACAGGATGCGCAGATTCTTGAGCGGCTTCTTGATCGGCGGCCGGCCATTGACCGAAACGGAGAGCTCGTGGTCGGCGACGAGGGCCAACGGAACCTTCTTCTGACTGAGCAACATCGAGTTTGCGAGCCCGCCGCTTGATGTCTGGTAGGTCAAGGTCGAGCCCGGGTAGGCTACGGCCAGAGCCTTGTCCAACCCCGCGCCCACCGTCGATACAAGGCCGCCCGGGCTGTAGCCGGCGATCGTCAGATTGTACGGCTGCGCCGAAGCAGGCGTCGCCAGCGCGACCATTCCGGCGAGTACGGTAAACGGGATCGCTCGCATGTACGTTTCTCCTCTGGTTGGCGCTCCGCGAGAAATCCCCGCTCGGAGGCCGGGCTTCTTTTCATTTTTGGTGTTCTTTGACAGCAGCGTAGCGTGCATTTGCGACAATGCCCAGCCGTCCACGGCGCGACCTTTGGTCAATCCCATTGATATTGCACCGAAAGCGGCGACATGCCGCAAGGCGTTCACCCCGCGAGAGCGGCCCCCGGACGACGGTTGCACGATCGGGACCAGCCGACGTAACACGGCCCAAGAGACCGCATGCCAGACCACATGCCCGCCACGCCCGACGATCTATTCGCCACCCTCGACCGGCTCGGGATCGCGCACCCGACGATGACACATCCGCCGCTATTCACGGTCGCGGAATCGCGCGCGCTGCGCGGACAGATTCCCGGCGGCCACACCAAGAACCTGTTCCTGCGCGACAAGAAGGACGACCTCTACCTGGTAAGCGCGCTGGAGGACGCCGCGATTGCGCTCAAGTCGCTGCACCGGACGCTCGGCGCGAGCGGACGCTTCTCGTTCGGTTCGGCCGAGCTGATGCGCGCGACGCTTGGGATCGAGCCCGGCGCGGTGACGCCGTTCGCCGCCATCAACGACACCGGCCGGCGGGTCACGGTGGTGCTCGATGCCGCAATGATGGCGTGGCCGCTGCTCAACTTTCACCCGCTCGCCAACACCATGACGACATCAATTGCCCGGGACGATCTGGTGCGATTTCTAGAGGAAACCGGACATACGCCGCGGATCGAGGCGGTTTCCGGGACCGCCGACACCCCGATTGCAATCGACCCCCGGAACCCCATTTAATCGGACATTGAAGTTGTCGGGCGGCTCCGGGGTGGGGCCTACAGGGCGAACAGCAGATGTTTCAGGATACCGGCGCGAATATCTCCGTGAATCTCGGCGACGGCGCCGCGGCCGCGGACGGTCTGATCAAGGACACGACCACCCAGACCTTCGTCAAGGATGTGATCGAGGAGTCGAAGCGCCAGCCGGTGCTGATCGATTTCTGGGCGCCCTGGTGCGGACCCTGCAAACAGCTCACCCCGATCCTGGAAAAGGCGGTCCAAGCCGCCAACGGCAAGGTCAAGCTCGTCAAGATGAACATCGACGAGCACCCGGCGGTCGCCCAGCAGATGGGTATCCAGTCGATCCCAGCGGTAATCGCCTTCGTCAATGGCCAGCCCGCCGATGGATTCATGGGCGCGTTGCAGGAGAGCCAGGTCATCGCATTCCTGGAGCGGCTCACCAAAGGCAAGATCAGCGCCGAGGATAAGGACCTGCTCAAGGCCGCCGCCGACGCCCTGAGCGAAGGCGACAGCGCCGGGGCCGCCGAAGTCTATGCGCAGGTGCTGGCCAAGGACGCCGGCAACGTTGCCGCGCTCGCCGGGCTCGCGCGCTGCTATGTCGAGACCGGCGCGATCGAGCAGGCCAAGCAGACGCTCGCTCTCGTTCCCGAGGCCAAGCGCAACGATGCCGCGGTGGCGGCCGCGCACGCCGCGCTCGACGTCGTCGAGCAGGCGCAGTCGGTCGGACCGATCGCGGAGCTCGAGCAGAAAGTCGGCGCCAATCCGCTCGATCATCAGGCGCGCTTCGATCTTGCGGTCGCGCTCAACAGCAAGGGCAAGCGTAAGGAAGCGGTCGATCACCTGATCGAGATCGTGCGCCGCGACCGCAAGTGGAACGACGACGGAGCGCGCAAGCAGCTCGTCCAGTTCTTCGAGGCCTGGGGGCCGACCGACGAGGCCACCGTGGAAGGCCGCAAGCGGCTTTCCTCGATCTTGTTCGCTTAGCGGCGCGCTTGGTCCGTCGGTAACTCGATCGGAGTGCGGTGAGCCGATGAACGTGACCTATCATCATCCCGGCGAGCTTCCCGATGTGATTCCGGTATTCCCGCTGCCGGGCGCGCTGCTGCTGCCGCGCGGACAGATGCCGCTCAACATTTTCGAGCCGCGCTATCTCGCAATGATCGACGACGCGTTCCGCAGCGGCCTGCGTCTCATCGGCATGATCCAGCCCGATCCGGCGCATCCCGGCACCGACGAGAAGCCCAACCTCTACCGGATCGGGTGCGTCGGCCGCATCACCCAGCTCGCCGAGACCGGAGACGGCCGCTATCTCATCCAGTTGACCGGCGTCGCTCGCTTCCGCATCGTCGAGGAGTGCACGGTGGCGACGCCCTATCGGCAATGCAGCGTCGACTACGAACCGTTCGTCGACGACTTTAGCGCCCGCAAGGGCGAGAACGATGTCGATCGCGAAAGCCTGTTGCAGGCGCTCAAGGACTTCCTGCAGGCGAACAATCTCAAGGCCGACTGGGACGGCATCGAGAACGCGCCCAACGAAGCGCTGGTCAATGCGCTCGCGATGATGTCGCCCTACGGCGCGGCGGAGAAGCAGGCGCTGCTGGAAGCGCCCGATCTCAGGACCCGCGCCGAATTGCTGGTCGCCGTGACCGAAATCGAGCTCGCCAAGAAAGCCACCGGCGGCGAGACGCCGCTGCAGTGAGCGGCGCGGATTTACCTGAACCGAATCTTTGCCCCTCCCGACCAATTGTTGAAGGCGCGACGACCACGCCGGTTGCGCCATTCCCGTGGGAGGGAAACATGATCCGCAAGGCCCGCATTTCGCAATTTATCCTTATGTTGTCGGCGGTTTCCGGCCTCGCGTTGGCGAGCTCGGCCGTCGATGCCAAGAGCTTCGGCATGAACGCGCGTTCAGGCAGCATGGGCGGCGCGCAGCGCTCGATGCTCGGCGTGGAGCGCCGCGGCATGGGCATGGCGAATTCCATGCGCACCATATCCCACAACAAGGGTAGGACATCCCACAACAAGGGTAGGACCGCGAAGACCCGCGAGCGCGTCAACCCCGAGCGTAAGTTCCTGTCCAAGGGCAAGACGACGCAGAAGACGCACAAGAAGACGGTTTCGAAGACACCCGACAACGTCGGACATCGCAACCGCACGCGGCACGCCAAGCTGCATCCGAAAACCGAAGGCAAGCAGACCGGGCACCGCACCGTCACGCGTCACCCCGTCACGCACCGTGACGATCACACCGCCCACAAGAAGAAGGACCATCATCATATCCGGCTGGTGAAGGGTCCGCCCGGACTGAAGCAGCCCCCGCAGCCTCCCGTGGTCGAGACCACTGCCGTGACGCCGCCGACCGGCGGACGTACGCGCGAGAAACCCGGCACCGGCAATCCGAACGCCGTGCCGGCCTGCGTGTTCGACTCTGCGAGCGTCTCCGAGGTTACTTTCAGCGTCTGGCGCGAAGCCGCATTGCGCGAGGGCATGCGCAAATTCGCCGACCGGCACGGTATCCAGAACCTGGCCGATGACCGCATCGAGGAGGAGTTCATCCTCCCGTTCGTCATTTCGATTTTCCCGGCCGAGCCGCCAGTCACGTCGACGACCGACGGGCTGCAGACGAGCAAAGGGCTGCGTGAGCTGAATGCGAAGCTCGCCGACCTCTACAAGAAGATCGGGCTGGAGCTGACGCGCCGGGAGCAAAGCTGGGTGGCGAGTTGGATGCCCAACTTCGGCTCATACGACTATCTCGGCCACCTCTATTCGATGGCGGGCGAGCTCGAGCATCGCATCTGGATCTACAAGACTTTCGGCGCCCACGAGCTCAACCGGTACGACAATGGCCAGGCGTTCGGCGTCATCGTCAACTACACCAAGCACATCGTCGAGATCGGCAACACGGCCGCGCAGACGCAGATGCAGTTCAATTCTGCGCTGCGTCCGCTCGAAGGGCCGACCGGCATTGGGCGGCCGCAATCGCAGGTCTGGAAGAAGCCGACCAACAATGGCGAGCTGGTCGATGTCCTTCCGGACGACGCGCGTCAGCACATCCTGTTCGGCGACGGCCCCAACAGCGGCAAGCATCTGTGGCCGGGCCGTCCCAGCAAGACCGCATTCCCGCTGCCGTGGAAGGCCGAGAAGATCGTGCACGAGGTCGGCGACATCGTGACCTCGCCGAACACCACGTGGTATGCCCAGAGCGGCTCCGGCGGTTACCTGGAAAAGGGCGGCAAGGCCGCGAAATGGGTAGCGTGGGAGATCAGGGACGGCATCCGCATCCGGGTCATCTACCAGCCCGCGACCTGCCGCGTGGTCTCCGCCTTCCCGGACGCCAAGCCGATCCCGCCGGCGATCGAGGCCAAGCTGATCACCAACTTGTGGCCCTGGTAACCAAGCCGCCTCGTCAACGGAACAAGGCCGTGCCGGCGTCCGGCATGGCCTTGCAATTGCCACTTCAGACCGTTAAGTGTCCCTCGCTGCGTGCGATGGCCGTTTCGGCTGGTTATGGGTCGCGTGAACGAATTCCACGTTTTGGTTTTCGACCCTTCGCATCCGGTAATGACTTCATCGACAGCCCAGACACGCGGGGTGTCCAGTTTTCCCCCCGCGTATGCGGCCGGCCGCCCCAGGGCGCCGAGCGCACGCGCATACTAAGAAAGAGTCCTCTTTGACCGCTTTTCTCGACCTCGGACTGGCAGAGCCGATTACCCGTGCCCTCGCCGACGAGCAATACGCCGCCCCCACCCCGATCCAGTCCCAGACCATCCCGCAGGTGCTCGCCCGTCGCGACGTCGTCGGCATCGCCCAGACCGGAACCGGCAAGACCGCGGCCTTTGCCCTCCCCATCCTCCATCATCTCAGCAATACGCGCCGTCAGCCCGAGAAGCGCTCGTGCCGCGTGCTGGTGCTGAGCCCGACCCGCGAGCTCTCCGCCCAGATCGTCGACAGCTTCCGAACCTACGGACGCTACCTGCGCCCGAGCGTGGCGCTTGCGATCGGCGGCGTGAACATCAACCCGCAGATCCGCTCGCTCGCGAACGGCGTCGATGTGCTGGTCGCGACGCCCGGACGGCTGCTCGACCTCATGCAGAACCGCGCCGTCGCACTCGAGCGGATCGAGGTATTCGTGCTCGACGAAGCCGACCGCATGCTCGACATGGGCTTCATCCACGACATCCGCCGCATCGTCGCCAAGCTGCCGGCGGCGCGGCAGACGCTGTTCTTCTCGGCCACCATGCCGAAGGAGATCGCCGACCTCGCCCGCCAGATGGCGCGCGACCCGGTGCGCGTCGCGGTGACGCCCGAGGCAACGACGGTCGAACGCATCGACCAGCGCATCATCCATGTCGACCGCGCCGGCAAGCCCGCGCTGCTCGCCGAGCTGCTCAACACCGAGTCGATCGACCGCGCGCTGATCTTCACCCGCACCAAGCACGGCGCCGACAAGGTGGTCCGCCAGCTCGCCAAGGCGAGCCTGAATGCGGAAGCCATCCACGGCAACAAGTCCCAAAACCAGCGCGAGCGCGTGCTGGCGGCGTTCCGCGCCGGCAAGGTGCGCACGCTGGTCGCAACCGACATCGCCGCGCGCGGCATCGACGTGGAAGGCATCAGCCACGTCGTCAACTACGACCTGCCGAACATTCCCGAGAGCTACGTGCACCGGATCGGCCGCACCGCGCGGGCCGGGGCCGATGGCGTCGCGATCTCGTTCTGCGACGCCGAGGAACGCGCCTTCCTGCGCGACATCGAAAAGCTGATCCGCATGGCGATCCCGGCGACCGACCGTCGTGGAACGCAGCCGGAGGTCCACGCCGCCAATGGCCGCAACGGCAATCAGCAGAAGCCGCGCGCCGCCAAGCCGCAGAACGGGCAGCATCGTGCGCCCAAGTCGCAGGCACCCAAGTCCCGCAACGGACAGCAGCGCACACCGCAGAACGGACAGCAGCGCACGCAAGCCGGCAAGCAGAAGCCGCGTGCGCGTCACCAGCATCACGAGCCGGCGGCGGCGGCCGGAAGCGACGGCACCATTGCCTCGCTCGCT
The DNA here is from genome assembly GCA_050725815.1 of Xanthobacteraceae bacterium. Classification (GTDB taxonomy): domain Bacteria; phylum Pseudomonadota; class Alphaproteobacteria; order Rhizobiales; family Xanthobacteraceae; genus VAZQ01. The sequence goes on from JBOHIG010000108.1 coordinate 10,326, forward strand.
TTCATGCAGCCGACCCGGCGCGAGCACAATCATCGCCCACATCGCAACAGCGCGCGCCGGTCGCCGCGTTAATCGACACTGGAGAGCCCATGTCCAAGGAAGACCTGCTCGAATTCGAGGGCACCGTGACCGAGGTCCTGCCCGACGGAAATTTCCGTGTGCGCCTCGATAACGAACACGAGCTGCTCGCCTACATGTCGGGCAAGATGCGCAAGTTCCGCATCCGCACCGGCGTCGGCGACCGGGTCGTGATCGAGGTCTCGCCCTACGATCTCAACCGCGGCCGGATCAATTTCCGCCACAAGGACACGGGCCGTCCGACCGGCTCGCCGCCGACCCGCCGCCAGCAGACCATGCGCCGGCGCTAAACCTCTCCACAATCGGCATGCTATAATGCGCACCGACTGCGAATAGGACTCGTGATGACCGACACCCCGTCCGACCGCGCCGACGCCGGCGTCGATCCGAAGCTCCTGGAACTCCTGGTCTGTCCGCTGACCAAGGGGCCGCTCGAATACGACCGCGAGAAGCAGGAATTGATCTCCCGCTCGGCCAAGCTCGCCTATCCGATCCGCGACGGCATCCCGATCATGCTGCCCGAAGAAGCGCGGCGGCTGGATTAGCTCTCTCGTTCGTCATGCCCGGGCATAGCCCGTCGAAGACGGGCGTGAACGCCCTCTTGTCCCGGGCATCCACGTCTTTCAACATAGCCAGGCGTCAAGGCATGGATGGCCGAACGCGAGTCATTCGGAGACTACAATGCTGAAAATCTGGGGACGGGCGACGTCCATCAACGTCCAGAAGGTCATGTGGGCGATCGGCGAGATGGGGCTGGCGCACGAGCGCATCGACGTGGGCGGCGCCTTCGGCCGCACCAAGGACCCGTTTTACTTGGCGATGAACCCCAATTCGCTGGTGCCGACGCTGGAAGAGGATGGCTTCATCCTCTGGGAATCCAACACCATCGTGCGCTATCTCGCCGGCAAGCACGGCGTCGGCACGCTGGCGCCGTCAAATCCGCAAGATCACGCGCGGGCCAGCCAATGGATGGACTGGATGTTGACGGTCTGCCACCCGGCGATCCATGGCCTGTTCTGGGGCTTGGTGCGCACGCCGCCGGAGAAGCGCGACCACAAGCATATCGAGGAATCGCGCGACAAGACCACCGCGGCGTTGAAGATTCTCGACGCGCAGCTCGCGAAGACGGCGTTCGTCGCAGGCGCGAGCTTCACGATGGGCGACATCCCGGTCGGGCTGATCGCCTATCGCTACCGCAAGCTGGTGCCGGAGCGGCAGGGCCTCGACAACGTCGAGCGCTGGTTCCTCGGCCTCGAACAGCGCGCCGCCTTCAAGGAGCACGTGCTGGCGATTCCGTTTACGTGAGGGTCTTGTAGCCCGGATGTTGCGGCTCAGTTTCCCAGTAAGACTTCTTCAATCCTTCGGGATCATCGCCGAGGCGCGGTCGATGATCGACTTCGGCGTCGCGAACATGCGCGTCGTCAGCGCGGTCATCTCCTCCGGCGACGTGTAGGTGATGCTGAATTTCAACTGCTTCGCATCGGCGACAAATCCCGGGTCGGTGGTCGTCCGCCGCAGCGCCGTGCGCAGCGCGGCGAGCCGGTTGGCGGGCACGCCGGGCGGCACCGCGAACGGCCGGCCATATTCGATCGCGCTGTTGAGGAAGGACACGATCTGGCGGTCCCCGGCGGATTTGAGCCGGGAGAAGATCGTCGGCACGTTCGGCATCGCCGCCATTCGCCTCTCTTCCACGTTGAACAGGATCTTCAGCGTCTTCTTCTCGATGAGGTCGAAGCGCGGTCCGAGCAACGTCGACGACGACATGCAGATGCCTTCCACCTCGCCGCGCTCGATCGCCAGGATGACGGTATTGGTGCTGCGATAACCTTCGACCATGCGGAACCTGGTGCCGATCATCTTGTTGAGCATCATCGGCACGTAGGTCGGCATCTGGCTCGCGCCGATGCCGCCGAGCACGGTTTCGTGCTTGAACACGTCGTCCATGCTCTGCGCCTTGGCGGCACGACCGACAGCGCACAGCCGGTTGATCGATTCCGGGCTGCCGACCCAGCCGAATTGGCGGGGATCGAACTTGATGTTGGGCCGGCCCAGCATCGCCTGCGACGGCAGGCTGCGCGAGAAGCTGCCGATGACTGTGCCGTCCTTGGGCGCATTGTTGAACGTGTAGTTGGCGGCGATGACGGTGCCCGCGCCCGGCATGTTCTGCACCAGGATCGACGGCCGGCCCGGGATATGTTTGCCCATATGCCGTCCCAGGAGACGGCTCCAGAGGTCGTAACCGTCGCCCGCGACCGCACCGGTGACGATCCTGATCTGCTTGCCCTTGTAGAAGTCTTCGACCGGATCGGCGAGCGCGGGGGTCATCGAACCGATGGCAACAATGATTGCGCCCGCGATTATGCGCTGCATGGTGTTCCTCCCGGCTCAGCGTTTATCCGCAAGTGTCGCCAGCAGGAAGCGTAGCGGAATCCGGGGTGGTTACAACGCCTCGCCCTTCAAGAGCTTCGGCACCTCGCCGGAGAGCCCGGCGGCCTCGCGGATGAACAGGGTCTTGAGCGCCGGCATGCGATCCACCAGCCCGAGGCCGACGTCGCGCGCGACACGCAGCACGTCCGAACGGTTCGAGAACAGCCGATTCAATCCGTCGGTCGCGACGCCCATCGCCATGGTGTCGAAGCGCCGCCAGCGCTGATAGCGATCGAGCGTCACCGGCGAACCGATATCGAGACCGAGTCGCGCGGCGTCGGCGACGACTTCGGCGAGCGCGGCGACATCCTTGAGGCCCATGTTGAGGCCCTGCCCCGCGATCGGATGAATCACATGCGCGGCGTCGCCGACGAGCGCGACACGCTCGACCACGAAGGCGCGCGCGACCGACAGCCCGAGCGGAAAGGCGCGGCGCGCCCCGACCG
>JBOHIG010000109.1:0-4855 GCA_050725815.1 Xanthobacteraceae bacterium
AGGAAAGGCTGGCCGCAGCGTTAGCCGCTCGCTAGTGGAGTGGATTTGACATTCGCTACCCACCTGGTCGCGAACTCCGGAAGCGAATGTCAAATCCAAAACTCCACTAGCAATCTATATTTGCCAGTGGTCCTTTGATTCTAACATTCGCAAAGGCACCTGCCCAAACGGGATGCGAATGTTAGAATCGGACCACTGGCGGACGTGCCGGCGCCCGCCTGATCTGCCTCTTGCAATGCAGGAGCGGCGGGCCTGCGCACACAGCCTTGCGGGGCGACGGTGATTGCAAGGCCGTCCATGACACAAGCCCGCCGCGTTGCTCGCCGGCGGCAGCGGAGGATGGCCTCTGCCGCCAGCGGAGCATCCGAGAATGCCGCAGCTCAGATCGTCATTCGGCCGGCTGGCCAGGTGCGGCGGCCGAGACCCTGGGCTCCGTCAGCCGCACGGCAACGACCCAGCCCAGCCAGAGCACGCCGAAGAACAGGATGAAAAAGATGGTAACGCTCAGGAGCTGCGAGATCGGATCGAGCCACAGCCCGACGAACGCGGCCGCGATGGTACCCACAATCACCATGGCGCAGTAATAGGCGAGAATCTGCATTGCATTCTCCGATAGGGATCAACGAGCGCCCGTGCCGACATCCGTCCGGCTGATGGCCGATGCGCAGGGCGCGAGCGGACGTTGGCCTGCGGCGGTTCCGCTTGTTGCGTGAGAAGCGCGAGCGGCCGCGGCAAGGCGCCGACAGGGATGAGCGATGGCGCGGCCCTCGGCGGAGAGCCGCGCGCCGTTTGCTCAGGACGTCGGGGGTCCGGTTGCGGGGAAGGCGCAGGCGCGATGCCTGCGGATCGCGACCTGGTCGATCAGGCAATAACCGGGCCTGGGCGCGAACTGCGGCCAGCTATAAGGCGCACCAATGCTGACGATCCGGTCTGGCTCGTCCTGGTCGTCGGCCCGCCTGTTCAGGCCACTGTCGTTCGTTTCCTCGAACAGCGCGCGTCCCGCGGAGGGCGCGCTTGCAAGTCCGGAATTCCACTCCGTGGAGCTTGCCTGATGGCCATCGGCGCTCTGGGCGGGCGCGCCGCACAGCATTGCCAGCGCGACAAGTGCTGGAAAGACGGCGATGAAGGCGCGGCGGATCACGATGGCGGTGCCCAAATGCAGGCGATCTGGGCGCACAGCCCAGGCGCAGGATTCTAGGCGCAAAGGCTCGCGTCTCGCAAGGTCGCTCGGCGTAAACACGTGAATCCGATGCAAACATACTGGGAGCCAGTCATCGCGTCGGCGGCCTTTCCATTTACGGCGTCACAATCTAGTAGCCTGTGTGTCATGGAACTTCACACCGCCGGACATCGCCGGGGCGTTGCATGCGCCCCGCACACCGCCGCTGCCGAGGCCGGCCGCGCCGTCTTCGCCGAAGGCGGCAACGCTCTCGAAGCCATGGTGGCGATGGCTGCGAGCATCGCGGTCGTCTACCCGCATATGAACGGGATCGGCGGCGACGGGTTCTGGCTCGTGCGCGAACCGTCCGGCCGCGTGCGCGCCTTCATGGCGGCCGGTCGGGCAGGCAGCCTGGCGCGTCCGGAACTCTATCGCGATCACGATACCATTCCCTCCCGCGGACCGCTGGCGGCGCTGACCGTGCCGGGCGCCATCGCCGGATGGATGCTCGCGCTTGAAGCGGCGAGGGCGCAGGGTGGGCGGCTGCCGCTCGGCGTGCTGCTCGGCCACGCCATTCGTCAGGCTGACGGCGGCATGGCCGTCTCGCGCGGGCTCGCCGATTGCGCAGCGGCGGCTGCGGGCGAGCTCAAGTCGGTTACCGGCTTCGCACAGTCGTTTCTGCCCGACGGCAAGGCGCCGGAGCACGGCGCATTATTCCGGCAGCCGCTGCTTACGGCGACACTGGAGCAGCTTGCGCACGCCGGGCTCGACGACTTCTATCGCGGTGATGTTGCGCGCGAGCTTGCAGCCGACCTTGAACGCGTCGGAGCGCCGGTGACACGTGCCGATCTCGAAAAGTGCCGGGCCGATCTTGCCGAACCGCTCTCGGTCCAACTCGGCGTCGGCACCGCCTACAATACGCCGCCGCCGACTCAGGGCTTGGTGTCGCTTCTGATCCTGGCGCTGTTCGATCGGCTGCGGGTGACCGAGGCCGAGGGCTTCGATCACGTCCACGGTCTGGTTGAGGCGGCGAAGCGCGCGCTGCGTGTGCGCGAGACCGCTGTCGCCGATCCGGACCGCCTGTCGCAGCCGCCGGACCGTTTCCTTGCCGCCAAGTATCTCGATGCCGAGGCGGCGGCGATCGACCGCCGCAAAGCCGCGCCTTGGCCTATGTCGTCTGGACCCGGCGACACCATCTGGATGGGCGCCGCCGACGCTTCCGGTCTCGTCGTCTCCTACATCCAGTCGCTCTATTGGGAATTCGGATCAGGCGTCGTGCTGCCGCGCACCGGCGTGCTCATGCAGAACCGCGGCACCGGCTTCTCGCTCGCGCGCAACGCGCCCAATCGCCTCGAGCCCGGGCGGTTGCCGCCCCACACGCTCAACCCCGCCCTTGCGGTGCTGCGCGACGGGCGGGTGATGGCCTATGGCACCATGGGCGGCGACGCGCAGCCCCAGATTCAATCCATCCTGTTCACGCGACACGTCCTCTTTCGCCAGCCGCTCGATCAGGCGCTCGACCGTCCGCGCTGGATCGTCGGGCGCACCTGGGGCTCGTCGCATGGCAGCTTGATGGTGGAGGGACGTTTCGACGGCAATCTGATCGACCGGCTGTTTTCCGCCGGCCATGACGTGGTGGATCTGAACGCGCCTTACGTCGGCAGCATGGGCCACGCCGGCGCGGTGGTGCTGCATCCGGATGGTACGCTCGAAGGCGCGCACGATCCACGTGCCGACGGCGGCGCGGCGGGGTTATAAAATTCCGGTTGCGTCCTGAGCCGAAAGCCGCCGGGGCCTCCTTTCCGCCCTACTCCGTGCTATCTTGCCGCGCATGAACAGACTGCTCGCCTTTGTCGCCGCCGCAATCATCGCTGGCCTGGCCACCGCCGCAGGCCCAGCGCTCGCCCACCCCCACGTCTGGGTGACGATGAAGAGCCAGGTCATCTATGCCGCGGACGGCACGGTGACAGGCGTGCGTCACGCCTGGACCTTCGACGACATGTTCTCCGCCTTCGCGGTGCAGGGCATCGATACCAAGAAACGTGGCGAATTCAGCCGCGAGGAGCTGGCGCCACTTGCCAAGACCAATGTCGAGTCCCTCAAGGACTTCGACTACTTCACGCTCGCAAAGGCGAACGGCAAGAAGGTCGAGTTCGCCGATCCGGCCAGCGACTATTATCTGGAATACAAGGACGCGATCCTGACCCTGCACTTCACCTTGCCGCTCAAGATGCCGGCCAAGGCGCAGCAGCTCGACATCGAGGTCTTCGACTCGTCCTATTTTGTCGAATTCGTATTCGAGCAGAAAAACGCGGTCGCGCTCGTCGGCGCGCCGCCGGCCTGCAAGCTTGCGGTCTTGAATCCCACACAGATGGATCCCGCCATGATGCAGCGGCTGCTCGATATGGGGGCTAACGAGAAGCTCGATCCATCGCAACTTCTCGGCTCTCAGTTCGCCAACAAGATCCTGGTGAAATGTCCGTGACACGCGCCGGGGAGCGCGCCACACGTCAAGTCCTGACGTTCGCCTCCGTGCTGGCAGCCATCCTGCTGGCAGGGTGCGCCTTCGATTCCCTTTTCACGCAGGCCCTCGCGCAGGGTACGCCGTTCGGCGCGCCGAAGGGCGCGGCTCCGTCGCCTGCTGGCACCGGCACCGGCATCGTCGGCTGGATCATGCTCAAGCAGGCGGAGTTCTACAAAGGACTGTCCGGCGCGATCCGCGCCGCCAAGACCGACGGCTCCGCGCTGTGGGTGCTGTTCGGGCTTTCGTTCCTCTACGGCATCTTTCATGCCGCCGGACCCGGGCACGGCAAGGCGGTGATCTCGTCCTACGTGGTCGCGAACCGCGAGACCTGGTGGCGCGGCGTGGTTCTCTCGTTCGCGTCGGCGATGGTGCAGGCGGCGGTGGCGGTCGCGGTGGTCGCAATCGCCGCCGTGCTGCTGAACGCGACCGCCGCCACTATGCGGACCGCCGTACGCTGGATCGAGATCGTCAGCTATCTGCTTATCGTCGCCATCGGGCTGCGGCTGGTATGGGTCAAGGGCTGCGCCGCGCTGTCGGTGCTGCGCGACATCCATCGGCCAAAGACCGTGAGCGCAGCGGCGACGCCGGCGCATCTTCGCGACCATGGGCACGATCATCGTCATCATCATCATCATCATCACCGCCACGATCATGCCGCGCACGCGCATCACGAACATGGTCACAACCATCATGACCACGCCCATCACGACCATGGCGAACACGCCTCGGCTTGGGGCCACTCGCACGCTCCGGAGCCGCAGGAACTGGCCGGCCCGGGCGGCTGGCGGCGAGGCCTGAGCGCGACGGTGGCGGTGGGCCTGCGGCCGTGCTCGGGCGCGATCCTGGTGCTGGTGTTCACGCTGGCGCAGGGATTGTTCTGGGCCGGCGTGGTGTCGACCTTCGTGATGGGGCTCGGCACCGCGATCACCGTGGCAGCGATCGCGACGCTGTCGGTCGGCGCGACCGCGTGGGCGGAACGCTTTGCCGCGAGCCGTGGCGGCTACGGCATGCTGCTGATGCGCGGGATCGAGGTCGCCGCCGCGCTCCTGATCACCGCCTTCGGCGCGCTCTTGCTCATGGGCTACATGGCGAGCGAGCGGCTGCTGGCGTAGCCAGCTATCGCCCGAAATCTTCCGGCGTCAGCTCGATCGGCTGCCCATGCGGGGTACGGT
>JBOHIG010000110.1:0-21874 GCA_050725815.1 Xanthobacteraceae bacterium
GTACTATCCCGCCAGCCGAAGCCTCGGCCAGCGGAGCATGGCGGTCGATAGCCAGGCGGGCGATCCGAAATTCGCGAAGTTCCGTGAGAACCTGGCGTGGACCGTGAACGGGGTGCGCTTCGCGACATTCCATATCGTGGGCAGCAACAACAACCGGGGCCGCACGCCGGAGATGGACGCCGAGGCGAACGAGCGCATGGCGGCGAACATCGCCTGGATGAAGAAGGCGTTCGCCGACGCCAAGGCCACGAAGGCCGTGGGCCTGGTGCTGATCACGCAGGCGAATCCGGGATTCGAGACGCATTGGACGCCATCGCTCATCGGCCGTTATTTCCGCCTGTTCCCCGGCGTGAAGCCGCCGAAGCAACTCCCGCCAAGCGGGTTCGACGACATCCTCAATGCGGTTTCCGCCGAAATGGAGAGTTACGACCGGCCGACATTGTTCGTGCACGGCGACACGCATATCTTCCACGTCAACAAGCCGCTCGTGAGCAAGAAGACCCGGCGGTTCGTCGACAACTTCACGCGGCTGGAGGTGTTCGGCGATCCCGACTCCCATTGGGTGCGCGTGACCGTCAATCCCGCGCGTCCCGGGCTGTTCACCATCGAGCCGGAGATCATCCCGGAAAACCGGGCGCAATAGGGCCTCACCGCGAGGATTTCGACGACATGCAGGATACGCCCGTGAACAAGTTCGGCATCGGTCAACCGGTCCGTCGGGTGGAGGACCCGCGATTCATCACCGGGCGCGGGTCGTTCGTCGACGACATTGCGCTGCCGCGGCAATGCTACGGCGTGCAGGTCATGTCGCCGCACGCGCATGCGCGCATCCGCAGCATCGACACCGCCAAGGCGAAGGCCGCCGAAGGCGTACTGTGCGTATTGACCGGCGCCGACGCCGAGCCCGACGGGATCGACAGCCTGATCGGCGTGATGCCGGAGGACATGGGCGGGCCGAAGGGCTTCCGCGCGCGCCGTCCCGTTCTCGTCACCGGCAAGGTGCGCGCGGTCGGCGACCGCGTCGCCTTCGTCGTCGCCGAGACGCTGCCGCAGGCGCAGAACGCCGCCGAGCTGGTGGAAGTCGACTACGAGGTTCTGCCGGCTGTCACCACGGTGGGCGACGCGATCGAGCCCGGCGCGCCGGCGGTGTGGGACGAGTGCCCGAACAACGTCTCCTTCACGCTCGCCTTCGGCAATAAGGACGCGACCGACGCGGCCTTCGCCAAAGCAGCGCACACGATATCGCTGCGGCTCGAAAGCAACCGTGTCTGCCCGAATACGATCGAGCCGCGGGCGGCGATCGGCGACTACCGCGCCGAGGAGGGCGCCTACACGCTCTACACCACGTCGCAGAATCCGCACGGCAACCGTTCGCAGCTTGCCGCCAACGTGCTGAAGATTCCCGAAACCAAGCTGCGGGTGATATCGCCCGATGTCGGCGGCGGTTTCGGCATGAAGTGCGGGGGCTATCCCGAGGATGCGATGGTGCTGTGGGCGTCTCGCCGCCTCGGCCGGCCGGTGAAATGGACCTCGACGCGGGCAGAGGCATTACTCGGCGACACCCATGGCCGCGACCAGGTCGTGCGCGGGGAACTGGCCCTCGACGATGCCGGCCGGATCCTCGGCCTGCGTGTCGATGCGCTGCACGCCATGGGCTCGCACATCTTCGGCTCCGTGATCGTGAGCGTTGTCTACGCACTCAAGCTCGCGCCCGGCGTCTACGACATCCCGGCGCTGCATGCGGTCGGCAAGGCGGTGTTCACCAACACCGCGCCGCTGCATCCTTATCGCGGCGCCGGCCGGCCGGAAGCGACCTATCTGGTCGAGCGGCTGCTCGACCGCGCCGCCATCGCGCTCGATATCGACCCGGTCGAGATCAGGCGGCGCAATTTCATTCCCGGCGCGAAGATGCCGCACAAGACCGCGACCGGCGCCACCTATGACAGCGGCGAGTTCGCGCATGTGATGGACAAATGCCTCAAGGTCTCGGACTGGAACGGCTTCTCCAAACGCGCCGCCGCCTCGAAGAAGAACGGCAAGCTGCGCGGGCGCAGCCTCTGCTACTTCCTCGAAGAAGCCTCCGTGTTCAACGACCGGATGGAGTTGCGCTTCGATCCCAGCGGCAATGTGACCATTCTCGCCGGCACGCATTCGCACGGGCAGGGCCATGCCACGGTCTATGCGCAGATGGTGTCGGAGTGGCTGGGCGTGCCGTTCGAGTCGATCCGCTTCGTGCAGGGCGACACCAATGCGGTGCCGATCGGGCGCGGCACCTATGCATCGCGCAGCATGATGGTCGGCGGCAACGCGCTCAAGGTCGCGGCCGACGCCATCGTCGAGAAGGCGAAGCCGATGGCTGCGCACCTGATGGAGGCGGCGGCCGGCGACATCGAATTTCGCGAGGGACGCTTCCATATCGTCGGCACCGACCGCGCGATGGCGCTGACCGACGTCGCCAAGGCGTTCTATCGGCCGGCGCACCTGCCCAAGCAGTTCGAGGTCGGCCTGGAGGCGGCGGGCTCGTTTTCGAGCGAGCCGCCGAACTATCCCAACGGCTGCCATATCTGCGAGGTGGAGATCGATCCGCAAACCGGCGCCGTCAGCGTCGTGCGCTACTCGGCAGTCGACGACGTCGGCCGCGTGATGAACCACCTGCTGTGCGAAGGCCAGGTTCACGGCGGGGTGGCGCAGGGCATCGGCCAGGCGCTGATGGAGGCGGTGATCTACGACCGCGACGGACAGCTCGTCACCGGCAGCTTCCAGGACTACTGCATGCCGCGCGCCGACGATTTCCCGGACATCGTCTCCGAGCTCACCGAGATCCCGTGTTCCACCAATCCGCTTGGCGTCAAGGCGGCGGGCGAGGCCGGGGCGACCGGCGCGCCGCCGGCGGTGATCGGTGCGGTGCTCGATGCGTTGCGGCCGCTCGGTGTCGAGCACATCGACATGCCCGCGACGCCCGGCCGCGTGTGGGAGGCGCTCAGCCGCGCCGGGTCGCAATCGCCCTGACGATGGCGCTGGTGGCGATCTACCGTCCGCCCGGCTTCGGGACGGCGTTCTCGCGCAGGAATTTCGATTCGATTTCGTGCTGGATGCGCACCAGCCACTTCTCGGCGCGCGTGGCGCGCTCCTGATAGTAGCGGGCATCGCCTTCCAGCTGCGCCACACGGTCCTCGGCGGCGCGCAACTGAAGCGAGAGCTTGTGGGCGATGTCCATCGCCCGTTCGCAGTTCTGCTTGGCGACGTCGACGGCCTCCTGCAGCATCTCGACAATCGCCTGACCGGAACGATCCACCGGGTCGCCGTCCTGCGGCCGGCTTTCCTTGTGCGACGGTGCGAACGGGATGATCTTTTCTGGCGTGCGTTGATTCATGCGACACCTCCGCAACAGGCGCTGACTTCAATTGCCCCATCGATACCGAGTGTCGCTGCAAATGAGAAGGTCGCGACACACAAATGTCTGTGCTGTGGCCGTGCCGCAACGTCGTGCGCTTTGGTCGCGCGACGTTCGGGAGATCCCCTGCAAGCGCAGCGCGAGCGCGGTACCGGCGTAGTGATTTTCAGCGCGCCGCGATGCCCCGTGCGACACCGGCCGCTATTCGTAACGCAGCCGAAGATGATCGCGGTAGTAGAACCATAGATGCTGCGTGAGCCAAACGGCCTGCGCGCACAGGCAAACGATCGTGCCGTAGTAGTAGAAGTCGATGCCGGCTGCGAAGACGAAGATCATGGTGCTCAGCCACACGATGACGAAGCTTGCGAGATTGGAGCCGAGCAGAAGCACCAGGGTCGGACCCTCGCCGACCAACACGCGGCGCCGCGCGTCGAAGCGGACGAGCAGATACTCTGTACAGATATAGGCCAGCACGACGGTGACGAAGACACCGACCAGCATCACACCGATCACGACACAACCCCACAACCCGTGACCCTATTTTCTTACCATGCGGGTTGAGTGGGCGGAATATCGGGCGGGGATGGCCGCCCCAGCCGGGCGCCGGCCGTGACATTTCCGCAACGGCTGTGGCTGGCGAGGGACGCGCGTTAACCGTATGATGACCGGGAATTTCGCTCGCAGTTACAGAAGGATGCCGGGCGAGCCAAGGGACAGTGACGAAACGCCGGCTTGGCAAAGGGGAATTGGGAGCAGGTCATCATGAACGTCGTCGAACGCAAGGTCCCGCCGCTCGCCCGCAATGTCCGCCGGCTCGGGCACATCGACCTTCCCGGCGCGGGGCAGGTTTGCGTGTCCGGCACGCACGCCTATGTCGGGCACATCCCGAACAAGAACCATCTCGGCACCTCGATCGTCGACATCGCCGATCCCGCCAACCCGCGCGTGGTTGCGACCATCACGCTCGACGACCAAACTTCGCACAGCCACAAGGCGCGCGTCGTCGGCGACATCATGATCGTCAACCACGAACGTAATCCGACCGCGGTCGGCCGCCGCGCCGACGAGCTGCCGCGTGTCGTGAAGGAATTGACCGCCGCCAAGGGCCGCGCCCCGACGCAGGCGGAGATCGCGACCTGGCTCGGCGTCGAGCCGTCCGACGTGGCGGAGATCGAGGCGGAGGCCAAGCGCGGCTACACGCAAGGCGGCTTCAAGGTCTACGACGTCTCCAATCCGGCGAAGCCGAAGGAGATCGTGCACCACAAGACCGGCGGCATCGGCGTGCATCGCTTCGACATGGACGAGCGCTGCGCCTATATCTCGACCGAGATGGAGGGTTATGTCGGCAACATCCTTGTCATCTACGACATGCGCGATCCAGCGAAGCCGCAGGAGGTCTCGCGTTGGTGGATGCCGGGCCAGCACTTCGCCGGCGGCGAGGCGCCGACCTGGCTCGGCCGCCAGAACCGGCTGCACCATGCGCTGCGCTTCGGCAACGAGATGTGGGCGAGCTGCTGGTATGCCGGTTTCCGCATCGTCGACGTATCCGACCTGTCGAAGCCGAAGACGCTCGGCGGCTACAACTATCATCCGCTGTTTCCCGAGCCGACGCACACCGCGATGCCGGTGCCGAAGCTGGTCAACGGAAAGCGCATCTCGCTCGCCATCGACGAGGAGGATCAGGCGCAGAGCGCCAACGAGGAGCACGCGCGGCGGGGCAGGGCGCATGCCTGCGTCCTGACCTTCGACGTGACCGACCCCGCCGACGTCAAGCCGCTGGGGCAATTCCAGGTGAGCGAGCTCGACTCGCCATTCTCGCGTACAGCCGGCGCGCGCTTCGGCGCGCATCAGTTCTGCGAGCGCATGTCGGGCACGATCTGCTTCGCCACCTGGTTCGGCGGCGGCCTGCGCGTGATCGACGTCGGAAATCCGCTCTCGCCGCGCGAAGTCGGGTACTTCATCCCGGAGCCGGCGGGTGGCCGCCCAGCGCCGCAGACCAACGACGTGGCGCTCGACGAGAAGGGCCTCGTCTATATTGTCGACCGCTATGTCGGGTTCGACGTGCTGGAATTCGGCGGTTAGCTGTTTGCTTGCTCAAGGCAGTGCTTGCGGTTAGGCATTACCTCAAGCTTGTGCCGCCGCCTCCTTTGCCGCGGCATTGAACTGGAAATAATTATCCCAGACCTCGTCGATGCGCGCGAGCGCGCGCTCGGGCGATAGCACCGACAGGCGGTCGCCGTCGCGCACCAACAGGCGAAGCCGCTCGAGCTTGCCGAGCGCATCTTCGACCTCGAAGTCGATGTCGAGCTTGAACTTATCCTTCAGCCAGCCCTCGATGCTGCGGTCGAGATCGGCCTGCGACATTGGCGCCGGGGCCGTGTGCAGGAAGTAGTAGGCCAGGAACGCCTCCTTGCACTCCTGCTCCTCGGCCGCGCCGATGATGTGGTCGAAGATGCCGGCATTGTTGTTGACGTTGCGGAAGTAGATGTTGTCGGTCAGCTCCTGCTGGTACTTGAGCGACTGGCGCTGGTACTTCACCCATTGCCGCATGATGAAGCCGCCGAGCGCGACCAGCCCGCTCATCGCCGCGAACGCGCCCTTCATCTGGTCTTCCTGCACGGCCGCCGAGATGCCGAGGTAGAATCCGATCACCAGGAACAACACCGTCACGGTCGAGGCGAGGTTGAGCAGGATCGGGATGCCGCCGGCGAGCGCAGGCACGGCCAGCACGACCTTATCGAAGGTGCTCATGACCACGCGCACATTCGGAAACAGCGCGTTGAGGTCGGCGCTGGCAATGTTGCGGAAATACTTGATCAGCACCGCGCCCGGCCGCACCTTGCGTTGCGCCGTTCGCCGGCGCCTGGGCTCGGCCTCCGGCACCGTCTTCATGGCGACGAACAGCACGATGTCGTCATAGACCAGCGCATCGACCTGCTTGCGGCCGTAGCCGAACCAGCGCGCCACGTCGAAGCGCTCCTGATGGTGGCCGCGGCGGAAGAAGCGCACCTCGCGGAAGTCCTCGATCGGCGCCTTCACCTCGACGCGCATCTCCGCGCGCGCGCGGTGCGCTTGTTCGATCTCGTCGTGCGGCACTTCGACGAAGTTGGCGCCCTTCAGCACCGCCAGGAACGCCACGTTCAGCTCCGCATACGCGGCTTCCACCGTGGCGGCATCGAAGCGGCCGTCGGCGTCGATCTCGGGGTTAAAATAGTAGTAGGCGTGACGCAGGTGCTCGAGCTTGTCGAAATATTCGTAGTGGTAGACCGCCGCGAGCATCCGGCAGATCTGGCGGAAATTGCTGCGCTGCGCTTCGTCCGCGAACGGGCCGTGCTCGACGAGCTTATCGAGGATGTCGGTCTTGCGGACCGGGATGAACTGGTCCCGCTCCTCGCTTGCCCGGCCATTGCCGCTGTCGCCCCCGGCCGCCGTCATGGCTCGGCGTGGTAGAATGCCTTGGCGTCGGCGCTGAAATCGCGTCGGGAGCCGGTGTCGAGGTAGAACATGTGCCCCCCGCGGTAGACCCTGAGCTGTGCGCGCGCAGGATGGCCCATGTCGGGCAGATGATCCAGCACGTAACGGCTCACGGTGTAAGGTGTCACCATGTCGGTATAGCCGTGCGCGACAAGGAGTCTGAACGACGGGTCGAGCGACAGGAGCGCGCGGATGTCGCCGTCGACGCTGGCGGTGGCGCGGCTGCTGCCGTCGCCCCAGTCCCAGGAGCCGTGCGCCCGGGAGGACAGCAGCACGTAGGTCATCTCGGTCTTGAACCCTAGTTCCTCGCGCGCATAGACCGAGAACGCGCCGCCATAGGCACGGGTGATGCCGTCGAGCAGCGGATCGGGTCCGCGCGGCCGCCGCTGCTCCGGATAGGGGTCGGGCGCCGTGAAGGTGGCGTCGTAGCGGCTGACGATCTTGCCTTCGTCGCCGCGCAGGTTCTTGACGTAGGAATCGCGGATGAAGCCGCGCGCGCGCGCGATTATGTCGACCGGCAGCCCGGTGAAGACGGCGACCTTGGCATAGAAGGCGCGCGCTGCCTCGCCCGTGAGCCGCGGTCCCGCGAGCGTCGTGAGATACTCGGTCAGCGCGAAGCGCTCGGCCTCCGCCAGCCGCTCCTTGCGGAACTCGCCCTTGCGTTCGAGGTTGGCGGCCGCCAGTGGCGGCAACTGCATCGCCGCCCCCAATGCGAAGCGGGTGCCGCCGAAGGTGAACGCACCTTCCAGCAGCGGCGACACCATCACGATGCTCGAGACCGAGATGCCCTGCGAGCGTTGCAGCGCACGCGCCACCTTGGCGGCGCGGAAGCCGCCATAGCTCTCGCCGAGGATGAAGCGCGGCGAGACCGAGCGCTTGTTGTTGGCGAGCCAGAGCGCGATCGTCTTGGCAAGCGACTCCGCGTCGCTGCTGACGCCCCAGAAATCCTTGCCGCCGTCCGGTTTCGCGGCCCGGCTCCAGCCCGAACCGACCGGATCGATGATGACGAGGTCGGTGAAGCTCAGCCAGGTGTGCGGATTGTCGTGCAGCCGCGTGGCGGATGCCTGGTGGCCGCTGGCGCCGAACTCGGCGACGCGCGGCCCCACCAGCCCGAGATGCAGATAAGCCGAGGCCGCGCCCGGCCCGCCGTTGAACACGAAGGTGACCGGCCGCTTCTCCGCCGGCTGCCCGCCGACGACATAGGACGTGTAGTAGATCGCCGCCGTGCGTTCGCCCGACTGGTCGTACAGCGATAGCGTTCCGGCGGTCGCGGTGTATTCGAGCCGCCCGGACGGCGTCTCGATGGCGTGCCGGGTAACGGAGTCGCCGGGCAACAGGCGCAGCACGCTGCCGGCCTTGCGCTCGCCGCCCTTGCGCTCGCCGTCGGCGTCCTGCTGCGCCAGCGCGAGCGTCGCGCCAATCGACAGCGCCAGCAGGGCGAAGCCTAGTTTCTTCAGAGTGGGGAAGCTCATTGACGGGCGTTCCTTGGGTTTGAACCGTGCCGCCCCCGCCGCGCGGACCATAAGGGAAAACCGGCGTCCCTCAAACGGCGAAAGCGATTAGTATCGCGATTGTGTTTTACGCGGCCGTCCGTGTACGAAGACCGTGGCAGATCGACGAGGGAGTTGGACATGACCGAAGCGCTCAGGCGGAAGCTCACCAATGCTGGCCGCGTGCTGGCGATGGAGGACCAGGGCGATTACGTCGCCGGCCACTTGACCGTGCGGCTGCCGGACGCTCCGGGCACGTTCCTGATGAAGCCGGCCACCATCGGTCTCGACGAGATGACTCCGGAGAACATCATCTCCGTCGACCTCGAAGGCCAGCGCGTCGGTGGTTCGATGCCGCGCCACAACGAGGTGTTCATCCATTCGGAAGTGCTGCGCGCGCGCTCCGATCTCAACGCTGTCATCCACACGCATGCGCCGCATGCGGTGGCGTTCTCCTCGCTCGGCAAGGAATTGCTGCCGGTCAACAACGAGGCGGGCTACTTCTACAAGCAGCTTCCGGTCTTCTCCGAAACCTCGGACCTGATCGTGACGCAGGACCGCGGCAAGGCGGTCGCGCGCTGTCTTGGCCAGCACAATGCGCTGATCCTGCGCAACCACGGCATCGTTGCCGCCGGGCGCAGCCTGGAGGAGGCGGTGTGGATCGCGCTCAAGCTCGAGCGCGCCTGTCGCGTGCAATTGATGGCGGAGTGGGCGGGCGGACCGAAATTCGTCGCCGAAGGCGAAGACCTGCAAAAGAAGAACAGCCGCGGCATGCGGCAGGATCTCTTCACCAATGTGTTCAATTACCTGGTGCGGTCATGGTGCCGCCTGCACGGCAAGCCCGGCGATTCCTGCTGCAAGGACCACTACGAGACAGACCTGAGCGGGTACAAGGGGTAGCGGTTGACGTATTTCGACTTCCGCGCCGGGGACTCGGCGGGCTCCCTCTCCCCGCAGGGGAGAGGGTGGGGATGAGGGGGTTCGAACCTATCGAGAGTCCATAACCCCTCACCTCACCCACCCCTCTCCCTATGGGAGAGGGAGCAGGCCGTGCGCGTTGCTCGGCGGTGCCAAAAGTCACTTCGGCTTCACCACCGTTCGCGTCCAGAGATCGTCCCACTTCTTGCGGTTGTCGAGCATCTCGGCCGGGTCGATCAGCGTCAGGTCGACGCCCGCCGGCAGCGGCTTGATCTTCGGATTGGTCGGCGTCATGTCGCGCTTGGCCATGATCGCCTGACCTTCGCCGATCATGAAGTCATGGAACAGCAACGCTGCGTGCGGATGCGGCGCGCATTTGGCCACCGCCGGTCCGTAGCCGAGCGCAACCAGCGGCGAGAGGTACAGCGGCTGCACCGGCGCGCCGGCGCGCTTCTGCTGCTCGGGCTTGTAGCTGTAGACCGTGAGCGCCAGCGGCACTTCGCCCGCCGCCACCAGGTTGGCCAGCAGCGTGTGTCCCTTGCGGACCGAGACGCCGTTGGTCTTGACGATGTCCTTGAAGAGCTGGAGGCCCTTCTTCTCGCCCAACTTCATCACGAGCGTGCCGAACCAGTCGAAATCGGCGGCCTCGACCGCAAGCCGTCCCTTCCAACGCGGGTGCTTGAGGTCCTCGTAGCTCTTCGGCACCTCGTTCTTCTTCACCAGGTTGGTGTTGTAGGAGGCCGAGAAGATGTTCAGCCGGGTCGCGACCCATTCGCCGTGCGGCCGGAACGCGATCGGCGCGAGATCGGCGGCGGCGGGTGTCTTGACCGCGATCAGGAGCTTCTCGCGATGCAAAGTCTCGAGCTCCGCCGCCACGGTGGCGAAGCCATCCACTAGGCAGCGGCCTGCGCGGTTCTCCGATACCGCGCGCTGCACAAGCTGCTCCGAGCTTGCGCGCCAGTATTTGAACTCGATGCCGTATTTCTTCCGGAACGCATCGCTGACCGGCCGCATGTCCTCGGCCACGGTCGAGCCGTAGACCGACACGACCTTTTCCTTTTTGGCGCCGGCGATCAGCCGCTTGGTGCGATCCGAACCTTGATAGGTGGCGAGTTCGGCGATCGTCTGGGCGTCGGCAGGCGTGGGGACAAGCCCGAATGTCAGCGCCAACAGGCAAGCCGGTGACAGCAATCTGAAAGAGTCTCGTGTCCTCACCGTATCTCTCCCTCCTCGTCGTGCGCGCGGGAACCCGCATCGGCGCGCAAAACCCCGTTCTTTCCGACACCTAGAGGAGGGCAAACGGCGCTGCAACGAGGCCCAATGCCGCGCTCCAAGTTCGGTAGACTTTGTGTGGAATATCGGCAAAGTTCATGCACCGGCGGAACTTGCCGGGGCATGAAACTCTCCACAGGTGGCGACTGATGCCGGCTCCCAGGGCTTCCCGCGCGCTCGAACGCTATACAGTGCTCGACCTGACCCAGGTGCGGTCGGGACCGACCTGCGTTCGCCAACTCGCCGACTGGGGCGCCAACGTCATCAAGATCGAGCAGCCGCCGGACCCCGCAGGCGGCGAGCCGCCGGGCGGGCCGCGGGATGGCCCGGACTTCCAGAACCTGCATCGCAACAAGCGCGCGATCACGTTGAACCTGAAGGCGCCCGAGGGGCTCGCCGCGTTCCGCCGCATGGTCAAGAAGGCCGACGTCGTGGTCGAGAACTTCCGTCCGGACGTGAAGCGCCGGCTCAAGATCGCCTACAAGGACCTCCAGAAGGTCAATCCCAAGATTATCCTGGGCAGCATTTCCGGCTTCGGCCAGGACGGGCCCTATGCCGGGCGGCCGGGCTTCGACCAGATCGCACAGGGCATGGGCGGGCTGATGTCGGTCACCGGCCTGCCGGGGCAGGGGCCGGTGCGTGTCGGCATCCCGATCGCCGATCTCTGCGCCGGGTTGTTCTGCTCGCTCGGCATCCTGGTGGCGCTGCTCGAGCGCGAGAAGTCGAAGAAGGGCCAGCACATCGCGACCTCGCTGTTGCAGGCGCAAATCTTCATGCTCGACTTCCAGGCCGCACGCTGGCTGGTCAAGGGCGAGGTCGCCGGGCAGGCCGGCAACAATCACCCGACCAGCATGCCGACCGGCGTCTATCCGACCATCGACGGCCACATCAACATCGCCTCGACCGGGCAGAAGATCTGGGAGCGGCTGTGCAAGGCGCTCGGCGCGCCGGAACTGATCGACAATCCGGACTACAAGAACGCCGCCACGCGTTCGAAGCACCGCGACGCGCTCAACGACGCGCTTTCGTCGCTGACCAGAAAGCGCAGCAGCGCCGACTGGATCGAGCGGCTCAACGACGCCGGCGTGCCATGCGGGCCGATCTATTCCATCGACCAGACCTTCGCCGATCCGCAGGTGCAGCATCTCGGCATCGCGCAGGGCGTCAAGAAAAAGGACAAGTCGATGATGCGCCTCGTCGGCCAGCCGCTGACGCTGTCGCGCACGCCGAGCAAGTTCGTGCTGCGGCCGCCGGAGATCGGCGAGCATACCGACGTCGTGCTCAAGGAATTCGGATTCAAGCCGAACGAGATCGCCGCGCTGCGGAAGGCAAGGGCGATATGAGGGCCGAAAATGGAGTCGCGGTCGCGCAACGGACTCCGCTTCTCCCTCTCCCCGGAGGGGAGAGGGTCGGGGTGAGGGGGTTCGAGCCTATCGAGGGGCATTAACCCCTCACCCCACCCCTCTCCCAATGGGAGAGGGAGTCCGCATGAGCAAGCCGACAGATCGTGCGCATCGCGCAGAGGACGAACGACATGGACGACAAGACCAAGACCGACAAGATGCTCTCCCGCAAGGACGGGGGCGTCGGCTACCTGATCTTCAACAACCCCGAACGGCACAACGCGGTGTCGCTCGAAATGTGGGCGGCGACCGCCGACATCCTCGAAGGCTTCCGCAACGACGACGCCGTGCGCGTCGTGGTCGTCACCGGCGCGGGCGGCAAGGCCTTCGTGTCCGGCGCCGACATCTCCAAGTTCGAGAGCGAGCGCTCCTCGATGGAAGCGGTCAAGCACTACAACGCGACCGTCGGCAGGGCGAACCAGGCGGTCTACGAGTTTCCCAAGCCAACCATCGCGATGATCGACGGCTACTGCATCGGCGGCGGGCTCGGCCTCGCGCTCTGCTGCGACCTGCGTATCGCGTCGGAGAGGTCGAAGTTCGGCGTGCCGGCGGCCAAGCTCGGGCTCGGCTATTCCTATCCCGGGCTCAAGCGGCTGGTCGACGCGGTCGGCCCCGCCTTCGCCAAGGAGATTTTCTTCACGGCGCGCCAGTTCGACGCCGCCGAGGCGCGCGAGATGGGTCTCATCAACCGCGTCGTCCCGGGGACGGAACTCGAAGCCTATGTGAAGAACTACGCCGACACGATCGCGGGCAATGCGCCGCTGACGATCAATTCGGTCAAGTACATAGTCGGCGAAGTGGTCAAGGACGAGAGCCAGCGCGACCTCGCCCATGCCGCCGAGCTGGTGGAGCGCTGCTTCACCAGCAAAGACTATGTCGAGGGGCGGACGGCGTTCATGGAGAAGCGCAAGCCGGTCTTTACAGGAAAGTGACGGCCGGGCAGCACAAGCCGCGGGACAACAAGGGCGGCAAGCTGTCGCGGAGGGGAGCCAAGGTTTGGCTCAGTAATTCATTGCGGGAGCGGTACAATCGCCCCGCCAGTTGGGAGGATGATGCGTGGCGTCGGTTGAATTGCGCGGGCTGACCAAGAACTACGGGCCGCTCGCGGTGGTCGATAATGTGTCGCTCACCATCGAGCACGGGCGGCTGGTCTGCCTGCTTGGGCCATCCGGATGCGGCAAGACGACGACGCTCCGCCTGATCGCGGGATTCGTCGAGCCGACGGCCGGCGAAATCCACGTCGGCGATCAGGTCCTGTCCACCTCGGCGCGAACGGTTCCGCCCGAGCGGCGAAACATGTCGATGATCTTCCAGAGCTACGCGCTGTGGCCGCACATGACCGTGGCGCAGAACGTGGTCTACGGCCTCGAGCTGCGGAAGATGGACAAGGAGACCATCGCCCGCAAGCTCAAGGCGATCCTGGAGACAACGCACCTTGTGGAGTTGGCCGGCCGCTATCCAGGCGAGCTCTCGGGCGGGCAGCAGCAGCGCGTCGCGCTGGCCCGCGCCTTGATCGTGGAGCCGGAGACGCTCCTGCTCGACGAGCCTCTGTCCAATCTTGACGCCAACCTGCGCGAGGAGATGCGCTTCGAGGTGCGCCGTCTGCACGACGAGTATCGCTACACGACGGTGTACGTCACCCACGATCAGTCCGAGGCGATGACCACGGCCGACGTCATTGCCGTGATGAACGGCGGCAAGATCGAGCAGGCGGGATCGCCGGAGGAAATCTACGAGCGGCCGCGCTCGGAGTTCGTCGCCCGTTTCATCGGGTCGAGCAATGTGATCCGCGGCAAGGCGCTCGACGCGAACCACATCTCGCTTGCGGGAACGGCGCTACGCTGCATCGGCGGCCCGCTCGTTCCCGGCTCGGACGGCGCGATCGCGGTGCGCCAGCATGTCATCAGGCTATGGGCGAGCAAACCGGAGAACGCGGAGAATGTGGTTCCCGCGACCGTGACCCGCCAGGTCTTTCTGGGCTCGAGCCGCGACTACATGGTGGAGACGGCGGACGGCGCGCAATTGCGTGTCGTCGCCTCGACTGCGGAAAACGTCCCGCCCGGCGCCTCGGTCTGGCTCCATCTGCCGCCGGAACGCTGCCGCGTGCTCAACGGCTGATCCGCCGAATTGCACTTACGGGAACACAAGATCTTAGCAGGGAGAAACGACGATGAAGATGCCGAAAATATCCCGGCGTGACGTCCTCAAAGGTTCGACCGCGGTTGCCGTCGGCGCCATCGCCCCATCCGCCACGGTGCTGGCCGCCGCTCCGCCGGCGACCGCCATCACGCCGGCCCTGATCAAGGCCGCGCAGAAGGAAGGCACCGTCAACTACTACACCTCCGTCGACCTGCCGCTGGCGGAACGGATCGCGCGCGCGTTCGAAAAGCGCTACTCGGGCGTGAGGGTGCGGGTCGAGCGCACCGGCGCCGAGCGCGTGTTCCAGCGCATCGGGCAGGAATACGGCAGCAAGATTCACAACGTCGACATCGTCAACTCGTCGGACGCCGCGCATCTCATCGTCTGGAAGAAGCAGGGCATCCTGGCGCCGTTCGTGCCCGAGGACGTCGCCAAGCATTATCCGGCGGAACATAAGGACGCGGACGGCATGTTCGCGAGCTTCCGCATCTTCTTGTGCCCGATCGCGTACAACACCAATCTGGTGAAGAAGGAGGACGCGCCGAAGAGCTTCAACGATCTGCTCAGTCCGAAATGGACCGGCAAGATGGTGAAGGCGCACCCGTCCTACAGCGGCACCATCCTGACCGCCACCTTCCAGGTCTCCCGCGACATCGGTTGGGGCTATTTCGAGAAGCTGGCCAAGCAAAAGGTCATGCAGGTGCAGTCGGCGACCGAGCCGCCGAAGAAGCTGGCGCTCGGCGAGCGCGCGGTCGCCGCCGACGGCATCGAATACGGCATGTTCACGATCAAGGAAAAGGGCGGGCCGCTCGAGATCGTCTATCCGACCGAAGGCACGCCGCTGATCGTCGGACCGAACGCCATCTTCAAGGCCGCCCCGCATCCCAATGCCGCGCGGTTGTTGCAGGCCTGGATGTTCACGCCGGAATGCCAGCAGCTCATCGTCGACCATGGCGGGCTGCGTTCTGGCCATGCCCAGGTCAAGGACAAAGCCGGCCGCACGCCGCTCGGCAAGATCAAGCTGATGAAGGACGACGCCGCCGGTGTCGAGAAGTCGGCCGAGGAGATCAAGCGGCGCTACACACAGCTCTTCAAGGTGTGACGCGAAGACAAGCCCCGTCGTCCATTGCTGGATGGCGGGGCTTTCCCGATCGATTGAGGCCATCCAACCGAGGATGAGATCATGAGATTCTCCAGGCGCGACGTACTCAAGGGATCGACCGCCGTTGCCGCCGGCACGCTGGCGCCGTCCGGCGCGGTGCTGGCGGCGGCGCCGCCGGCGACGACGATCACGCCGGCGCTGATCAAGGCCGCGCAGAAGGAGGGTGCGGTGACGTGGTACACCGCCGCCGACCTGGCGCTGGCGGAGAAGATCGCGCGCGCCTTCGAGGCGCGGTTTTCGGGCGTCAAGGTGCGGATCGAGCGCAACGGCTCCGAACGCATCTTCCAGCGCATCGCACAGGAAACCCGCAGCAAGATCAGCAATGCCGACGTCGTGAATTCCTCGGACGCCGCGCACTACATCGTCTGGAAGCGCGAGGGCATGATGGCCCCGTTCCTGCCCGAGGACGTCGCCAAGCATTATGCGGCCCAGTACAAGGACGCCGACGGGCTGTTCGCGAGCTTCCGGCTCTTTCTTTGCCCGATCGCCTACAATACCGATCAGGTCAAGGCCGCCGAGGCGCCCAAGAGCTATACCGACCTGCTCGATCCGAAATGGGTCGGCAAGATCGCGAAAGGCCACCCGTCCTACAGCGGCACCGTGTTGACCGCGACCTACCAGATCTCCCGCGACCTCGGCTGGAGCTATTTCGAGAAGCTGGCCAAGCAGAAGATCATGCAGCTTCAGTCCGCCGTCGACGTGCCCAAGAAGGTTGCGCTCGGCGAGCGCGCGATCGCGGCCGACGGCGTCGAGTACGTCATGATCCAGGCCAAGGAGAAGCGCCAGCCGATGGAGATCGTCTATCCGACCGAAGGCACGCCGCTGATCACCAGCCCGAGCGCCGTGTTCAAATCGGCGCCGCACCCGAATGCGGCGCGGCTGCTGCAGGCCTGGTGCTTCTCGCCGGAATGCCAGGAGTTCTGCGTCAACGACGGCGGCCTGCGCACCGGACACGCGCAGGTCAAGGACAAGAAGGGACGCACGCCGCTATCCTCCGTCAAGCTGATGAAGGACGACCCTGCCGCCGTCGAGCGGCTGTCCGGCGAGATCAAGAAGCGCTACTCGCAACTCTTCAAGGTATAACGCGAATGGGCCCGGAGGCCCCACAACAAACGCCAATCGAGGACAAACTCATGACGACATTTACCAGACGCGACCTGCTCAAGGGCTCCGCTGCGGCAGCCGCCGGCAGCGTGTTCGCTTCTCCCGTGGTGGCCGCGCCGCCGCCCGCGTCGCCGATCAACAATGCGCTCATCGCCGCGGCGAAGAAGGAAGGCAAGCTCGCCTTCTATACCGCCATGGACCTCGACTTCGCGCAAAAGCTGGGCAAGCTGTTCGAGTCGAAGTTCCCCGGCATCACGGTGAAGGTCGAGCGTTCGGGCGCCGAGCGCGTCTACCAGCGCATCGCGCAGGAATACAAGAGCCGCATCCACGCCGTCGACGTGGTCAACACCGCGGACGCGGCGCATTGCATCGTCTGGAAGCAGAACGGCTGGCTCGCGCCGTACCTGCCGGAGGACGTCGCCAAGCACTACGACAAGCGCTACTACGATCCCGATGGGCTCGACATCGTGACGCGCATCCTGGTTTCGCCGCTCGGCTACAACACCAAGCTGGTGAAGAAGGAGGACGCGCCGAAGAGCTTCAAGGACCTGCTCGACCCGAAATGGGCGGGCAAGATGGTCAAGGGACATCCCGCCTATTCCGGCACGATCATGAACGCGACCTTCCAGATCGCGCGCGACCTCGGCTGGGGGTATTTCGAGAAGCTCGCCAAGCAGCGGGTCATGCAGGTGCAGTCGGCGACCGACACGCCCAAGAAGATCTCGCTCGGCGAACGCGCGGTCATGGTCGACGGCGCGGGCTATCTGGTGATCCGCTACAAGGAGCAGGGCCAGCCCGTCGACGTCATCTATCCGGAGGAGGGCACGCCGCTCTGCACCGGCCCGAGCGCGATATTCAAGGCCGCGCCCAATCCGAACGCGGCGCGGCTGTTCCACAACTGGATGCATTCGCGCGAGGCGCAGCAGTATCTGATCGATTTCGCCCGCCAGTATTCGCCGCATTCGCAGGCGGTCGAGAAGCCCGGCGTCCGGCCGCTCAAGGACATCAAGCTGATGAAGGAGGACCCGCAGGGTATCCTGAAGAACGCCGACGCGATCAAGAAGCGCTACGCGCAGATCTTCAAGGTGTAGGCGTATGTCATCGCGAACCGCAGGCGGAAGATCAAGGTGTCATGATGGTCAGCCTTGGCGTGCCCAGAGTGAGTCACAGTCGTTGCCGCGAACTCTGCCTGCTCCCTCTCCCGCTTGCGGGAGAGGGGTGGGGAGAGGGTGAGCTTGCTCGGCCGTGCCGTGTGTCCCCTCTCCCTGTCCCTCCCCCGCAAGCGGGGGAGGGGACGTTGTGGCGCGCGTCGTCGCAACGTGAGCGATGCATTTGCGTCGTGCTGCCCACATCCCAGGGAGTCATCACGTGACCATCGCATTGCCACGGGAAGCGGCAGCCGTCCGTTCCGGCTTCAGGATCGACATGTCCTGGCCGGTGCTGTTCGCCTTCATCGCGCTGCTGTGCGTCCTCATCATCCTGCCGATGTCGTGGCTGGTCTATTACAGCCTTCTCGACGGCAAGGGCGCGTTCTCGCTGACGAACTTCGAGACGCTGATCACCGATCCGATGTTCCGCGCACCTCTGGTCACCACGCTCATTCTCGCGACCAGCGCGAGCCTCATCTGCTGCGCCATCGCCGCGCCGATGGGCTGGCTGGTCGCGCGCACGGACCTGCCGTTCAGCGGCGCGGTGCGGGCGCTGGTGACGGCGTCCTTCGTCACGCCGCCATTCCTTGGCGCCATCGCCTGGGAGATTCTGGCGGCGCCGAACTCGGGGCTGCTCAACAAATTCTACCGCTTCCTGACCGGCGCCGAGATGGGCGACCATCTCTTCAACATCTATTCCCTGGGCGGGCTGATCTTCGTGGTCGCCTGCTACACCTTCCCCTATGTCTTCGTGCTGATCGCGAACGCCCTCGACCGCATTCCCGGCGACCTTGAGGACGCCTCCGCCATGCTCGGCGGCCGGGCCTGGACCACGGCGCGCCGCATCACCATTCCGCTGGCGCTGCCGGCGATGCTGGCCGGCATCCTGATCGCCTTCCTGCAGGCGATGAACCTGTTCGGCTCGCCCGCGATCCTGGCGCTGCCGGCAGGCTTTCACACCATGACCACCAAGATCTGGAGCCTGTTCCAGTTCCCGCCCAAGCCGGAGCTGGCGGCCGCCGCCTCGCTGCCGCTCTTGGTGCTGACGGTGCTGCTGCTGCGCGGCCAGCACATGATCCTCGGCCGCAAGGGCTACACCGTGGTCGGCGGCAAGACCGGCGATCCGCGGCTGATCAAGCTCGGCTGGTTCAAGTGGCCGGCGGTCGCGGTGGTGTTCGGCGTGCTGATGCTACCGGTGTTCCTGCCCTATTTCGCATTGTTCAACGCCGCCTTCGCGCCGATCGCCACCACGCTGATCACGCCGGCGACCGCGACGCTGCAGAACGTGTTCTTCACCTTCGGGCTGTCGTCGACCAAGATCGCGCTGCAGAACACCTTCCTGCTCGGCGCGATGACCGCGACGCTCGGCACCCTGATGGCGATCGTGATCAGCTATCTCACCGTGCGCAAGGCGGTCAGCGGCCACGAGGCGATCGGCTTCCTGGCAACCGCGCCGATCGCGATTCCCGGCATCGTGCTCGGCGTCGGCCTGTTCCTGAGCTACACCCAGCCGCCGTTCGTGCTCTACGGCACGTTGTGGATCATGCTGCTCGCCTATCTGACCATCGAGCTGCCGGCCGCCTACCAGAACCTCCAGTCGGCGTTCCGTGCGGTCAACGCCGATCTCGAGGACGCCAGCCGTATCCTTGGCGCGACCCGCCTGCAGGCGCTGCGCCACGTCACCGCGCCGCTGTTGCGCACCAGCGTGATCGCGACCTGGTGCTTCATCTTCGTTGCGACCATCCGCGAGCTGTCCGCCGCCGTCATCCTGTTCACTTCCGACACCAAGGTGGTCTCGGTGCTGATCTTCGATCTGAAGGAATCGGGCGACCTCGGCGCCATCGCCGTACTTGGCATCATGATGCTGGTGATCACCTTCGCCGTCGTCATCTGCGTCAACCGCATCCCCGGCTTCGGCGCTCGCCTGCGGAATTATTAAGGCTTCGGCGCGCTGTCGCTGACTTGCACTTCGTTTGAGTAAGAGGCAAAGCGGGGCGGCGAAAGCTGCCTGCTCCCTCCCCCACAAGGGGGGGAGGGGACCGTGGGGCACGGCAGCATGCAACCACGAACGCACACGAGAATCTGAATGGACGCAAAGCTTCCCCAGACCGCCGTCGCCGAGCATCTGGCGGACACCATCGCCACGCTCGATGCCGCGACGCTGCCCGCCGGCGTGCGCCGGACCTGCGACGATCTCCTGGTCGACGTCATAGGCCTCTGCGTCACCGTGCGCGGAGCCGACTACGTCAAGGCGGCGATCGCGGGCTTCGACGACGAGGGGCCGTGCACCGCGGTCGGCCACGCGCGCACGCTGACGGCCGCCGGCGCCGCCTTCGTCAACGGCACTGCCGCCCATGGCGAGGACTTCGACGACACCTTCGAGGGCGGCCCGGTGCATGCCGGCGCGGTGATCGTGCCGGCGGTGCTGGCGGCCTGCGAGCGGCACAATCCGGATGGGCGCGCGGCGCTCATCGGCATCGCCGCCGGTGTCGAGACCATGTGCCGGCTGGCTCTGGTGGCGCCGATGAAGACCCACAAGGCCGGCTTTCACCCGACCGCGATCTTCGGCGCCATGGGCGCGGCCGCCGGCGTCGGCGCGGCGCTCGGGCTCGACGCGAAACGGCTCGTCGACGCGCTCGGCATCGTCGGCTCGATGGCCTCGGGCATCATCGAATATCTCGCCGAGGGCACTTGGACCAAGCGCATGCACGCTGGCTGGGCCGCGCAATCCGGAATTCGCGCCGCGCTGCTGGCGCGCGCCGGCTTCAACGGCCCGCGCACCGTGTTCGAGGGCGTGCACGGGCTGTTCCACGGCTTCGCCAACACGCTCGATGGCAACTTCGATGAGGTCACCGGCGACTTCGGCAAACGCTGGGTAACGCAGACGCTCGCCTTCAAGCCCTATCCCTGCGGGACCATGGCACACCCCTATATCGACTGCGCGCGCCGCCTCGCCGCCAAGGGCATCAAGCCCGAGGACATCGTGGAGATGGTCTGCGACGTGGGCGAGGGGACGGTGCACCGGCTGTGGGAGCCGCTCGCCGCCAAGCAGACGCCGGCCAACGGCTACTCGGGCAAGTTCTCGACGCCCTACTGCATCGCCGCCGGCTTCGTGCGCGGCAATGTCGGCCTCGCCGACTTCACGGACGAGGCCGCGCGCGATCCCAAAGTGGTCGCGCTCGCCAACAAGGTCCGCTACCGCATCGATCCCGCCAATCCATACCCGAAGGAGTTCACCGGTCATATCCGTGCGACGCTCGCCGACGGCCGCGTGATCGAGGAGCGCCAGCCGCATTTCCGCGGCGGCGCGCACGAGCCGCTCACCCGCCAGGACATCGAGGACAAGTTCGTGCTCAACTGCCGTCACGGCGGTTGGGACGAGGCACGCGCCAAGGCCGCGCTGACGCTGCTGCGCGGGCTCTACGATGGGCGCGTGGAGCTGAAGGCGCTGCGGGGATGAGGCTTGGGTGTTTCTCAATGGCGGCCGGCTGGAAAGTTCTCACGGGCCACTTGACTAAATTCTCAGGTATATTATCCTGCCATCGTTCTGCTCGTTGAGGGGCGTCATCTAGAGGCGTCTGTTTGGCGGAGCAGGGCGCGGCGCCCGCGGGTCTGCCTCGCAAGCAGGCACCCGGGCGGCGTCGGGGCTCCGCCCGGCAGGCCACTACGAGCCGCCCGCCAGGAGCTGGCTGACGATCCGGGAAAGTCCGGACGAAAGCGCGGCCCGACGCCGAGACAAGAACGCCGCGGTGAAGCGCCGAAAGGCGCGCCGGCGAGCGTCATTCGCCGGTGGTCCTTTCCGAAGAAAGGACCGGCCCCGACCGCGAGGCGGGCCACGGGGTGCGGCGTTCCGCACCAGCGCCTTTCGGCGCTTCACCCCCCTCACGTTCGAGGGGGAACGCAATGAAGGCGAACCCGGCGCCTTTCAAACAATACGGCGGCGAAGCTTTGCGCTGTCTGTTAAAGGCGCAGCAGGAGCGTTATAGAAACCGCCATGTCCGTCGACGCCGCCACCGTCCGCCGCATCGCGCACCTCGCACGGATCGCCGTCGCCGAGGACGAGATCGAGCATCTGCAAGGGGAGCTCAACGCCATTCTCGCCTTCGTGGAGCAATTGTCGGAGGTCGATGTCGCGGGCATCGAGCCCATGACGTCGGTCACGCCCATGGAGATGAAGACCCGCGCGGACGTGGTCACGGACGGCGGCATTCCCGACGACATCGTGCGGAACGCGCCCGCCACCGAAGATCATTTCTTTGTCGTGCCCAAGGTGGTGGAATGAGCCACGCTGCGGCTCGTGCCGCCATCCTCAAGCGAGCGTAGCGAGACCCGGGGATCTCGAGAGTGCAGCCTGACGGCAGAGTGAGAAC
>JBOHIG010000111.1:0-2256 GCA_050725815.1 Xanthobacteraceae bacterium
GGTCGTGCTGCTGCGCTCGGGCAAGCCGCGCGTGTTCTGCGCCGGCGCCAATATCCGCATGCTAGCCGGCGCCACCCATGCCCACAAGGTCAACTTCTGCAAGTTCACCAACGAAACGCGGCTCGGCATCGAGGACTTGAGCGAGGCCTCCGGCCTCAAGTCCATCTGTGTCATCAACGGCACCGCGGCCGGCGGGGGCTACGAGCTGGCGCTGGCGGCTGACCACATCATGCTGGTGGACGACGGCTCATCGTCCGTGTCGCTACCGGAGCTGCCGTTGCTTGCGGTGCTGCCCGGCACCGGCGGGCTCACGCGCGTCACCGACAAGCGCAAGGTGCGCCGCGATCACGCCGATTATTTCTGCACCACCGAGGAAGGCATCAAGGGCAAGCGCGCGGTCGAATGGCGGCTGGTAGACGAGGTGGTGCCGGGATCGAAGTTCGACGAGGCCATTGCCGAACGCGCGAAGGAATTCGCCGGCAAGGCCAGGCGCGCCAATGGCGCGACGGGCATCGCGCTCACGCCGCTGGCGCGCACGCGCTCCGATGGCGGCATCGAATACAGTTCGGTCGCGGCCATGGTCGCCGACCGCATCGCGACCGTCACGTTGCGCGGTCCCGACACGCCGCCGCCGGCCTCCGCCGAGGCGATGGTTGGGGAGGGCGCAAAGTTCTGGCCGCTGCGCATCGCTCGTGAGCTGGACGACGCTATCCTCGACATCCGTCTGAACGAATTCGATGTCGCTGCAATCGTGTTCAAGACCGCCGGAGATCCGGCCGATGTGCTGGCCTACGACGCGTTCCTCGACGCCAACGCGGGGCATTGGCTCGTGCGCGAGATTCGCGGCCTATGGAAGCGCGTGCTCAAGCGAGTCGATCTCACCTCGCGCTCGCTGGTGGCGCTGGTCGAGCCGGGCTCGTGCTTTGCGGGTACGCTGCTTGAGCTAGTGCTGGCCGCCGATCGCTCCTACATGCTCACCCCCTCCCTTCCCTCCCCCGCAAGCGGGGGAGGGATAGGGAGGGGGCTCGATAACAGGGCACCGTCGTCGATCGCGCTGTCGGAGGCGAACTTCGGCGCCTATCCTATGTCGAATGGGCTGACGCGGATCGCCAGTCGCTTCCTCGCCAATCCGGCCGAGGTCGAGGTCGCCCGGGTGGAGGCCGGCCGCATGCTCGATGCCGAGACGGCGGAGCAGATGGGGCTCGTCACCTTCGCGCTCGACGACATCGATTGGAACGACGAGGTGCGCGTGTTCCTGGAGGAGCGCGCGAGCTTCTCGCCTGACGCGCTCACCGGGCTCGAAGCCAATCTTCGTTTCGGGGGGCCGGAGACCATGGAATCGAAAATCTTCGCGCGCCTCACCGCCTGGCAGAACTGGATCTTCCAGCGCCCCAACGCGGTCGGCGAAGACGGCGCGCTCAAGCGCTATGGCACCGGGCAGCGCCCGGTGTTCGACACGAAACGCGTGTGATGCAAAGCGGCGCCGCGAATGCTGCGGCCTCCCTCCCCCCTTGTGGGGGAGGGGAAACGGAAGCGCCGCGCGAGGCAGGAGCGAGGAGAGTCATCAATGAACATCCAGAACGTCGATTATTCGACCAAGATTCCGAACAATGTCGGCCTCACCGAGGATCGGCGCGTGCTCAAGGCGCTGGAGGGGTGGCATCCGGGCTTCATCGACTGGTGGTGCGATATGGGACCGAGCGGCTTCCAGGAGGCGCTGGTCTATCTGCGCACCGCGGTGTCGGTCGATCCCAAGGGCTGGGCCAAGTTCGACTACGTGAAGATGCCCGAATACCGCTGGGGCATCCTGCTGGCGCCGCAGGAGGAGAACCGCACGATCCCGTTCGGCGAGCACCACGGCGAGCCGGTCTGGCATGAGGTGCCGGGGGAGTACCGCGCCATGCTGCGCCGCCTGATCACCATCCAGGGCGACACCGAGCCGGCCTCTGTCGAGCAGCAGCGCCATCTCGGCAAGACCGCGCCGTCACTCTACGACATGCGCAACGTGTTCCAGGTCAACGTCGAGGAGGGCCGCCACCTCTGGGCGATGGTCTATATTCTGCACAAGTATTTCGGCCGCGACGGCCGCGAGGAGGCGGCGGAGCTGTTGCAGCGCCGCTCCGGCGATCCCGACAAGCCGCGCATGCTCGGCGCCTTCAATGAGGAGACGCCGGACTGGCTGTCGTTCCACATGTTCACGTTCTTCACCGACCGCGACGGCAAGATGCAGCTCGAAAGCCTCGCGCAGTCGGGCTT
>JBOHIG010000112.1:0-9237 GCA_050725815.1 Xanthobacteraceae bacterium
AATCCAAAACTCCACTAGCAATCTATACTTGCTAGTGGTCCTTTGATTCTAACATTCGCAAAGTCGCCTGCCCAAATGGGATGCGAATGTTAGAATCGGACCACTAGAAGCGCGCCGCATCGTCCGAGGCTACCTGGCCTTCGCCAGATAGCTGGTGAGGTTGTCCAGCGTCCCGGTCCAGCCCTGGCGCATGCTGTCGTGGCCGGCATCGAAGGTCCTGCACTCTTCGTCCGTCGCGTTGAGCGGTGACCAGCGGGTCGTAAATCTCGTCTTGCCGCCGCCGACATCTTCGAAGGTGAAGACCGTGACCATTTCCAGGGGCCACGACAGGTGGCCCGGATGGCGCGTGGTGCCGCCTGCTTCGTCCGAGAACGAATTGACGAACACCATCCGTTCCGGCGCAACGATCTCGCTGAACACGAACTTGCCCCACATGACCGAACCGTCGGGCGTCTTCATACCGTAGTGGTAGGTGCCGCCGGGCCGGAGCTCCATTTTGGAGTGGATCACGGTGAAGCCCTTCGGGCCCCACCACTCCTTCATGCGCTCCGGCTCGGTGAAGCACCTCCACACCAGCTCGCGCGGCGCGTCGAACACCCGCGAGATGACGAAGTCGGGACTGATCTTTGCCGCGGCGGCTGTCGCGTTCATGAGATACTCCAAGGGGTTCGGGGGTTTGTCGCTCAGGCCGCTTTGGACTGCGCCTGCTCGACCAGCACCATCCAGGTGACGCCGAACTTGTCGGCGACCACGCCGAACTTCGGCGAGAAGAATGTCTTGACCAGCGGCTGGTGCACCTGTCCGCTTTCGGCCAGCGCGTTGAACAG
The DNA here is from genome assembly GCA_050725815.1 of Xanthobacteraceae bacterium. Classification (GTDB taxonomy): domain Bacteria; phylum Pseudomonadota; class Alphaproteobacteria; order Rhizobiales; family Xanthobacteraceae; genus VAZQ01. The sequence continues at coordinate 828 of JBOHIG010000112.1, forward strand.
CCGTTCGCACTCCGCCTCGGTCTTCGGGTTCAGTGTGAGTGAGATGCCCTTGAACTCGGGCTTGTCCTTCATCATTCCGTCGGAAGCCATCAACTCCGTGTCACCGATGCGGAACGACGAATGCATGATCTTGTCCTCGTGACCCGGTACGCACTGACCTTCGGGCGCCTCCTTGAAGCGCATCATCATCTCGACCTTGGCTCCGAGAGCCTTCTTGTAGAACTCGAGCGCCTCCTCGGTGCGGCCATTGAACATCATATAGGACTGGACTTGCATGGTTCTCTCCTTTTGCTCCTGCTTTGAAACCGTCGGGCCATCGCGGCCACGTCATCGATGATCGCTTGCGGATCGCGGTTGAGGTCGACGCTACTTCTTGCGGCTACGCTTCTTCCCCGCTTTCCCGGATACTTCCTTCGCCTGCAACGCGTGCAGATACTCCTCCAGTCGGTCGAGACGGTCTTCCCAGAAGCGGCGATAGGCGTCGAGCCAGTCGTCGACGCCTTTCAGCGCCTGGGGTTCGAGCCGGCACGGCCGCCACTGCGCCTCGCGGCTGCGCGCGATCAGGCCCGCCCGCTCCAGCACCTTGAGGTGCTTCGAAATGGCGGGCCCGCTGATGTCGAACGGCTTGGCGAGCTCGTGCACCGCGGCCTCGCCGGTGACCAGCCGCGCCAGGATCGCCCGCCGGGTCGGATCGGCGAGGGCTGCGAAAGTGGCGCTGAGGCGGTCTGTCGGCATATGTTGAACCATTCAGTTAAATAACCTTATGGTTAAATACATGCCTCTGCCTTCGCTTGTCAAGCAGGGCCGGAAGCCGCATGCGGCAAGGATTCGTATGTCGCGGAAGAATGCAGCGTCTCTATGTCGCTCTTTTGACGGCGGCGCCGTCTGGCCTCGGCCACGGATGCGGGCCTAGAATTCCTGCGAGCGAACGCTCGGCACATCGATCGGCCTCCAGAAAGGAGAGTTCCATGCGACTAGTTCGGCTTCTGCTTGCTCCCGTCGCGACCATTGCGTTGTGCGTGTCGCTTGCGGCCGGCGTCGCTCAAGCCCAGACCAAGATTACGATCGGTAAGACGATCAGCGGGAGCGGCTTCCATATCCCGAGCTACGTCGCGATGGACCAGGGCTTCTACAAGAAGGAAGGCCTCGACGCGCGCTTCATCGCGCTGACCGGCAAGGCGCTGGTGACGGCCGGGCTTTCCGGCAGCGTCGACTTCGTGCCGATCCCTTCCGGCGGATCGCAGGCGGCGCTACTCGGTGCGCAGATCCGATGGGTCGTCGGCCAATCGCTGAAGTCGCAATGGGTCATCGTCGCGGCCAAAGACATCAAGAGTCCGGCCGACCTCAAGGGGAAGACCATCGGTTATGGCCGCGCGGGCGCGGCCGACTACGACGAAGGAGCCGAGGTGCTGCGGCGCGCCTTCAAGCTCGACGTCGGCAAGGATTACAAGGTGATTTCGTTCCAGGGCGAGCAGGAGCGGATCGCGGCCTTGATCAACGGTGACATCAAGGCGGCGCTGATCTCGGTGCCGCACGTGCCGCGCGCGCTGTCCGCCGGCATGAAGGTGCTGCTGCGCACCGGCGACTACATCCCGCGCGCCGGCGGAGCGATCTGGACGATGAAGCCCTATCTCGACAAGAACCCCGAGACGGTGCGCAAGTTCATCCGTGCCATCGCGCAGGGCGTGATGTACTACCGCGACAACAAGAAGGGATCGTTGCGCACGCTCAAAGAGCACCTCGGCGTCGCCAACGATAAGGACGCCGAGGTCGTGTGGGAGCAGACCCACAACACCTTCGGCGCCGAAATCCCGAAGGACCTGTTCCGGCAGATCCTGGAGTCGCGGCGGCTCACCATGGTCGCGGCGCGGCAATGGGCGAAGGACAAGCCGTTGCCCGATCCGGAGCGGTTTCTCGCCCGTGACCTCCTGGAGTCGACGCTCAAGCAGATGACATACGTCCCGACCGATCTCAAGGCGCCGACGAATTAGCGGCTTTGGGCGGAATCAAAACTCCGACGCCTGCTGCGGACGCCAGCGGCTGAGCCGGTCTTCGAGCAGCCTGACCAGGCTGGTCATGACCAGCGACAGCCCGGCGAACACGACCACGCCGGCGAACACGACGTCGACCTGATAGCGGCCGGCTGCCTGCACCATGACGACGCCGAGGCCTTGCTCGGAGCCGAAGAACTCGGCCACCACCACGCCGAGGATGGCGCGGCCGATGGCGAGCCGGAATCCGGCGACCAGATAGGGCATCGCGTTCGGCAGCACGACCAGCCGCGCGATGTCCCACTCATTGGCGCCGAACGAGCGCACCACATTGACCAGTACCTTGTCGGTGTTGCGCACCCCCTCATAGGTGTTGATCAGGATCGGAAACAGCGCGCCGATGAAAACGATCAGCACCTTGGTCGTGAGCCCGAGCCCGAACCACAGCATCACCAGCGGCAGGAACACCAGCCGCGGTGTGGCGTTCAGCGCGGTCACGAAAGGATCGAACATCGCGTTGAGTGTGTCCGACCGGCCGAGCAATACGCCGAGCGGCACGCCGACCACCACCGCCAGAACGAGCCCGACTGCGAAGCCCGACGCGCTGACGCTGAGCGGCGCCCAGATCGTGCCGGTTGCGAACATCGTCCAGAGCGAGCCGACGACCTGGCTCGGCGTCGCGAAGAAAAGCTTGGTGCCGGCCGAGAAGGTGATGAGATGCGGCAGCAGCTCCCACAGTAGCAGCAACAGGAGAATGCCGCCGGCGCCGAGCATGGTCGGCTCCAGCCGCCGCCACAGGCTCGCGGCCGGCGCGGCGAGGTCTTCGCCCGGCAATGTGGCGGTCAGCTCGGCCTTGATAGCGGGGCTGTCGGTCATCGACTATTGCCCGATCCGCCAGGGGAACGCCGCGCGCTCCGCCCAGCGCATGCCTTGCGTGAGCGCGACCGCGATCACCATGACGACGAAGATGCAGGCGAACATGCGGTCGAGCGCCATCAGGTCGCCGAAGCGCGCGATCGCGTAGCCGATGCCTTCGGACGCCGCGAAGAACTCGCCCACCAGCACCCCGATCAGCGCGCGGCCGACGCCGATGCGTGCGCCGGCGACGATGTAGGGCAGCACGCTGGGAAGGATCACCTTGAGGTAAAGGTCCTTCTCGCCGCCGCCGAGCGAGCGCACCACGTTGATCAGCAGGCGATCGACCGCGCGCACGCCGGCATAAGCGTTGAAGATGAACGGGAAGATGGCGAGGAAGAAGATGATCAGCGCCTTGGCGGTGACGCCGACACCGAGGAAGACCACCACCAGCGGCGCGAGCGCCACCAGCGGGCTCGCATAGAAAACCGTCATCAGCGGGTCGAGCGCGTATCCGACCCGGCTGCGCCAGCCCATGACGATGCCGATCGGCACCCCAAAGATCACCGCCGCCGTGAATCCATAGAGGAACGGCACCGCGCTCACGGCGAGATCGTGAAACAGGTCGCCACTGACGATCAGGTCGAGCAGCCCGTAAAAGATCAGGACCGGCGTGCTCATGAACAGCGGATTGAGCGGGACGACGAGAAATATCGCCTGCCAGGCGGCGAAGAACAGCACCACCGCCAGGCATCCGAGCAGCAGCGTGCGGTAGCGCGCGATGAAGCCTTCGCGGGCTACCGAAGCGGCGGCCTCGGCTAGATCGAGATTTCGTCTTTCAACGTGTGCCATATCTCGAGCTTCAGATCGTTGAACTCGGGCGTGACCCGCATCTCGTAGTCGCGCGGCCGCGCGAGCTTGATGTCGAAGATGCGCTTGGTCCGCCCGGGCCGCTTGGTCATCACCATGACGCGGTCGGACAGGTAGATCGCCTCGTCGATCTGATGGGTGACGAACAGCACCGTCTTCTTCGCCTCGTTCCAGATGCGCAGCAGCTCGACCTGCATCAGGTCGCGCGTCTGTGCGTCGAGCGCGGCGAACGGCTCGTCCATCAGCAGGATGTCGGGATCGGTCGCGAGCGCGCGCGCCAACCCGACGCGCTGCTTCATGCCGCCCGAGAGCTCGTGCGGAAAGTGGCCTTCGAAGCCGCGAAGGCCTACCATATCGATGAAATGCGACGAGACCTTTCGGCGCGTCTCGGCTGGCGCGCCTTTGAGCTCGAGCCCGAGTCCGATGTTGTTCTCCACGGTCCGCCACGGCAGCAGCCCGAATTCCTGGAACACCATCGCGCGATCCGGCCCCGGACCGGCGATCGCCTTGCCGTGCATGGTGAGATCGCCGGAGTCGGGCTTGAGCAGGCCGAGCAGCACGTTGAGGAATGTGCTCTTGCCGCAACCGGAGGGGCCTACGATCGACAAGAATTCGCCCTCACGGACGTCGATGTCGAAGTTGTGCAGCGCGCGCACCGGACCGCGGTTCGGCGGACGGAAGGTGAGATTGACGTTTCGACCCTGAATATAAGTCGCCATGAGGCCGCCACCCCGCCCCGCGAGCCTGTCGCCACCAGATGCTATTGACGCGACCTTAACCCCACAAGCCGGCAATGCACCGAGGTTGATTGCCGCATGATGCCGGCAACCGGTTGCACTGGCAACCATGGCCGGCACGCCGACCCGCAATCGTGCGTCCGGAATAAGAGCAAAACTGCCTCGCAGGCGACAAGGGAACCTCGCGGCTGCGCGAACGTTATTGCTTCGGCTGAGAGACGCTGCTGGGACTTTAGGAGATCGAAATGGCTCAACTCATCGCCAAGTGCCGGCTCACCGGCCACTATGCGTTCATGGGGATGGACGTCGGCCTCGACGACGTCACGCGCCTTCCCGAAGTATTCGCCCGCAAGTTCTGTCCCTTCTGCGCCTGCGAGCACGAGTGGCACCGGAAAGACGCCAAGCTCGTCGACAGGCGGCTCGCGCGCCGTCCGGACATTCAACAGAGCGCCTGAACGAACGCTACACTCCGAGCTGCTTCGCCATACCCTCGATCATGTCGGCGATATCGTCGAGCGCGTTCCAGCGCGGCTGCGCGGCGATGTGCGGCGTGAGGATCACGTTCTTGAAACGGAGCAACTCGTCGTCGTCGCGCCCCGGCGCCTCGTAGAGCGGGTCGAGCGCGAAGCCGCCGAGGCGGCCGGACTTGAGCGCTTCGATCAGCGCTGCGCGGTCGATCACGTCGGGTCGCGAGACATTCACGATGAACGCGCCGGGCTTCATGCGCGCAAACTGCGCGCTCCCGATCATGCCTTGGGTCGAGGGGCTTGCCGGAAGCTGCGGGATTACCCAATCGGATTCCGCCAGCAGCGTGTCGAGCGGCGCGTAGATGACGCCGAGCGCGTGCTCGTCCGTTTCCGCCATGCGCCGGCGCTGGAAATAGAGTACGCGCATGCCGAACGCGACGGCGCGCATGGCGATCTCGCGGCCGATCTCGCCCAGCCCGATGGTGCCGAGCGTTGCGCCGTGCAGCAGCCGGATGCCGGGAATGCGCCCCCAGTTCGAATTCGGCGTGTGGCGGCGGTCGAACGCCTTGTAGCGATAGCCTTCGTCGGCCAGCGTCGCGACGGTGACCCGTCCGATCAGGCGGTTGAGCTTGCGCGCTTGTGCGAGCATCAACGCAATCGCGTGCTCAGCGCAGGCGATGTTGGCGCGCCGCCGGATGGTCAGGATGGTCACGCCGCGCGCGGCGCAGGCGTCGGTGTCAATGGCGGACAGGCCGATGCCGTATTTCTGAAGCAGGCGGACTTTCGGCGCGGCGGCAAGCTCCTCGCGGCCGAAGGCGAGCGCTTCGACCACCACCGCGGCGGCGTCGGCCGAGGCGGCGCGCAATTCCTTTTCGGTGTCGACCAGCCGCACGCGCGACGGAGAGAGCGCCGGCGCGCGCGCCTGCACCCGCTTGCAGTAGCCGGTGAAATCCGGTTCCTCATGCGCGAAAAAATCGGCGAAGGCGGCATAGCGTTCCGCCGGCGCCTGCGGGTCGAGGATGACTTCGAGCATCCGCAGGAACGGATCGTTCTCGACGACGAGCAGGGGAGGGGCGGGCACGGGCGATTACTTGTGGTGCGGTTCGGGGTCGATCTGGAGTGCCTGGCCGACCCGCGTGTGCATATTGTAGGTGCCGATGAGAACGGTCAATTCGACGATCTGCCGTTCGCTGAAATGCTTGCGCAGGTCGGCGAACACCGCGTCGGGTACGTCGACCTCGCGGGTCATGGCGTCGACATAAGCGAGCACCGCTCGCTCGCGCTCGCCGAAATATTTCGACGCGCGCCAGTCGGCGAGCGCGTCGGATTCCTCCCGGCTCAGCCCCTCCGGCACCGACAGCTCCGGTACGTGCTGCTTCACCACATAGGCGCATTTGTTGAGATAGCCGACGCGCACGATCGCGATCTCGCGCAGCCGCCCGTCAAGCTCGGTCTTCCAACGCACCGCATTAACCAGGTCGAGCCACACGCTCGCGATATCGGGCGAGTGCAGCATCACCTTGTAGACATTGATGAAGGTGCCGCGCCGGCCTTTGCGGATGCGCTCGATCAGTGCGGATTGGTCCGGACACTCCTCCGGCTGGATCAGCTTCACGCGTGCCATGGAATACCCTCAGGCGGGATGTCACTTCACTCGATACCGCTCGATCGCCGCCTCGTCCACCGCGACGCCAAGGCCGGGCCCTTGCGGCAGCGCGACGAAACCGTCGCGCAGCGATAGCGGACGGCGGACGATGTCATCGGCGAGATAGAAATGCGTGAGGCTCACGCCCCAGTCGATGTTCGGGGCGGCGCAGGCGAGGGCGACCGTGGCGGCCGCGGCGACGCTCGATTCCGCCATCTTGGCGGCGATGTTCACCTTGAGGCCAAGGCGCTTGCAGAGATTGGCGGCCTTGAGCGCGGGCGTAATGCCGCCGAGCTTGATGAATTTCAGCGAGACGCCGCCGGCGCCGGCGCGCGCATGGGATTCGATATCGGCGATGGCGTGGATGCCCTCGTCGATTCCAATCGGAACCTTGAGCCCGCGCGTGAGCGCCTTGAGGTCTTTGAGGTCGTCATGCGGCAGCGGCTGCTCGACGAACGAGAGCTGCGCCGGCCGCGTCGCCTGGACGTAGCGCCGCGCCGTGGCCAGCGTCTGGCCGCAATTGGCGTCGGCGCAGATCGGGATCTTCGGCCCGAGCGCTTCGCGCACTGCGAGGGTGGTTGCGATCTCCTCGGCGAGCGGCCTCACGCCGATCTTGACCTTGAAGAAGCGGATGCCTTCCGCAGCCTTGGCCTTGGCTTCGGCGACGGTGGCCGCGGTGCTTTTGTTGCCCAGGAGCCACATCGGCGGCACGCGCGTGCGCCGCGGCTTGGCGATGAGATCGATGAACGGCTTGCCGGACGACCGGCCGGTGAGATCGAGCAGCGCCATCTCGACCGCCGAATGGGCGCCGCCATTGCCGACCAGCACGCGCTTGAGCGCGCGCATCAGCGTGGTGCGCTGCCAGGCGTCCTGGCCGACGAGCAGCGGCGCCAGATGGTCGCGCACCGCTGCGTTGAGGCCGCCCAGCGTGTCGCCGGTCATGGTTGGCGCGGACGCGGCTTCGCCCCAGCCGACGGCGCCGTCGGCGGCCTCGATCCGTACCAGGATATTATCGGCGGTGGCGATGGTGATACCGGACATGGTCACCGGCGCCGTCAGCGGCAGTGCGACGGGAATGGCGTCCACGCGACGAATGACGAGCGGCGGCTGCTCCGACGCTCGGCGCCCTTTCGATTGGGTCCGCTCCAGCATGGAGATGGATCTTACACCTTGAACCGCGGGTCGAGATAGTCGCGCAAGGCGTCCCCGAACAGGTTGAAGGCGAACACCGCGAGGCTAATGGCGATGCCGGGGAACAGGATGATCCAGGGCGCCTGCTCGTAAAATTCCGCCGAAGTGCCCGACAGCATCAGGCCCCATGCCGCGGTCGGCTCGGTGACGCCGAGGCCGAGGAACGAGAGCGAGGCCTCCAGCAGGATCGCCTGCGCGATGAAGGCGGTGAACATGATGAGATACGGCGCGACGACGTTCGGCGCCATGTGGCGGAAGATGATGCGGCTGTTGGAGTAGCCGGCGGCGCGCGCGGCATCCACATAGGGCATCACGCGGACCGTCAGTGCGGCGGCGCGCACCACGCGGCAGACCCGCGGCACGATCGGGATCGCGATGGCGTAGATCAAATTGACGTCGATGCCGGCGACCACGAACTTGCGCAGCGCCGCGACCACGACCAGCGCCAGCACGATGATCGGGAAGGCGAGCAGGATGTCGACGAAACGCTGGATCCAGTCGTCGATCTTGCCGCCGAAATAGGCCGAGGCGATGCCGAGGATGGCGCCGACCGATGAGCCGACGAACGAAGAGGTGAAGCCGATCACAAGTGCCGTACGCGAACCGTAGATAAGGCGCGAGCAGATGTCGCGGCCGAAGGCGTCGGTGCCGCAC
>JBOHIG010000113.1:0-26780 GCA_050725815.1 Xanthobacteraceae bacterium
AGCCACACTAGAATCATAGGCTTGCTAGTGTCCTTCGAATCCGAAGTCCGCTCACGAGCACGCCGCAGAATGAAGCGGACTTCGGATTCGGGACACTAGATGTCCGAACGCGCCTATCGTCAGCGGCTCGAAGCCGACCTCACGCGGTGGCAGGCCGAGGGTTTGCTCACCGCGGCTGCCGCGGACTCGATCCGCGGCACGCTGCGCCCCGTTCCCGAGGGCGTCACGATCGCGACCGTGGTCGGGATCGTCGGCGGTCTGCTGATCGCGGCCGCCTTCCTCGCCTTCATCGCGGCCAATTGGACGGCGATCGCGCGTCCGGCGCGGTTCGCCATCCTGCTGGCGGGGATCGTGGGCGCCTACAGCATCGGTTCCTTGTTTGACCGTGCGGGCCGGGCCTATCTCGCCGATCTCTCAGCCGGCGTCGGCTCGATCATCTTCGGCGCCGCGATCGCGCTGACCGGGCAGATGTACCATCTCGGCGACGATTTTGCCGCCGGCCTGCTGCTGTGGGCCTCAGGGGCGCTCGCTGCGGCTGTGCTGACGGGCGCGCGCAGCGCGCTCGCGGTCGCGTTGGCGGCTGCCTGCGTCTGGAGCGGCATGCGTGTCCATGCGTTGTCGGGATTCCATGTTCCATTCGTCGGCTTCTGGCTGATCGGCGCGGCACTGGCGTTGGTATGGAACGCTCCAGTGGCGCGTCATCTGGTCGCGCTGTCGGGACTCGTTTGGGCGGGTCTTGCCGGCGTCGGCGCCGAGTTGTCGCGCACGGTCAATCCTCCCTTCTTCTTCATCACCGCCGTGTCGTTCATGGCCGGCGCAGGTCTGCTGCTGGCGACCCGTGCCAACGAATCAATGCGCACGTTCGGGCTCACGCTATCGACCTATGGTTCTTTCGGGCTCGCGATCGGCGTGGCGGCCATCGTCGTTGGCAACGTCCATGCCGGGACGTTCGCCATGCCGCTCTGGGCGCTGGGCTTGGCGGGTGGGGCCGTGCTGCTGGCGTTCACCGCCGCAGTGCTCGGACGCTGCGCTGGCCCGGCGCTCGCAGGTCTCGCGATCGTGCTGGCGCTGATCGTGGCAACGGGCACGATCCGCCCGACCGCCGCGAACGAACCGTGGCTCGTCTATGCGCTGGCGCTGAGCGCCGGGCTTTGCTTGGTGATCTCCGGCATGCTCGACGACGTGCGCCCGCGCGTGGTGGCGGGCTGGCTCGGACTGGCGCTAGCGATTGCCGCGATCACTTGGGCCGTACGAGGGTCGCTGCTGCGTCGTGCGGTGTTCCTGGCAATCGCCGGTGTGATCGCGGTCGCGCTGGCCAGCGTGCTCGGGCGTCTCTTGGGCGGGAGGCGCCGCGCATGAGATTCCTTACCGTCATGACCGGGTGGATTCCGCGCGTCCTCTTATTCGCGGTCGCTGCGCTCATCCAGACCGGACTGGTTGCCGCGATGGTCTACGATCGGATTCGCGTTCTGCGCGAAGGCGCCGAGGTGATCTTGCAGACGCGTCCGGTGGACCCGCGCGACTTCCTGCGCGGCGACTACGTGGTGCTGACCTACGACATTTCGAACCTGGCGGCAGGCGAGTTGAAGGGCCAGCCGACACGCGGCCGGGGGACACGAGTTTTCGTGAAGCTGGCGCCGAGGCCGGACGGCGTCTATGAGGTGCAGTCGGTGCACGCGGAACGCGTGCCTATTTCCGGCCGCGAGGTGCTGATCCGGGGTAGCGTGATTTCCGGCGCGACTTGCGGGGGAAGGCAGCCCGAATTCTGTGACCGGCTCAATGTGCGATATGGCATCGAGCGCTATTTCGTTCCTGAAGGCGAGGGCAGGGCGATCGAAAGCGCGCGCAATCAGGGCAAGGTCCTGATCGTCGCGGCGGTGACGCCGGCCGGCCGCGCGGCGATCAAGCGCCTGTTGCTCGATGGCAAGCCGGTCTACGATGAGCCGATGTTCTAGTGGCCTTTCGATTCTAACATTCGCAAAGTCGCTCGCTGAAACGGGATGCGAATGTTAGAATCGGACCGCTAGCCGGGTACTCCGGCACCGTAGCGAGTAGGAGTGCGGCATGTCAGATCAGTCGACCGGCGACCCACGGGTTCGCAATCTCACCGTGGAGGAAGTCGCCCGCGGCCTCACCGAGGGCCGCATGCTCCTGGTCGACGTGCGCGAGCCGAACGAAGTCGCCGTCGAGCGCTATCCCGACGCCGTGGTGGTTCCGCTGTCAAGCTTCGATCCGGCGGCGATTCCCGATCCGCAGGGACGCGAGGTCGTATTCGCATGTCGATCCGGCCGGCGCTCGGTGACGGCGTCGCTGGCGGCGCAGGAGAAGGGCTATCCCTACGACGCGCACCTCGCGGGCGGCATCCTCGCCTGGAAGGACGCGGGCATCGAGACCAAGACCGGGTAGCACGGGTGGATCGGTCGCTCGTCAGGCTTTGATGCAAAACACGAGAGGATTCCGATGCGCCGTTTGCTCGCCGTTGCCATCCTCAGCGTTGCCGCCCTGTTGCCGGCCATTGTGCCGGTTTCCGCGCAAGGCCGGGTGCTCAACGTCTACAACTGGTCCGACTATGTCGACCCGAAGGTGCTTGAGGAGTTCACCGAGAAAACCGGCATTCGGCTGCGCTACGACACGTTCGATAGCAACGACGTGCTCGAAGCGAAGCTGCTCGCCGGCCGCTCCGGCTACGACGTGGTGGCGCCGACGGGCTACTTTTTGGAACGGCAGATCAAGGCCGGCATCTTTCAGCGGCTCGACAAGTCGAAATTGCCGAACCTCGTACATCTGTGGCCGGAGATTTCACGCCGGCTCGCGGTCTACGATCCCGGCAATGCCTACGCCGTGAACTACATGTGGGGCACGACGGGGATCGGCTACAACGCCGGCAAGGCGCGTGATATCCTCGGCGCGAACGCGGTCATCGACAGTTGGGACACCGTCTTCAAGCCGGAGAATCTCGCCCGCTTCAAGGACTGCGGCGTCCACTTTCTCGACTCGCCGGACGACATCCTCACGGCGGCTCTGCACTATCTCAAGCTCGATCCGAACACCAAGCGGGAGCAGGATTTTCAGCGGGCAGCCGATCTGCTCATGAAAATCCGGCCGTCAGTGCTCAAATTTCATTCGTCCGAATATCTCAACGGGCTCGCCACCGGCGAAGTCTGCTTTGCGGTCGGCTTCTCCGGCGATGTCAAGCAGGCACAGAAGCGCGCCGCCGAGGCGAAGAAGGGCGTCATCGCCTACTCGATCCCGAAGGAGGGCGCGCAATTGTGGTTCGACAATCTTGCGATCCCGAAGGATGCCAAGAACGTCGCCGAGGCGCATGAGTTCATCAATTTCCTCCAGACGCCGGAGATCGCCGCGCGGAACTCGAACTTCATCTCCTACGCCAATGGCAACCTCGCGAGCCAGAAGTTCATCGACAAGGCGGTTTTGGAAGACCCGACCGTCTATCCGGACGCTGCGATGATGAAGCGCCTGTACACCATCAACGCGCATGATGCGGCGACGACGCGGGTGATGAACCGGTTGTGGACGCGGGTAAAGACCGGACGTTGATGCGCCGGGCCTCCCTCTAACGCCAGCGGCGGTGGAGCCAGAGCCACTGGCCCGGATATTCACGCACCCAGGATTCGACGACCGACGTGATCGCCTGCATGGTGCGCTCGACATCGATCCGCCCCTCGGCGTCGCGCGGGAGGTCGAGCGGCGCCGTCAACTCTGCCCGGAAGCTGTGGCGGTCCGGCTGGCGAATGATGCGCGCTCCGCGGATCGGGCAGTCGAAGCGGTGCGCAAGCTGCCCCAGGAGCGGAGTGACCTTGCAGCGCCGCCCAAAGAAGATCACGTCGACGCCTTTGCGGTCGTGCTGATCGACCAGCATTCCCGCGTGCCGGCCACTTTCCACCTCGCGGGCAAGCCGGGTCGGCGCGGCCAGGCTGGATCGTATCAGGGTGCCCATGATGCCCGAGCGGATTTCCATGACCGCATCGCTGACGGCGCGGATATTGGGAGGCCGGAATAGCACGCAGGCGTCGAGTTTGAAATGCGCGCCACAAAGCGCGGGCAGCTCCCAATTGGCCAGATGAGCGGCGAAGGTCAGTGTCGGACGGTCGCCATCGCGCACCTCAAGGAAGTGGGCCGAGGTCGCGTCGTCAAAGCTGATATCAGCGGGGCCTTGCCCATCAGAATCATCGAGTCGCAAGCGGTCGAGGTGCGCAAACTCGGCGCCCACCCGGCCAACATTGTCCCATACGTCCGCCAGGATCTGCTCGATTTCCGCCGGAGTCTTTTCGGGGAAGGCGGCCGCAAGGTTGGCGCGGCCGACGCGATGCTCCGAAAGCCATGGACCGGCTTTGCGCATGAACCAGCCGGCGAAGTTGGCGGAGCGTTTGCGGTCGGTCAGGCGCCAGGCGCGCAATCCCGTGACTGCGAACCAGCCCACCACCGAATTGAAGAATTGCTTGAGGTACCAGCGGGCGCGGAGCGCGTAGAGTTTGAGCTTGGAGTTCATTCGGTTGCGGCGTGCCCTACAACGTCACGACGATCTTGCCGAAGACTTGCCGGCTCTCAAGCCGCGCCAGGCCGCGCTCGAAGTCCTCGAGCGGCACCTCGGTGTCGATGACCGGCAGCATTCCGCCCGCCATCTTGGCGAGGCTTTCGCGGATATTGCGGATCGAGGCGCCGAACGAGCCGATGATTCGATACTGCTGTTGAAAGAGCTGCATCAGGTTGAGCGTCGTGGAGGGACCGGAGGTCGCTCCACAGGTGACCAGCCGGCCGCCGCGCTTGAGGGACAGGAGCGAGCCGTTGAACGTGTCCGCACCCACGTGCTCGAATACGACGTCGACGCCTTTCTTCGCCGTGATCTTGCGGACCACGCCCTCGAAACGATCTGTGCGATAGTTGATCACGTGGTCGGCGCCGAGCGCTTTGGCCTTCGCGGCCTTGTCGTCGTCGCCGACCGTAGTGATCACCGTACAGCCGATGGCCTTCGCCATCTTGATCGCAACGGTTCCAATGCCCGAGCCGCCGGCGTGAACGAGCACGGTTTCACCGGGCTCCAGCCGGGCATTGTCGAACAGCATGTGCTGGACGGTCGAGAAGGCGATGGGCGCACAGGCCGCATCGGGCGCTTCCACGCCGGGCGGTACCGGAATGGCAAGACGGGCGGGCATGTTCACGAGGTCGCAGGCGAAGCCGTCGACGTGAAAGCCCATGATGCCGGCAACGTTCTCGCAAAGATTGTCCCGGCCATCATGACAGGCCTTGCAGCGCCCACAGGTGAGGGCGCCATACATGACGACGGGATCGCCGGGCTTGAACGCAGACGCGCCGGCGCCGACCGCCGCTATTTCGCCGGCAGCCTCCGCGCCGACGACCAGCGGCATCTTGCGCTTGGAGAAGGCCATGCCGCGCCAGCCCCAGACATCGATGTGATTGAGCGCGACAGCCTTGACCCGGATTTGCACCTCGTCGCGGCCGGGCGGCGGTGGCGGCGGCGTGTCCACGAGCTCAAGCTTGCGGTCGGCGAGGAGGGTCAACGCGCGCATGCAACCTTGCTTCCGAATGGCGGCCCGAGGCCGCTCATCCTGGCTCCCGGCCGATGATCAGTGAGACGTTTTGGCCGCCGAAACCGAAGGAGTTCGACAGCGCGTGCCGCACCTTCGCGTCGCGCGCCTTGTTCGGAACGACGTCGAGGGGGATCGCCGGGTCCGGCATCTCGTAGTTGATCGTCGGCGGGATGCGCTGATGCTCCAGCGTAAGTAAGCTGAACACCGCCTCGACGGCGCCTGCTGCTGACAAGGTGTGGCCGATCATCGACTTGTTCGACGAAACCGGAATGCTCCTGGCACGGTCGCCGAATACGGACGACATGCCCAGATATTCCATCTTATCGTTCTCCGGCGTGCCAGTACCGTGAGGATTGACATAGTCGATGTCGTCCGGCGCGAGACCGGCGTCGTCGATCGCATTGCGAATGCAGCCGATGATCGGCTTTCCGTCGGGACTCGACCGGGTCCGATGGAAGGAATCGGCCATCTCGCCGCAGCCTTCGATCACGCCGAGAATTTTTGCGCCGCGGCTTTTCGCGTGCTGCAGGCTTTCGAGCACAAGCGCACCTGCGCCTTCGGCCATAACGAAGCCGTCGCGGTTCTTGGAGAACGGCTTGGCCGCGCGCTCTGGCGGGTCGTTCGCGGTCGACAAGGCCGAAAGCAACGAGAACCGGATCAGAGCCTCAGGGTTGACGGAGCCGTCGGTGGCGACGCACAGCGCGGCGTCTGCCTCGCCGCGGCGGATGGCCTCAACCCCGAGCTGGATGGCGCTCGCGCCGGACGCGCAGGCGGTTGATAGCGAGATCGGCGAGCCTTTGGTGCCGAATCTTTCGGCGAGATGATCGGCGACCGAGCCCATCAGGCAGCGCTCGTGCACTGCGCGAAACGCGCCGGATGCCGTCGCGCGCAGAAGATCCTCGTAGCCGACCGCGTCATTGGCGCCTGACGTCCTAGCGATCGCCTCGCGGTGGGGCCACTCGACCTCGACCGGCGCGACGGCAAGAAAGAGTGGCCCGGGAAAATTGCCTTTGGCGCCGATGGCGGCTTCCGCAATCGCCTCCTCGATGACGATTTGCGCCATTCGCTCGCCGAGATCGGTCGAACAGAACGGTTCAAGCGGCAAGAAATCGACCGTGCCGGCCATCGTGGTCTTGAGGCCGTCGGTCGCGAAGCGGCTGATGGTGTGGATGCCGGACTCGCCCGCGGTCAGCTTCGCCCAATTGTCGGCCTTGCCGATGCCGAGGGACGTGAGGATGCCAATCCCGGTGACGGCGACTGGCACGCCGGCCCTAGCGCGCGACGACTGCATCTGTGGTCCCCTTCATCGCACGGCTTCGACGAGCGCCATGCCTTCCCCTCGCCAGTGCCCGACGCCTGTCACGACCACCTGTTGGAGACCGCCGTCCATGCCGCGTTCCAGCTCGGAGGACACCGCCGGTGCTGGCAACTTTTCGTGCTCCAGAGCCATCGTTGCAAGTGCAATATTCAAGGGGAATTGTGGCTCAAAACCATGACCAAGATAGGTTCCGGTCGCCCGCATGGGGATATCCGGCATGGTTTCGAGCCAGGCGCGCTCTTCGCTGGTGGCGGGCTCTGCGCCCGACGCTCCGGAGATGATGGCGAGCCGGCCCGGCCTTAGCTTGGAAGAAATGCCGCTCCACAGGCGTGAAAGGGCCGCCATGAGCGATCCAGCTTGCCGGCTGGCGCGGTCGGACTGCACGCTCGACAGCCGCGCCAGTGGCTTGGCCTTGCGCGCCAGGGCGTGGTCGCGCTCCTCCAGCACGAGGAACGCCCCGATCGAGCCAAGTGCGATACCGCCGCCGCGCGCTGCGCGCTCCCAAACGGGGACGAAGCGATCTTTGAGCGCGTGACCGCCCGTCGCATAGAGCAATATCTGGTCGTTACGCTCGGCATTGTAGCTGCCGCCCACCAGAATGATGTTGCTCTGTCCCCCCGCGACGCGCGCGAGCGCGATCCGCACGGCATCGACCCCGGCGGCTTCCTCGCCCATGAACGTGCGTGACGATCCCGTGACACCGTGCACGATCGAGATATTGCCGGCCAGCAGATTGGACAATTGCGCAAGGAACAGCGTCGGGCGCAGGTCGCTCATCAGCCGCTCATTGAGGTACGACTGCGGGCGCTCCGCCTTGGGCAGCCCGGTCAGGATCGTGGTGTCGACGGATTCGTCACGTTCGCCGCCACCGGCGGCGACGATCATGTCCATGCCCGCGAGTAGCTCGGCATTGCCCTTGGCGCCGGCGCTGTCGAGCGCAAGTCCGGCCGCATAGGTGCCGATGCGCTGCCAAAGCTCCATCTGACGCTGGTCGCCCTTTCTGGGAATTTGCTTGTCGAACTCCAGTGGCGGCATCCGATGAATGATGTATGGCGCAAAG
The DNA here is from genome assembly GCA_050725815.1 of Xanthobacteraceae bacterium. Lineage (GTDB taxonomy): Bacteria > Pseudomonadota > Alphaproteobacteria > Rhizobiales > Xanthobacteraceae > VAZQ01. The sequence continues at coordinate 7,949 of JBOHIG010000113.1, forward strand.
GCGCTCGCGTCCGGGAGCGGCGGCGCCTCGTTGAAGCGCCGCCAATGCGCGTCCGGACCCTCGCCGAGACAGGATACGATGCCCAGCCCGGTGATCCAGGTCTCGCGCCGGTCGTCAGTCATTGGCGGCCGCCTGCATCGGAAGCGAGATGGAGACAGCGACCTCTTCGAGATTGTCGCGGAATTCCTTGTTCGGAAACGGCACCAGGCGGAAGGTCAGCTCGGAATTGCAGACGACCCGTTCGCCCGACTTGATCTCGGCGGTCGTGACCGCATAGCCCGATCCGTCGTGCCGGAGCGTCGCATGGACCATGAGCGCCGTGCCGGGATTGACGAACGAGCGCAGCTTCGCCTCCTTGACGGCGGCCAGTAGCGGCATGCCGGTGAACTTTGTCAGGGCGAGTACGAGCCAGCCCGATGCTTGCGCCATCGCTTCGATCAGCAAGACGCCAGGCATGAGTGGATGCCCGGGAAAGTGCCCCTCGAAAATCGTAGACGTCGTCGGAACGAGCGCTTCCGCCTGGATTGTTCGATTCTCGAGATCGATGCTGACGATCCGGTCGATGAGCCTGAAATACTCGAGCTTCATGCCGGCGCGGCGCTCACGCCTTCTTGGCGGCGACGAGCTCGTCGATGCGCGCACACAGGTTTTGCAGAACGAAATACTGCTCGGCTGGCGCGCGGCCCTCGTTGACTTCCTGCGTCCATTGCTCGAGCGGCATCTTGATTCCAAAGGTCTTGTCGATCGCGAAGGCGACGTCGAGAAAGTCCAGGCTGTCGATTCCGAGATCGTCGATCGCGTGGCTTTCCGGCTTGATGTTGTCACGTGGAATATCGCACGTCTCCGAAATGATGTTGACAACGGTGTCAAATGTCCCAGCCATCGGTAGGTCCCTGATCGATAAGGGGATTCAACACCCCTGGCCAGCCCTCGCGGACCCCGGATGGACGCTCGGCCATGCCATTTCCGCCGCTGAATTGGTTGCCCGTATAGCGAAGGGGGCAGGGGAGTTCAATGCCAGAGGCGGATGCAAGCAAGCCGATGCCCGATCGTGTGGCCGGTTGGGATGCTATCCTGTCCCGTCAACGAACGGGCGCACGCCCGGAACGAAGGGAGGATGCCGTCATGTCGATTCGCTCTGCTTTTGCCGCGGGCCTGACCGTGGCTTTCTTCTTTTCCACCGGCGCCGACGCGCAGGTGCTGATGCAACGCGATGTGTCGCTGCGCATGGGGCTGACTATCGCGCAGACCGCAATGGCGGAGTGCGGCAGCCGCGCGTCGATCGCGGTGGTCGATCGTGCGGGTCGGCTGCGCGTCTTCCTCCAGGGCGATGGAGCGGACCCGCATAATATCGAACTGTCGCGCCGCAAGGCGTATACCGCGCGCACGTTCCGGCGGACCTCGGCCGAGTGGGCGAAGCGGACGGAGACGATCAATCCCGGGCAGCGGCTGCTGCACGATGTCATCCCGCTGGCCGGCGGCGTTCCGATCAAGGTCGGCGAGGAAACCATCGGCGGCGTGGGCATCAGCGGAGCGCCCGGCGGCGGCGCGAAAGAGGAGGCCTGTGCAAAGGCGGGCATCGCCAAGGTCGCCGACCAGCTCAAATAACGGGCGTTGCCGGCCAAGTCAGAGCATCGCCGCCAGATCTCAGCGACGGCGCTCTACGGCTTTTTCGGTGCCGGCGCCTTCTTCTTCTTGGCACGGGATTCGGCCTCCCGCCTGGTTTCCCGTTCATAGGCCGCCTTGTTGTAGGGCGTGCCCGTCTTCTCGGCGATTTCGCGCACGACCGCCCAATGCTCCTTGTAGTTGATCGGAAAGAAACGGTCGTTGCCGTTGAATTCCCGGATCATCACGGGCGTGAACCGGAAATTGAAGAAGCAGGTCTTCATCCGTTCGGCGAGCTCGGGCTTGAGGTCGTGCGCGTAAGTGAACGAAGAGGTCGGGAACAGAGGACTCTTGTAGATGATACGCATGCCCTCGCCCTTGACCGTGCCGCGCTCCACCATGCGGTCGTAGACGTCTGAGGCAACCGGTGCCATGTCGTAGTCCCCCGATTGGACGCCCAGCGCTGAACGATCATGGCCGCCGGACATCAGCGGACGATAGTCCACGTCGGGTGTCAGGCCTCGCGGGGGAAAAAGCACGCGCGGCGCGAGATTGCCCGAGTTCGATGATGGCGAGGTATGTGCAACGCGCCGGCCCTTGAGATCAGACAGCTTGTGATACGGGCTTGATGCCTTGACGACGGCGATGAGGTGATAGCCCTGGAGGGCCTTCTCAGTTCCCTTGACCGCGAATGGCACGGCGCCCGCGAGATTGACCGCGAAGCCCGTCGGTCCGGTTGAGAAGCCGGCGATGTGGAGGCGGCCGGTGCGCATCGCCTCGATCTGCGCTGAATTCGATTGCACCGGATAATAGACGACGCGCTTGCCGATGCACTTGCTCAGGTGCTCCGTGAAGGGGCGGAAGGCATTGAGATAGACCGCGGGGTCTTCGACCGGCGTATAGGCGAACACCAGCGTCGGCGGATCTTTCCACTTGCCTGGATCGGTCGGCGGGTCGGCAACGAGATCGCTATTGGCGTCGCAATAAAGCGCATCGAGCTGGCCGCGGTGCGGACATTCCTGCCCGACGGCCGTCACGCTCGATGCCGCCAATGCAACCAACACGGCGCCCGCCGCCAATGCGGGTTGCCGAATCCCGATCCCCATGTGTGGCCCCTCCCCACGCGGGACGCCTCGCGCACCAGAGCCGCGTCAACGATACGCGCCGGGCAGGTAACGGGCAACTGCGCTGCCAGAATCCGTAAGCAAAAGTGAGCGCTCCAGCGTTTCACGGCCGGAACCCGCAGAATTGAGGCTTTGTTGGTCAAGCTTAACGGGTGAGACCAGTCGGGGCACCACAAAATGACAGCATAGCTGCCCTATTGCGGTCGTATTGCGTCAGCACACGGCGCCGGCCGTTTGGCCGCAACAGTGGCGATCATGCCGCAAACAAGAAGGAGCTCAATTTGAAGAAAAACAGGATGGTACTCTTCATCGTAGTCGCGATGGCAATGTCATTTGCTGTCACCACGCAATCGATGGCGCAACGCGCGCGGGCTCAGTCCGGCATTGCGTCGGTCTACTCGACCGAAAGCGGAAACAGAGTTGCCAGCGGCGGACGCCTCAATCCGGGTGCCCTGACCGCTGCTCATCGCTCGCTACCGTTCGGGACCAAGGTGCGCGTGACCAACAAACGGAATGGAAGGTCCGTGGTCGTGACCATCAACGACCGCGGTCCTTTCGTTCGCGGCCGGGTTATCGATCTAACCCCGGCGGGCGCGCGCGCCATCGGCATGGGCTGGGGGCTTGCCCCAGTTCATCTCGACGTCCTTGGATGATCGAGGACTAAGACGGCCTCTGGCAGTCAGTTTCTGTCGTCCCTCGGGGGTACGACGATATTGTTGCAGTTGCGGTGACCTTGCAGGAAGCAGTCCTGGTTCTTCCTCATCTCCGCAATGCTGGCCGCCAGCCAGAGGCCGACAAGCACCAGAATGGTGGTCACAACCAGGGTGAGGGCGTTCATCGTCATGCGATGACGGTGGTCGTCCTCACCCTCTGTCTCTGTGCGCTCGAACCTGGCGAGGTCGGCGACCGGCTCGTTGGCGGGGTCCCTACGTTGCAACGGCCAGCGCCAACCGCCCACTCCGGTGCCGCGGGGACGGAAGCGGACGATACGGGCGCCACCCTCGGACTTGGTCGGCTGATCGGACATCGCGGCCAGATTATCCAGAAAGCGGGCGAAGCGCGCGCCGCCAGCCGATATTTTAGCACGCATTGGGCGTTCGCCGGCCCGCCATGATGCAATTATTAGTTGTATTTATGCCAACGCTACGATTTTAAGACGATTTTTTCGCATGCCGACTAGCCATGCGCACGTGCGGTGCCGCAGAAGTTTCTTGTCGCCGACCGCATAATACAGTTTAGTCATACAGTTTAGTCGGGGTCCAATTCTCGGTGGAACTCAAGATCCGCTCGCTACCTCTGCGAATGCGAGCGTCAAGCCGCCAAAGGCGGAAAATAGTCGGCCGGCAAGGCCGCGGCGAATACCCCCGGCGCTCGCTCATGCGTCGGTCCGGAGGACGGCGTCTGTTTTGAGGTTGGCGAGTGGGCCATCATCTAGTCGAACTCTTCTATGTCGCCGATCTCGACTATTCGTGGTTGGCGAAATTTCTATCCCTATTGGTACTGCCTTTGGCGCATGAAGATCTCGCGATCCTCCTGGGCGGCTACATGGTCGTGAACAAGCTGATGCCGATCGGGCTGGTGGCGATCGCCATCTACGGCGGCATGGTCGCCAGCGATTTCTCGCTTTATGCGATCGGCGCTGGTGCGCGGCACGTTCCCTGGCTCAACCGGTTGGCGGTGACCGGGTGCGTGAAGAGCTTCGGTGGCGCGCTACAGCGCAACCTGTTCGGGCTGGCGGCGCTGAGCCGGGTTGTGCCGGGCGTGGTGTTCGTCGTCATGATCGCGTCAGGTTGGACGCGCGTGCCGTTCTCCCGCGTGGCGCTGGCGAGCGCGCTGACATGCGCGTTCTACCTTCCGCTCATGCTGTATCTGATCGTGGTCTTTGGCGATGCGCTGGACGACCGGGTCGGAATTTGGACGTGGCCGTTCCTGCTCGGCGTGTCGGCGGCGGCCGCCTTCATGCGCTACCGCGTGTTCACCTTCAGCGAGAAGGCGGATTCCAGCGCGCCGGCGATCGGACGATTGCCATCGCGGCGTCCGCGCCTTGCGTCCGTCGGCCGTGGGGTGCAGCCGGTGAGAGTGCCGGAGCTCGTCAACCTGTCGGCGTTTCCCCGCGCGGCGCGTTGGATAAGATCGCGCTGACGATGAGTGCTGCGCGGCCGCACCCTCAGCGCGTCGCCAGCTCGCGGAAGGGCAGGGGCGTGCCCTCCGGCACCGGCATCCGGAAAACATTGAGCGTCATCGCGACCATCGCGTAATAGCCAAGCAATCCGACCAGCTCGACCATGCCCACATCGCCAAGGATGGCATGGGTGCTGCGGTAGGTGCGATCGCTTACCCGCTTGGTTCGATACAGCTCCCGGATGAATGCGTAGATCGCCTTCTCGTCCTTGGGGGCTGATTTCGGCGCGCGCCCGGCGCGCAGGTCGCGGATCGTCGCCGGCTTGACGCCGGCGCGCGCTGCCTGTGGCTCATGCGCCGCCCATTCGTAGTGCGCCTTCCAGAGCTGTGCCGTGGCGAGGATCGCCAGCTCCGATTGCCGGGGCTCGAGCCGCGTGCCGTAGCGGCAATAGGCGCCGAGCTTCTGGGCAAGCTCGCCGAATCCAGGAGCGTGCAGGTAACAAAAGAACGGTCCGCTCATCTTGAACTGCCCGCGGGGCCCGGATGCGATGGCGCTCATCAGTGCCTTCTGCTCGGGCGTGAGCTTGCCCTCCGGAATGGCGGGAAGGCGGGGCGGCGGCGACTTCTTGGCGGGCATGGCGACCTCGTTTGACTTGTTCGATCGAACGGATGACACATACACTCTATTCCATCGCAACCAGTTCTATCGCAAGACCCGCCCTGGATTCGGGTGGATTAACGGCGAGGCCGCGTCGATGCAGCCGCTTTGTTTTGTGCTGATGCCGTTTGGCCGCAAGACCGATGCGGCCGGCCGCACGACGGATTTCGACGCCGTTTATCAGACGATCATCGCGCCGGCAGTGACCGAAGCCGGACTGGAGCCGATTCGCGCAGACGAGGAGAAGATCGGTGGCGCCATTCACAAGCCGATGTTTGAGCGGCTGATGCTGTGCAACTATGCGGTCGCCGACATCACCGGCGCCAACCCGAACGTCTATTACGAGCTTGGCATCCGCCATGCGATGCGCCCGCGGTCGACGGTGATCCTGTTCGCCGCCGGGACGACTCTGCCGTTCGACATCGCGTTACTGCGCGGCATCCCTTATCAGATCAACGAGCAGGGCGTGCCGTCGGACCCGGCAGCCTGCGCCGCCGCGATCTCGAAGCAATTGAGGGAAGCGAAGGACAATCCGCACGACGACAGCCCTCTTTTTCAGCTCCTCGATTACATGCCGCGGCATGAGGTGGATCACACCAAGACCGACACGTTCCGCGAGCGCTTCGACTACTCGAAGAAGCACAAGGAGCGCCTGGCGGACGCCCGCCGTAAGGGCCCAGCTGCGGTCAGGAACGCGATCGCCGACCCGGCGCTGAAGAACCTGCACGACGTCGAAAGCGGCGTGATCATCGATATGTTCCTGACGCTGCGCGACGTAGAGGCGCACAAGGAGATGATCGACCTGTATGGCCGCATGCCGGAGCCATTGCGTCGCGCACGCATCGTGCGCGAGCAATACGGGTTCGCGCTTAATCGCGAAGGGCGATCACAGGAGGCAATCGACGTACTCAAGGCGGTCATCGCCGAATTCGGACCTTCCAGCGAGACCAACGGGCTGCTCGGCCGGGTCTACAAGGACCAGTGGAAGGCCGCAGCAAAGGGTGGCGCCGGCGGGCTTCAGGTCCGCGGCCTGCTCAAGCTGGCCGCCGAGACCTATCTCGCCGGCTTCCAGGCGGACTGGCGCGACGCCTATCCAGGCATCAACGCGGTCACGCTGATGGAGATGATGGACAAGCCACCGCCGATCCAGGCCGAGATTCTACCGGTGGTGCGCTTCTCGGCGTCGCAGAAGGCGAAGGTGAACGGCGACTACTGGGATTTCGCAACGCTTGTGGAGCTCGCGGTGCTCGCGCGCGACCAGGCGGGTGCCGAGGAACAGGCGGAAGCCGCGCTGACCCATGCGCAGGTCGCGTGGCATCTCGAAACCACCGAAGGGAATTTGCGCACCATCCGCGAGACGCGGGCGGCACGCGGCGAGAACACTCCCTGGATCAAGGACCTGGAAGATGCGCTGGGGCAGAAGCGCGCGGAGTTGGCGCCTCCAAAAGAAAAATCGTGATCGCTTACGTCGCTATAGCGGCGCGTCTATTTGAACAGCAGCGACTTGATGATGACCGGCACCGCGTTGGTCAATTCGATTATTTCACCGATGTCGACATAGTCGAATTGCTTGAGCTGCACGCCGTCGAGCGCGATCACATGTGCGCCCGGTGCGGTTTCGTTGCCGATAATGCGTCCGAGGCTCTTGCCGACATCGCCGTCGATCAGCAGCACGACCGGCCAGCCGGCGGCGATGGTGTGCGGCAACGCCGCCGTGATGCCGGCCGCAACCGCGTGCAATCGGGCGTGGGACGGGTCGCCGGTCCAGGGGAACGCCAGCGCGACCGGATTCTCGCCTTCCTCGATGTCCGACTGGCCGAGCGCTTGCTTCACCGCGGCGTTGATGGCGCCAGCGTCGATGCGGCCCGTCAAATCGAAATCGCAGGCGATCACCGGCAGGTTCTGCACGGGGAGGTCGTCAGGCCTGCTGATCAGGATGGTGTTGCCGCTGATCTGTACTGAAAATTGTGCGGCCCCGATTACCGTTGCGCGAATGCCCTGACCCGGATCCCACACCGGCGGCAGGTCCTTGCGGTGGGCAAGCATGTGGCGCAGCTCGTGCGCGAGATCGAAACCGATGTCACCGAACTTGCGGTTCTCGCGCTTGTAGAGATACTCGGCGACGCCGCCGGAGAAGGTGAGCGCGTCGATGCCCTTGTTCGCGAGCGAAGCCGGCCATCCTTCGGTAACCATCAGGCGTTGCGTCAGCACATCCGGCACCCGGCGGTCGATCATGCGCATGATCAACCGCACCATGCGTTCGACGATTCTCTTGCGGTCTTCGGGTGCGAGCGGCTTGGCAGGCGTAAGCTCCACGCCGAGGCTTGCCGCGATGTCGCGCGCCGGCTCCTCAATGCGGGTCAGGCCCTTCGCCGGCTCCTCGACGATCAGCCGGCCGCCGACTGCGATCGCGGCCGTCGCCACGATCTGACCCTTCTCGATCCATGCGAACTTGGTGGTGCCTCCCCCGATGTCGATGTTGAGCATCGTCAGCCCGTGCCCGCGCGAGGCCGCCACGGCGCCGGAGCCGTTGGCCGCCATCTGGCATTCCATGTGGTGACCGGCCGACGCGCAGACGAAATTACCGGATACCTCCGAGAACAGGTCGGCGATGGCGCGTGCATTGTGGCGCTTGATCGCCTCGCCGGTCAGGATCACCGCGCCGCTGTCAATGCCTTCCGGCCGGATGCCGGCATAGTTGTAGCAGGCGCCGAAGAACTCCGAGAGCTGGTCGGTGTCGATCGTGTAGTCCGGCAGATAGGGCGTCAGCAGAATCGGCGATTGCCACAGCACCTTGCGGCTCACCACGACGAAGCGGCTCGACAGCGCCGAACCGAGGCGCTGCAGATGCACGTGCGAGAACATCAGGTGCGATGTCGACGAGCCGATGTCGATACCGACGGTCCGCAGCTCGACATTGTCGGTGGCCCAGGCGACCTCGTTGACCTCTTCGGTGAGCGAGAGATGAAGATGGTCGAATTCGAGATCGTGCATCGCCGCTTCGGCTTCGGTCAGGCCGGAGTCTTGGCGTAAGCGCTTTCATCGATGAACTTGCTCATGCCGGACCTTGCGCCGTGCTTGGCCAATTCCTCCAGGAAGATGCCGTGGATGCGCTTGTCCTGATCCTGGTATTCGATCTGACAGCCGCCGTCCTGCACGTTCACGTCCATGCCGGTAAAGACGTGGCGCTTGGATGCAGTGAAGGGATAGCGCAGACCGCCGAACGCCACCGCGAGGTAGCGCGTCGGGTCCGGCGAGGTGTTGAAGTGCTGATGGAACATCTGATCCGGCGGGGCGAACACCACACCGTGATGCCAATCGATCCGCACCACGTCCTTGGCGAAGTCGTACCAGAGTAGGGAATAGCCGTGTCCGGTGACCGCAAAGACGTGGAAGTCGGGACCGTGGCGGTGCGCCTTCTTATAAGTGCCGACGGGCATCTGCGAGATATGAGCGTGCATGGTGCCGTCGGCGAGCACGAACATCATGTTGGAGCCGCCGGCGCCGCGCGCGGCCCATTCCTTCAGCTCGAAGGCGGCGAGGTCGGGAACGAAATTCGTCTCCCACATGTTGCGGCCGGGCCGCACCGGGATGAAATCGCCTTCGCCGCTAAACGCTTTTTGCGAACCCTGCCGTTCCGGGAACGCATAGCTGTTGTCGAACACGAACGACTCATTGTGGAACAGGTTGATCATCATGCAGAGATTGTTGGTGGAGGCGAGCCGCGCGTGCTCCTGTCCGCTGGCGTTGAAGTGCTGGTAGCGCGCATTGAGCGGCAGCGCGAACAGACTCTTCGGCCCCCATTCGAATGAATGCTTGCGTCCATCGCTCGATTCCACCGTGGTGCTGCCGTGCCCGGAGAGCACGTAGACCACCTCCTCGAACATATGCTTCTGCGGCGCGGTCTGCGCGCCGGGCTTGAGGTCGAGCACGAAGATCGAGACGAAGTCGCCGCGGCCCTTGAGATTGACGATGCCGCCCTCGACTCCGAAGCGCGGCCAGTGGGCGGTCGCGCATTTGTTTAGGTCGACACCGAAATCCTCTGTGATCGGGACGCCTTCCTTCTCAGACCAGGTCGCATAGGGATCGAGCAGGAGGAGGGGATGTTCTGACAGCGGCTTGTTCATTGTCGGCCTCGGCAATCGGATGATCGGTCGGATACTTAGCTCTCTAAGCATATCCTATCAACTTCCGGCGCATCTGTCGACCGCCGCGCATTGCAGACGGACCCGTGCAGACATACGCTACAAGGCCGCGTTTGCGGCTTGCAGGGCTGCGATCAGGTCCCCGACGGTGCGGCTGCGATCGAGCGCCATCGCCGCATCGACGATACGCGCTCGTGCACCTTCGCCGACATGGCTTGCGGTGACCGCGTTGAACTTCCGGATCACCGCGTCCGCATCGAGACCGTGACGCGAGAACCCGGGTGGGTCGAGCACCTCCGCAACATAGTCCTCGCCGTCGGTGCCGCGCGCCCGGATCGCGCAGGGGAAGCCGCCCGGCGAGCGCGCGTTCAATGTCTTGTCGCAGACGATGTCCAATCGGCCCATGACCCCGCGTACCTTCGGGTCGTGCCAACGCTCGTTCTCGAACTGGGCAAGGCCGAATTCGCCGTCGACCAGTGACACTGCGGCGAGAAAGTTGAAGCTATGGTCGGCCGCCTCGCGCGACGTCGGATCGATGCGGCCGGGATCGTCCTTCTGGCGTTGCAACGAGGGCGTGTCGGCGATCGCGACCGTGATCTGCGCGAGCCGGCCCACGTCGCCACCGACCTGCCGGTGGATATCGAGCCCTGCATGGACAACCGATTGGCCGGTAGCGAGGCAGGGGTAGGCCTTCACATGACAACCCGTCAGGTAGCAGTCGGCGGGAAGTGGAGCGGTGAGCGACACCTCGCGGCCGAGTCCGGGAAACAACCCGCCTAATCCGTGCTGGTTCTCGAATAGATCGAGCGGGCCCGTGATGCCATGCCGCGCCATCAGCGTCGCCTGCATGCCGCTTTGGGCGACCAGCGCATTCGCCACCGATTTCGCCGCCGAAATCGCGCCGTGTCGCACAACCAGCGGGGTCGGCGCGCGCGAGCCGCTGAGCGCCAATGCATTCGCAAGCGCGAGCGGGGTAAGGCCCAACAGCCGGCCGGCCATGGCGGGAACTGCCAAGCCCGACACCATGATGCCGTCCCAGTCGCTGTCGCGGTCCATTGCCTCCTTGAGGCGGCCGTAGATTTCATACCCAAGCACGATCGAAGCGATGGTCTCCCGCCCCGATGCCCCGGCAAGCTCGGCGGCCGCGAATGCCGCCGGGATGTTGTCGCTCGGATGGCCGCCGATCTGGCCGCTTCTGGTATTGACGTAGTCGTTGAGGTCGAGGATGCGGCAGAGCGATCCGTTGATCAGTACCGCGTTTGGCGCACTCGTCTTGTCCTTCGCGCCGATCAGCGTGCACTGCGGCGCGCCGCCAATATCGGACAGCGTTTCAAGTATCGCGCGCGTGGCTTCTTCTTCGAGCGCCGCATAGCCGCAGCCGATGGTGTCGAGCAGAAGGAGCTTCGCTTGGTCGACGGTAGCTTGCGGGAGGTCGTCGGCGCGAATGGCGAGTGTCCAGTCCGCGAGCTCTTCGACCAGGCCCGGGCCGCGCGAGCCGGCATGTTTCGTAGCCATGGATTGACTTTCAGTTGCGAGCAAGCGTCGCGGCAGCGTTGCGGCCGGCGAGCAGGCTAAAGACGGCATTGCGGGTCTGCCCGGTGCAGGACGGGTAGTTGTGGAAGAACAACCCGATGATGTCTCCGGACGCGAACAGGCCCTCGATCGGCTGGTGGCTGCTGTTGATGACGCGCGCCTGCGTGTCCACCTGTACGCCGCCGAAGGAGAAGGTGACGCCGGCCGTGACGGGATAGGCGCGGAACGGGCCGCGTGTCAGCGGCACCGCCCAGTTCGACTTCTTCGGAGTGATATCGGTCGTGCACTTGCCGTCAAGTTCTCCGGCCATGAAGGGGATATCCTCGCGGCAGGCGCTGTTGAACTCCGCGACGGTGTGCAAAAGCGGTTCGGGCTCGAGGCCGATCTTTGCCGCAAGCTCGGCAAGGGTAGGCGCCTCGACCATCGTGGCCGGATAATCACGGCCGTGGCGGAACAGGTCGATGCCGGTCTGATCGTAGATCTGCCAGGCGACGCCACCCGGCTGATTAAGCACCGCACGGCCGGTCTTGGCATAGGTATAGGCGTGCTTAGCCTCGCCTTCGTCAAAGAAACGTTGGCCGAGCGCGTTCACCGTGATGCCGAACTGGTAATCGTAGCGGTTCATGGTGTTGCCGCGCCCGTCCGACATCGCCGGCGTTTCCACGTCCGGCGCCTTCAGGTCGATCGGCGACATGTGCGCGCCCTGCCAATGGCCGGCGGGTCTTACGCCGAGCGCGAGCAGCATGTGCAGCACCTCACCGGTATTATGCTTGGAGCCACGCACCTTCATGAGGTCGGCATTGGCGCCGAGATAGCGCGCGCGCATCTCCGCATTGGCCTGGAAGCCGCCGCTGCAGACGATGATGGCGCGGGCGGTGAGGTCGTACTCGCCGTCCGGGGTCGAGACCCGCGCGCCTTCCACCCGCCGGTCGTTGCCATGGACGGCGCGCACGCGCGACTCGTAGCGGATTTCCGCGCCATGGGTCTTGAACGCGATCTCGCGAAGCTGCTTGAGCATACCCGGGCCGCCGCCGACCGGATGGATGTGATGGCCGCCCGGAAGGTAGAGCTTGCCGTCGACCTCGGTCATCTTCTCCGGCTCCCAGCGCACCCCGATGTCGCGCATCCAGGCGACCGCGCCGTTGGAACCATCGACCAGGCAGTCGGCCAGCACCGGGTCGATACGCCCCTGGGTGACGCGGTTGAGGTCGTCGAGGAAATTCTGCCGTGTATAAGCTGGGATCTGCATGCGGCGATATCGCTCCTCCGGCACGTCTGGCAGGAACGTCCGCAATTCGTCCGCGCCCGTATGCACGAAGCGGAAGCCGACATGCGAGAATTGGGCGTTGCCGCCAGACTCGTGCGGCGGCGCCTTCTCCAGCAGTACGACTGAACCGGCGCCGGCCTGCCTGGCTGCGATGGCGGCCTCGAGTGCGGCGCTGCCCCCGCCGACAATGATGACGTCGCAACTTGTTTTCGGACTCATTTGGGACTCATGCGGTCAGGCCGGTTTGACGAAGTCGTCGTAGGTGAGCTTGGCGCGCGGATAGGTGATCGGACTCTGGGTCATACCGAAGGCGACGCACATCTCGGCGAAGCGGATGCCGATCGCCTTGGTGTTGAGGACCTGCACACCGGTCGCCTTGGCGAGATCGTCCGGATTGACCACATAGGGAATGAGCGCGCCGCCGAGCGGCAGGATGATCTCGGCACGGGTCTCGTCGATCAGTCCGCGGATCAGGCGCTCGGTGATCTCGAAGATCTCCTTCTTCCGCTTGTCCACGTCCTTGCCGTAAACCCCGATCGGACGGATGTCGCTGACAAAGCGGTCGAGGCCATAGGCGCGCAGGATACGCCAGGTGTAGGGCACGTGCGGCGCGAGCGGTACCGTGATGCCGATCCGGTCGGCGAGCGTGCAGGCGGCGTGCATCGACGCTCGCAGCAGTCCGATCACGGGGATGTCGACCGCCAGCCGTCCGCCGTCCACGCCCGGATCGAAGGTGTTCGAGGATATGACGGCATCGTAGCCGTTCTGCGCCGCCCAGAAGATTTTGCGCACAATGGCTGGCACTTCCATCATGTGGTGCAGGCCGTTGAGCATGCTTTGCTCGCCGATCGCCTCGAACAATTGCGCGCCTTCGTAGTCATCGGGAAAAGCGATCTCGACCTTGGTGCCGGGCGAGGCGTAGCTGTTGAGCTGCGCCTCGATGGCGGTCGCGTCGTAGTGGCTCGATTTTTTCGGCGCTTGGTTGAGAAACATGATGCGCATGACGCGGATGTCCCGTTTATCGTGTTGGCGGAGTGTCGCCGCTGTTGTGGTTCAGCGGAAGATATCTTGCACGATTTGCGCCCAGTGCTTGGCGTTGGCGTCTACCTCCTCCGGACTGTAGGTGACGACGGAGTACCCGCCGGTCTCGGGTTTCAGCTCCGGGCGCTTGGCCGCCACCGCGGGGTGCATGGGGATGTAATCGCGTTCGCGGAATATGTCTTGCCCCGCGCGCGAGATCATGAAGTCGAGAAAGAGGCGCGCCGCGTGCGGGTGCGGCGCCTTGGCGGTGATGCCGGCGACCTGCAAGGTCATAGTCACTGGATCGAGCGGCACCCAGGCGACCGGCGCACCCACGGCGGCGCTAATGAAGGCATGCGTCCCGTTCATCTCCAGCCCGATGGCGTATTCGCCGCCGATGACACGATCGAGCACCGCGCGAATGGCCATCGGCACCGGTGTGATGTTCTGCTTTGCCAGCGCGCGCAGGTAGGCTTTGCCCTTGTCCTCGCCCATGTGCTTGAGCACCGTCCCGACAAAGCCATAGGCGCCGGTCACCGAATTGGGATTCCACGCAAACTTTCCCTTGAAGCGAGGTTCCAGCAGGTCCTTATAGGTTTTCGGCGCCTGCGCTGGTGGGACGAGCTTGGTATTGTAGGCGAGCGAGCGGACCGCCAGGTTGGTCGCGACCCAACGGCGGTTCGGATCGGCAAAGGTCACCGGCAACCCCTTGGCGCTCGGTAGGTCGATTGGCGCGGCGATGCCGCCCTGGATCAGTGGCGCGACGCCCTCGACCAAGTGCCAGATGTCGGCTTGTGTACGGTTGGCGCGTGCCTCGTTCATGAGCCGCACGACCTGCGCAGTGCTGTTGGCGCGGACGAAGCGGACGTCGATACCGGGCACTTGCTTGTGGAATGCCGCGATCAGCGGCCGCACGATCTGCTCGACGATCAGCGTGGTATAGAGGAGGAGTTGGCCTTCCTTCTTGGCAGCCGCGACCATCGCCGGATCGGGTCGGTATGGCTCGGCGGCCCGGGCGGGCAAAGCCGGCGTGGCCGCGGCCACGATCCAACCGAGGACAAGCAGCCAGAACCGTTCCGCCGTCATGTGGCCTCCTGTTGACTCCGCCTTGGAACCGCGGCGGTTGAATGCGACAACGGGCTCCCATATAGCGGGGCGCACCGTTGCCGCGAAGTCAAGGATGCCATCGATGAGTTCGACTCCGCAAATGCTCGAAAGCCATCTGTCCGGACGCTGGTCGCGCGGGGAGGGGGTCGAAACCATGCTGGTCGATCCGGTGTCGGGCGAAACGCTGGCAACGGCATCGGCAAAGGGGCTCGATCTCAAAGGTGCGCTTGGCCATGCGCGCGCGCACGGCCAGGCCGGATTACGCGCCATGAGCTATGCGGAGCGGGCGAAACTCATCGGCGCCATCGCTGACACGCTCACCGCCAACCGCGCGCGCTACGAAGCGATTGCTATCGCCAATTCCGGCAACACCAAAGCCGACGCGGCCATTGACATCGATGGCGGCATCGGAACGCTGAAATACTACGCGCGCCTTGGCGCTGGGCTTGGTGATGCCCGTATGCTGTTCGACGAGAAGCCCGTGCGGCTGGCGAAAGCCGAAAATTATCAGGCCATCCACTTGATGGTGCCGCGCCGCGGGGTGGCGATCCACATCAATGCGTTCAACTTCCCGAGCTGGGGCTTGTGGGAGAAGGCAGCCGTGGCGCTGCTTGCAGGCGTGCCGGTGCTGGCCAAGCCTGCCTCTGCGACGGCGCTGCTGGCGCACGAGATGGTGCGCGATGTGATCGCGGCGAAAATCCTGCCCGAGGGTGCGTTGAACCTGCTCGTAGGTGGTGCGGGCGGCCTGCTCGACTATGTTACCTCCGACGACGTGATCGCCTTCACCGGGTCGGCCGATACCGCAGCGCGGGTGCGCGGACACCGCAATGTGGTCGTCAACAATGTGGCGGTGAATATCGAGGCCGACAGCATCAATGCGGCGCTGCTCGCGCCAGACGCGGCGGGCGGTGGTGCAGCATACGATGCCTTCGCGCGCGAGGTCGTGCGCGAGCTGACCGTGAAGGCCGGGCAGAAATGCACGGCGATCCGCCGCATCTTTGTGCCGGCAGAGCGTGCCGGCTCAATCGCCGAGGCAATTGCGGAAAAGCTCAAGGCCACCAAGATCGGCGATCCGCGGCGCGACGAGGTTCGTATGGGGCCGCTTGTGAACCGCGACCAGCAGGCGGCAGCTTTCGAGGGTATCAAGAGGCTCGCGAACGAGGCAACGGTGATCTGCGGCGGCGCTGAGCTGCCGTCGCTCGATGGCATTGACAGCACGAAGGCCGCTTTCGTCGCGCCGACCCTCATGACGGTGAAGGATGCCGGCAGCGCGAAGGCGGTGCACGAAGTCGAGGTATTCGGACCGGCGGCCACCATCGTGCCTTATCGCGACGAACAGGATGCTTGCGCGCTGGTGGTGCGCGGCGGCGGCTCGCTTGTGGCGTCGGTCTATAGCCAGGATGCCGCCTTCCTGGGCCGCGTCGTGGCCGAGATCGGCCCGAGCCACGGGCGGCTGCTGATGGTCGATCCTGCGATTGCGGGCGCGCATACCGGTCATGGGATCGTGATGCCCCAATGCAATCATGGCGGGCCCGGCCGCGCTGGCAATGGCGAGGAGCTTGGCGGCCTCTACGGGCTTCGCCTCTATCACCAGCGGCTGGCGGTGCAGGGGTCGACCGATCTGCTGGCTACCTTGCAGGCGCACGCGGCGAGCCTTCACTGACCTGTCCATCCACACCAACTGACCTGCCATGCGAAATTGCCAAGCGGCCTGTCGCTGGACATCGGCGCACTTCGGCCACATCTGACCCTTAGCTCACCGGACCCCGCAACGTCTTTCTCTCGTCATATGCAGCCGATCATCTCCGTTACCAGCCTCTCGAAGACCTATGCGTCCGGATTCCAGGCGCTCAAGCGCGTCGACCTGGATATCCGCCGCAGTGAGATTTTCGCTCTGCTTGGCCCGAATGGCGCCGGCAAGACTACGCTGATCAACATCATCTGCGGGATCGTGACGCCGAGCGAAGGCGCTGTGACGGTCGCTGGCCATGACATTCTCTCAGACTACCGTGTCACCCGCTCACTCATTGGCCTCGTTCCCCAGGAACTGCACACCGACGCCTTCGAGAGCGTCTGGGCGACGGTGAACTTCAGCCGCGGACTGTTCGGCAAGCCGCGCAATCCCGCGTTCGTCGAGAAGGTACTCAAGGACCTGTCGCTCTGGGACAAGAAGGACTCGAAGATCATGACGCTGTCGGGCGGCATGAAACGCCGGGTCCTGATCGCCAAGGCGCTGGCGCATGAACCGCAGATCCTCTTCCTCGACGAGCCGACGGCCGGCGTCGACGTCGAGCTGCGAAAGGACATGTGGGAGGTCGTGCGGACGCTGCGTGCCTCCGGTGTGACCATCATCCTGACGACACACTACATCGAAGAGGCCGAGGAGATGGCCGACAGGGTCGGTGTCATCAATCACGGCGAGCTAATCCTGGTCGAGGAGAAGGCCGCGCTGATGCGAAAGCTCGGCAAGAAGCAATTGACCTTGCACCTCCAGAGCAAGCTCGATGCGATCCCGCCCGCACTCACGGTACACAATCTGACGCTCACGCCAGACCACAACGAGTTGGTCTATACCTACGACACGCAAGGCGAGCGCACGGGGATCACGGCTCTGCTCAGGGACCTCAACGAGAACGGCATCCGCTTCCGCGATCTCAAGACCACGCAAAGCTCGCTGGAAGAAATCTTCGTCAGCCTGGTGAAGCGATGAACTGGCGCGCGGTACGGGCGATCTACACGTTCGAGATGGCGCGTACAGGACGTACGCTCATGCAGAGCATCCTGTCGCCCGTGCTATCGACCTCGCTGTATTTCGTGGTGTTCGGCGGCGCGATCGGCTCTCGCATCACCGAGGTCGAGGGTGTCGGCTACGGCTCCTTCATCGTGCCGGGACTGATCATGATGCTGCTGCTCACGCAGAGCGTCATGAACGCGTCGTTCGGCATCTACTTTCCGCGGTTCACGGGAACGATCTATGAGTTGCTGTCAGCGCCGCTCTCGTTTGTGGAGATCGTACTTGGCTATGTCGGCGCCGCCGCCACCAAGTCGATCATCCTGGGTGTGCTGATCCTTGCGACTGCGGGATTCTTCGTGCCGGTCAGCGTCGCGCACCCATTCTGGATGATCGTATTCCTCGTGCTCACGGCGGTGACCTTCAGCCTGCTCGGCTTCATCATCGGCATCTGGGCCGACGGTTTCGAAAAGTTGCAGATCGTGCCGCTCCTGGTCATCACCCCGCTGACTTTCCTCGGCGGCACGTTCTACTCGATCAACATGCTGCCGCCATTTTGGCAGACGGTTACGCTGTTCAATCCGATTGTCTATCTGGTCTCGGGCTTCCGCTGGAGCTTCTACGAGATCGCCGACGTCGACATTGGCGTCAGCCTGGGCATGACCCTTTTGTTCCTCATCCTGTGCTTGATCGCCATCTGGTGGATCTTCAAGACTGGCTATCGGCTAAAGAATTAGCGCAGGGCCGACTGATGTCGACCATCACCAGCCGATAGGGCGTGCTGGTCTCTTCCAGGAAGATCGGAACCTTGCGGCCGTTGCCGGTGGTCCAGGTGTAGACGTCGATCACGGGCGTTCTCCTTTGTCTTTCGTTCAGCGATAGCGGTCATTCATCCACTTCGCGATGTAGTCGAAGAGGTTCTTGACCGAGTTGGAATACTGGCCGGGCGTCGTCTCGCAGCGCGTGCACGGCGTGAAACCATGGACCGCGCCTTCGATGGTGATGAAGTCCTTGTCCTTGCTGGCGGACAATTCGTACATGTGCTCGTTTGCGCGAATGAAGTAGTGCGCGCCCATCGCTGCAAACAGCACCGGAACGGTGATCGACTGCACGGCGCAGACCGTCGAGTTGTTGGTCGAGCAGAAGTCGATGTCGTCAATGGCATGTTTGGCACGGATGGCGTTGGCGCTCAGGAACGAGCGCAGCGTGTAGATCTTCGTGCCGGTACTAAAGCGCAGATTGTCGCGCGAGAGTTTCGGATCGGCGACGTAGACGCTCTTGATCACTTCCTGGACGATGCTGCCGTCGTTGCGGAGGAGCCGCGCCGGCTGCGCGGTGTTGTTGACGGCGGCGATGCTCGGCTGTGCGACGTACAGCGCCGCCGACGCACCCGGCCCCGATCCCGGGTTGCCGCCGCGCGGAATCACGATGACGTCGTCGTCCGGGTAGGGGTAGTCGTTGCGCTTCATGCGATCGAGCTTGTCGCGCGCGCCGTCGATCAGCCGGTTCATGCGCTCGGCC
>JBOHIG010000114.1:0-2149 GCA_050725815.1 Xanthobacteraceae bacterium
CGACGGAATTGCCAAGCTGGCCGGGGCTTTGCGCCGCCGGGACGACCTAAAGGCCGGTGTCGTCGACACATTTACCTCGGCGCAATTGGATTTGGCATTGGGCCGGTCAAATGTGGTACATGCAGCCCTGCTTGCCGGCCGCGAAAGCAAGGCGTTTTTGGCGCGCTCCGCGCGCCTTGAGCGTTTTGGGAGCGACCTGGACGGTCGCAACGGAACGCGCTGAAGGGCCGGAGGACTGGAATCGGAATGGCTGAAACGACGGAAAAGACTGGCGAAAAGCGGCTGAGCGTCGCCCCGACCAAGACCTTGAGCCTGAAAGGGCGCGGCGTCGAGCAGGGCGTCGTGCGCCAAAGCTTCAGCCATGGCCGGACCAAGGCGGTCGTCGTCGAGAAGGTCAAGAGCCGCACGCTCGGCAAGCCAAGGGCTGAAGCTCCGGCGGCCGAGACCGCGCCGGTCAAGCGGGCCGCGCCCGGCCGGGCGGCGGCGCCAGTGCCGGCGGCGGTGCCAACCACCGCCCCCTCCGCGGCTCCCGCAGGTCCCGCAGCGAAGCCGCGCGGCGTAGTGCTGCGCACCCTGACCGAGGAAGAGCAGGACCGGCGGCGTCATGCGCTCGGCGATGCGCGCTTGCGCGAGGCCGAGGAGCGCAAGATCGCCGAAGAGGACGCCCGCATCCGCGCCGAGCGCGACGCCATCGAGCGCACCGAACGGGAGGCCGCCGAGGCCCGCAAGCGCAAAGAGGACGAACGCCACCGCCACGACGACGAGATCCGGCAGAAATCCACCGAAGTCGCCAAGGCGCGACTCGGCGAGGAGACGGCCCCGGCTGGCAGACCGCTGCGTCCGCAGCTCGAACCCGACGAAGACGAGGCGCCGCGCCCGCGCCGGCCCGGAGCTGCACGTGCGGCACCGGCGCCGAAGCCCACGCGCACAACAGTCCAGAAGCCGAGAGGCCGCCTGACCGTCGTCACCGCATTCCGCGAAGAACCCGAGCATTCGGTCGCCGCCTTCAAACGCCGCATCCAGCGACGCAAAAAGGAACTGGTCGCCGGGCCGAAAGAGAAGCTCGTCCGTGAAGTCATCGTTCCGGAGGCGATCGCCATCCAGGAGCTCGCCAACCGCATGGCGGAGCCTGTGCGCGAGGTCATCGCGATCCTGATGAAACAAGGCCAGATGCTCAAGATCACCGACACCATCGACGCGGACACCGCGCAGCTCATCGCCGAGGAGCTCGGCCATACCGTCCGGCGCGTGGCCGAATCCGACGTCGAGGAAGGCCTGTTCGACGCCGCCGACGATCCGGGCACGTTGGCGCCGCGGCCGGCGGTGGTGACGGTCATGGGTCACGTCGATCACGGCAAGACGTCGCTGCTGGACGCCATCCGCTTGACCGAAGTGGCGGCCGGCGAAGCCGGCGGCATCACCCAGCACATCGGCGCCTATCAGGTGACCGCGCCGTCCGGCGCACGCATCACCTTCATCGACACGCCGGGCCACGCTGCCTTCACGGCGATGCGCGCCCGCGGCGCCAAGGTGACCGACATCGTCGTGCTGGTGGTGGCGGCCGACGACGGCGTCATGCCGCAGACGATCGAAGCTATCAATCACGCCAAGGCCGCCAAGGTGCCGATGATCGTCGCCATCAACAAGATCGACAAGCCCGATGCCAAGGCGGAGCGCGTGCGCACCGAGCTGTTGCAGTACGAGGTGCAGGTGGAATCGCTCGGCGGCGACGTGCTCGATGTCGAGGTTTCGGCCACCAAGAAGCTCAATCTCGACCGCCTGCTCGAAACCATCGGCCTGCAATCGGAAATCCTGGAGCTGAAGGCCAATCCAGCGCGCCCCGCCGAAGGCACCGTGATCGAAGCGAAGCTCGACCGCGGCCGCGGCCCGGACGCGACCGTGCTGGTGCAGCGCGGCACGCTCAAGTCCGGCGACATCGTTGTTGCCGGCGCGGAGTGGGGCCGCGTGCGCGCGCTCGTCTCCGACACCGGGCAGCCGGTGCAGTCGGCCGGCCCGTCGTCGCCGGTGGAGGTGCTCGGTTTCGCGGGAACGCCGGAAGCCGGCGACCGTCTCGCGGTGGTCGACAGCGAAGCGCGCGCCCGTGAGGTCACCGACTATCGCGAGAGGCAGAAGCGCGAGAAGATGGCGG
>JBOHIG010000115.1:0-2701 GCA_050725815.1 Xanthobacteraceae bacterium
TGGCGGGAGAGTTCGGCGGCCAGACCGGCGAGCGGATCGACCGTTCTCGGCTCCGGGCGCGCCGGGCGGGCGGGAATCGGCGGCAGGGGCGCGGGCTCCGGCTCATGCCACTGCACCGGCTCCTCCACCACCGGCGGACGCTGACGTGGCGCGACCGGGGGCGGCGCTGGTTCCGGGTGCGGTTGCAACGGCCACATGCTGCCTTCGCCAAGCGGCACGGCGCGCGGCAGTGTATCGGCGGGCGCTGCGGGCGGACGGGGGGGGTGCACATCGCGCTGCGCGGCCGCGACGCGCACGATATTGGGTTCGACCACGACGTCGGTCGGTCCGCCGATCATCAGAAGGTGCTCGACATTGTCGCGCCGGATCAGGATCAGACGGCGGCGGCCATCGACCGCGGCGGCGTCGATCACCGCGAGTCGTGGCTGGCGACCGCGTGATGTCGATGCCCCCAGTCGGTCGGTGCCGAAGCGGCGCACCAGATAGGCGGTGCCGCCGATCAGGCCAAGCACGATCACGAATGCGAAGAAGAATCGCACGGCAAGCGGCATTTCCGCGCCGAAAAGGAAATCCATCGTTCCTCCTGCACCCCACGGGGCTGGCGTTGGTCGGACGAATCCGAATGGTTAACGCCGGCGGCAATATTTGCCGCCGCGAGTACTAACAAATTCTTAAAGGAGTTGGCGCGCCGAGCCAGCCCCATCCACGGCACAAGGGTTGCCGTGGTAAACGGCGGTTTAAAGGCAAGGTGGCCGAATCCGGGCATTTAACGAGGCATTAACCATAAAGCCGGCAAGGTTTGCCCAGTGCGTCGGGCCCCAAGAGATCGGCAACTGCCATGGCGATTTCCGGAATTCCTCTGTTTTCGATGCTCCGCACGCGGATGCATTGGCACCAGGAACGCCAACGGCTTCTGGCCGAGAACGTGGCCAATGCCGACACCCCAAAGTTCCAGCCGCGCGACCTGGCGCCCCTGAAGCTCGACCCGTCGCGCCCGGCGACGGCCAGCGTGGCGCTGGTGCGAACAAATGCCGCTCATCTGACCAGTTTCGGTGGAATCGCGCGATTCGATCAGTCGCGCGGCGACATCTTTGAGGCGAGGCCGTCCGGCAATGCCGTCAGCCTCGAGGACGAGATGCTCAAGGTTGCCGGCAACCAGATGGACTTCCAGGCGGCGTCGACACTCTACACCCGCGGGCTCGGACTGCTCCGGACCGCAATCGGACGGCGCTCGTAAAGCAGCGCGGGAAGTGAGGCGCTTATGGATTTCCTGAAATCGATCGCGATCGCCGCATCCGGCCTGCGCGCGCAAGCCGGGCGCATCCGCGTGATCTCCGAAAACCTCGCCAATGCCGATTCGACCGCACAGCAGCCCGGCGCCAATCCGTTCCGGCGCAAGATCCCGACCTTCCGTTCCGAAATGGATCGCGCGCTCGACGCGCGCGTCGTCACCATGGGCCGCGTGAGCAACGACCCGTCGGATTTCCGGCTCAAATACCAGCCGGGCCACCCGGCCGCCGACGCCAACGGGAACGTCAAATATCCCAACGTCAATCCGCTGGTCGAAATGACCGACATGCGCGAGGCGCAGCGGTCCTACGAAGCCAACATCAACGTCATCGGCGCCACCCGCCGGATGATCCAGCGCACACTCGATATCCTCAAGGCCTAGAGCAAGAACGGACAATGCGATGACTACGCCCTCTGCTGCCGCCAGCGCCTACGCCAGCCTCGCGCGTCTCGCCAATCCGGCCGCCAATCTCGCGACCGCGGTTGGCGAGACGAGCGGCCCGAGCTTCGGCTCCTTGCTTAAGACTGCGATCGGCGCTGTTGTGGAGGCCGGACGGAAATCCGATGTCCAAGCCCAGGCGATGGCCACTGGCAAGGCCAACGTTGTCGACGTCGTGACCGCGGTTGCCGAAACCGAGGTCGCGGTCGAGGCGATGGTTGCCGTGCGCGATCGTATGATCAGCGCCTACGAGGAAGTCATGCGGATGCCGATCTAGCGATTGTCCGCTCGTCCCCGCGAAAGCGGGGACCCAGAGCCAAAAAGCTGGATTCCGTTTCCGCGGGAATGAGCGGAGGGATCGTCAGATAAGGGAGAAGACAGTCAATGACAGGTCCCGAAGTTCTCGACGTGGCGCGCGACGCCATCCTCACGCTGGTGCTGGTGGCGAGCCCGCTGATGCTGATCGGCCTCGCCGTTGGCGTCATCATCTCCCTGTTCCAGGCGCTTACGCAGGTTCAGGAAATGACGCTGGTGTTCGTGCCGAAGATCCTCGCGATCTTCATCGCCATGCTGGTCGCGCTGCCGTTCATGGCCGACGCCTTGCAAGGTCACATGGCGAGGCTCGCGGCGCGTATCATCGCCGGGTGATGATGCGGACACGGCTCTCTTGGCCTCATGGTGAGGAGCGCCTGCAGGGCGTCTCGAACCGGAGGCCGCCCTATCCTGCGAGACGCGCGTAAACGTGCTTTGGAGCGCTCCACAGGATCCAAAGGATGAAGGCGGACAGACGAACCGCAAAAGATGAAAATCGACGTCTCCTTTCTCCCTTCGCTCGCCGCAGCCTTCCTGCTGGTGTTCGCGCGCATCGGCACCATGGTGATGCTGCTGCCGGGGCTCGGCGAGATGTCGATGCCGCGGCGGGTGCGGCTTGCCGTTGCGCTGGTGCTTGCCGCAGTGCTGCTGCCGCTCCAC
>JBOHIG010000116.1:0-6717 GCA_050725815.1 Xanthobacteraceae bacterium
CCCGGGACAAGCCCGGGCATCAGTAACTCAAGTCGATTTTCCTGAAAGCTACGGAATCTTCTTCACCGGCTTGCTGTCGAGGTTGAACAGCCGCGCGGCGTTCGCGCCGAGGATATTGCGCTTGGCCGTCTCCTTCAGGAACGGCAGGTCGTAGATGATCGACGGCAGGTCGAAGTCCCAGTGCGGGTAGTCGGACGACCATACGAGCTGGGTCTCGGCCTTGATCATCTTGAACGTCGCCTCCAGCACCGACAGGTCGTCGGGGACCTCCATCGGCTGCGACGAGTAGAACATCTCCTGCATATATTCGGAGGGCTTGCGCTTGAGCTGCGGGCAGTCCGAGGTGCGCATCAGGTAGGAGTGGTCGAGCCTCTGCATCAGGCAATAGGCCCAGGTGAGCCCGCTCTCGATCCACATGGTCTTGAGCTTGGGGAAGCGCTCGGGAATGCCGTTGATGACCCAGTTGGTCATGTGGATCATGTTGAACCACATGAAGCCGAGCGAATGCACCGAGATGAAACGGTTGGTGGTCGCGAGCGCGCGGTCGTCCCAGCTATAGGCGGCGTGGAACGAGATCGGCTTGCCCATCTCCTCGAGCAGCGCGTAGGTCTTCATGTAGGCGTTATCGTGCACGGGCTTGTAGCGCGGCGAGGTCACCATGAATCCGACCACGCCCTTCTTGTCGCCGAAATCCTTCACCGTGCGATACGCCCACTCCGGATCGTTGAACGGCAGGTACAGCATCGAGATGATGCGCGGCTCCTGCGCCAGGATGCGCTCGCACAGCCAGGCATTATAGGCGCGGCAGAGCTGCACCTCGATCTCCACCTGCGGGTGCAGGCCGAGGAACAGCATCGGGGTCGGGAACATGCAGGAGTAGTCGACGCCCATCGCGTCCATCCAGTCGATGGTCCAGTCGATGTCGCGATGGCGCTCGCCGCGGCCCTTGAAGTGCTTGCGATTGGCGTGGCGGGTCATGCGGCCGCCGAGGCTCTGGTAGCCGACCTGGTTGTTGAGGAAGCCGGAGCGCCCGGCGCGGTTGACCGAGTCCATCGCCTCCATCTTCACGACGGGGCTTTCGATGTAGCTGAACACTTCCTTGTAGGACTCGCTCTCGTAATGATGCGCGTCCACGTCGACGATCAGGAAATCCTGGTAGTTGCGCGCTCGTGCCTGCTGGCTGGCATGATCGAGCGCCTTGGTCTCGGTGTACTGCTCGGGATTGAGCTGGCGGACTTCGTTTCGCAGCATGTCCATGAGCGTTGTCCTCGCCTTGTTCGTCAGATCACGACGAAGATGTCGTCGCCGCGCGTGACCACGTTGTATTTGCGGAGCTTCAGCTTTCGGTCGCCGACGCACTCGCCGGTCTTCAAGTCGTACTCGTAACCGTGCCAGGGGCAGGCGAAATGCACGCGGTCGCCAAAGTCCTGCCGCTCGTAGGTCTTGTCCGGATTGAGCACGTCGACGACGTTGTTGACCAGGATACCCTCGCAGGCCGGCCCGCCGGCGTGCACGCAGTAGTTCGAATAGGCGTAGTAGGCGCCGTCCTTGAAGAACACGCCAACTTCGTGCTTTCCGTTGACGACGATGCGGCGGTCTCCGTCCTTCAACTCGGAGGTCTTGGCGACGAAACATTCGGGCATGCGGAACTCCTTTTGAACAATTCTATAGCATCGAAGGCCGAAGAACGTCCTCTGCGATTTTCGCACGCCGCCCTGCGTTCTCTTGATGAAGCCAACGCTACGCCGCCCGCTGCCTTTGTTTTTGGAGGGCGCCGGGCCTGACCCTCCTTCCGTCGCCCCTCACAAAACGTGAGGGGGGTGAAGCGCCGAAACGCGCTGGTGCGGAACGCCGCACCCCGTGGCCCGCCTTGCGGATCGGGCCGGTCTGCGGATCGCCGCAGACCACCGGCCAGTAACGTAGGCCGGCGCGCCTTTCGGCGCTTCACCGCGGCGTTCTCACTCCGGCGTCGGGCCGCGCTTTCGTCCGGACACTGCCCCGGATCGTCAGCCAGCTCCTGGCGGGCGGCTCGTAGTGGCCTGCCGGGCGGAGCTCCGACGCCGCCCGAGTGTGAGATGACAAGCCTCACCCGCGGGCACCGCATCCCGCTCCATCTTCGGCTGTCATCCGGAAGACTCCCTCGGTGGGCGGGATGTGGTAATGGGTATATAGTCAAAGGAATAAAGTCAATAGACACGGCGATTTTTTTTGTGGCCCGGATTGAGCGTAGCGAAATCCGGGGCGAGCGATGGACCGAGCGAGCGAAAGCAAGTTGCTTTCGCCCCGCGGTCCCCCGCATTTCGCTTCGCTCCATGCGGGCTACAAGCTACCGTCGCGACCCCACGGGGAGTGATACGCATGACCACAGTCGTCACCGGCGCGGGCCTGATCGGCACCGCCTTCGCCCAGAACGCGATCGCGCGCGGGGAGAAGGTCGTGTTCGTCGATCCGGAGCCGCGCGCCGACTTCCTCAAGCACAAGCTCGGCGACAAGGGTTATGCGCTGGCGCGCTACGATGTGCGCGACCTGCCCGCCCTGATCGCGACCATCAAGGAGCACAAGGCCGACACCGTGGTGCACACCGCCGGCCTGATCGGCAGCCGGGTGCAGCAGTCGCTCAATGCCGGCTTCGACATCAATCTCGGGGGCACCCGCAATGTCGGCGAGGCGGTGCGTGCGACCGGCGTGAAGCGGCTGGTCCACATCTCGACCTTCGGCGTCTACGACCGCCGTCGCGAGGAAGGCAACGCGCCGGTGGCGGAGGATTTCCCGCGCGGCGGAGCGCGCGCCTACGGCGCGTTCAAGGCGGCGAAGGAATTGATCCTGGAGGCCTATGCCGCCGCCTACACGTTCGAGGTGATCATGATCCGGCCCGCCAACGTGTTCGGGCTCGGGCATTTCTGGTCGGGCTCGTCGGGCGGCATGAAGATGCAGAAGCTGGTCGAGGCCGGACTCGATGGCGGCACCGCGAAAATCCCTTCCGCCGAAACCATGGCGAACGAATACATCTACGCCAAGGATGTCGGCCGCGCGGTCGACGCCGCCACCACGGCGAAGCTGCCGCCGCAGATCCACTTCAATATCGGCAACGGCTATGTGTCGTCGTTCGAGGACGTGCTCGATGCGATCAAGGCGCTGTGTCCGTCGGTGCGCTACGAGGTCGAAGCCGGCGAGCCGCCGCATTCCAAGACCGCGCCGCTCGACATCTCGGCGGCGAAGCGGCATCTCGGCTGGGAGCCGCGGTTTTCGTTGCAGACGGCGTTCGAGGACTACCTGAAGGAGATGAAGGCCGCCCGTGCGGCCAAGTGGGCATCGTAGCCCTGATGAGCCATAAGCGCGTGTACGCGCGTCTTTGACGCACTATGGCAAAATCCGGGGCTGAGGTCCGCGGCGAGGCCCGTCCCGGATAAAGGAGATGAAGGCGGCGCTGCGAAAAGCTGAATGCCCCAACCGTTATCCTGAGGTGACGGATCGAATCAGAAATCGCGGGAGGCACACATGTCGAAACATCTTCGGGTCATGACTACCATGCTCGCGATCGTTGCGATCGCGCCGTCAGCTTCCGCCCAGCCCTATCCCACCAAGCCGATAAAGATCGTGGTCTCGACCTCGCCCGGCGGGATCACCGACATCCTCGCCCGCGTGCTCGGCGCCCACATCACCGCCGTCACCAAGCAGACCGTGGTGATCGACAACCGGCCGGGCGGCTCCGGCAACATTGCCATGAACGAGGTCTCGCGCGCGGCGCCCGACGGCTACACCTTCGGCTTCGCCAATACCGGCAACATCACGATCAATCCGTATCTGTTCAAGAAGCTCGCCTACGATCCGCTCAACGACCTGGTTCCGGTCGGCCCGGTCGGCACCGTGCAACTGTTCCTGGTCACGAACGCATCCCGCATCCCGGCGAAGGACCTCAAGGAGTTCCTCGCCTATGCGAAGGCCAATCCCGACAAGGTCAGCTATGCCGGCGCCGGCGCCGGCACGACGCCCGATCTCGCCTGGCAGGACTTCTCGCGGCGAGCGGGGGTGAAGCTGGTGGTGGTGCCGCATCGCGGCACCGGACCCGCCACGCAAGCGGTGCTCGGCGGCGACGTCCAGGTCACGTTCGTTTCCATGGGACCGCATATGCAGTTCGTGCAGAAGGGCGTGTTGCGCGTGCTCGGCTCGGCGTCGCCGAAGCGCCAGTCGCATATGCCGGACGTGCCGACCTTCGGCGAGCAGGGATTTCCCGGTTTCGTTGCGGAGACGTGGTTCGCGCTGTTCGCGCCGAAGGGCACGCCGCAGGCGATCCTCAACCAGGTCAACGGCTACACCCGCGGCCTCCACGACAGCGCCGACATGGCGAAGCGGATCACGGGAAGCTTCGTTGTGCCGCTGCCGATGACACAGCCGGAATTCGCCGCGATGGTGAAAGCCGACGCGGCCAAATGGGAGCGCATCGTGCGCGAAGCCGGTATCAAGCCGAACTGACGCCTTCCGCGCCCTCGATCGGCGAGCGTCACCGCCCGTCGGTCGAACGCAGCCACTGCCGCGACTGCACCTGCTTCATCATCTGCTGGTCGATGTGCGGCAGGATCGTCTTCGAGAAGGCGCGGCCGACCTGTTTGTATTCGCGCGCGCAGTTGACCGCCCGCGCCTTCGGCAGCATCCCGCGGTCGATGAACTCCTTGAAAGCTTCCGGCGCGCCGCCATAGCCGAGGCACACATAGTTGAAGAAGCGCTGGCCGGCGGTGCCGTGCTCGTCGGAGAACTGGGTCCGCGTGCGCGGGTTGCCCGAGCTGAGATAGGTGAACGCCGCGCCGCGGATGGTGGTGCGCGCCACCTCCGGGCCGAACTGCAGCATGAGGAAGCCGGCCATCTGGTCGGCGGCGTCCTCTTCGCGCCCGAACACCGGCACCTGCAGGATGTCGAACAGCGCGTGCCCGAGCTCATGCAGCAGCGCATCGATGAAACCGCCGGTGATGACATCGTTGCGGGTGAAGTTGCCCGGCATGGAGCCCACCCGGGTGGAGAGAGCTTCGAGATATTCGAAGTACTCGTAGCAGATGTTGATGGCCCATTCGGTCGGAACGTAGAACGCGTTGACCACGCCGCAGCTCTTGGTTCTCACCCGCAGGATGCGCGGCAGCCGCAACGGCGCCAGGAACTGGCTCAGCTCCTCGAGCACCCGGCGCTTGCGCAGGCGGTCGAGTGTCGCCACAGATTTGGGGGCGCGCGGATCGATATAGTCGATCGCGACACGGCTGTTGCCGGTCAGCGGCATCGGCTGCGCCACTGTCTTCCCGGGCAGGAATGCGACGCACGCAACGGCGAAAGCCAGCACGGCGGCGATCGGAGCGAACCTCATCGACGACATTTTCGGTCTCATACGGTTTGAACTCGTGGAGCGTGCGGGATCGCGAGCTGTCATCGCGGCTCGTCAAGCGACAGCCATGTGCCGGACTGCACCACCCGGAGGCGCGCCTCGTCCACATGCGGCATGATGGTCCGCAAAAAGGCGCGCCGCAGGTCGAAGTATTCCTTGGCGCATCGCTGCGCCCGGCGCGCGGGCAGCAGGTCGTTGTTGAGCAGGAACTTGAAGGTGGCGGGATCGGCGCCGTAGGCAACGCAGAGGTAGTTGTAGAAGCGCTGCGACTCGGGGGAGTGCACGCTGGCGAAATCGGCGCCGGTCCAGGTCCGGTCCGATACCTCGAAGAACCAGGCGGCGCCGATCAACACCTTGCGCGCCACCTCCTTGCCGAACTGCACCATGATGAAGGCCGCGAGCTTATCGGCGGCGTCCTCCTCACGGCCCCAGACCGGGATCTCGAGGATGTCGAACACGCCCTGCGCCACTTCGTTGAGCATCGACTGGACGAACGCGCCCACCACCATCGTGTCTGGCGGCAGCGAGTTGGGACCGGTCTGCTTTGCGGCCATGCGCTCGATCTGCGCGACGTATTCGTAACAGATGACCGCCGGCCCGCCGGGCTGGTAGGGGCGCTTGGTGGTGCCGCATTCGTCGACCTGCACCAGGAGCTTGCGCGGCAACCGCAGCGGCGAAAGAAACTGCTGAAGCTGCTCGAGCACGCGCCGCCGCATCAGCCGGTCGCGGATCGGGCGAAAGTCGTCGTTGCGCGGCTCGGTATAGACGATGTCGACCTGGGAATTGGTCAGCGCCGGCTGGGTATTCCCCGGACCCGAGGGACTCGTACTGGGACCGATTCCGCCCCCTGCGCCCCCGCCGGGAGGGGGGGTCGGGCGGTATTGCGCCGTCGCCGGCGCGACGGCGAGCGCCGGAAGGATCAAGGCGAGCGCAAGAACGGAGCGAGCTAAGCACGTCATTGGTGGATTCCCCGTTGCGGCCAAAGGACGATCAATTCGCGCCCCCGCACTGGCATGACGAAGGCGAACGTGCCATCTGGCCTTGCCGAGATGGATACTACCGTGACCAGCCGGATTCTCACAATATGAATCGCGACTTACGCTCGTTACGGTATACTTCGCGCCCCGGAGGCACGTTAACGTGAACATTATCGACAAGACCAAATCCATCGACGCATCGGCCGCCGCCGACCTGGACCGCTTCCGCCTGCGCCGCTTCATCGAGGAACTCCCCGCCGCGGAGATCGAACGGCGCAACGAGCCGACCGACCTCGCCGATGTCGCGCAGGCGCTCGAAGGCAATGCGCGCGCGGTCGCGTTCGGCGCGGTCGGGCCCGAGCGGCAGGAGCT
>JBOHIG010000117.1:0-2603 GCA_050725815.1 Xanthobacteraceae bacterium
GTCATCTCCCAGTTTGCCCGGAGGCGGCAATTCTCCGGCATGTCGGCCGCCACTGCAAGTGCCTAGTGGAGTGGATTTGACATTCGCTACTGACGCAGCCGCAAGTCGTTGTGTATCACATAGACAACGAGCCGGCCCAAGGCCGGCTCATCATCCACTCACGGACGCGACGCGCCGCTGGTCGTCAGCTCGCCGCCTTGAGATTCACTCTCGCCTCTGCGATCTCCGTGAGCTTTCGGTCCGCCGCCTTCTCCTCGTCCAGATTCTTTTGCAACACGCTGGCGCAGTCGTTGCGCCCGAGCTGCTTGGCCCAGGCGATCAGCGTGCCGTAGCGCGTGATCTCGTAGTGCTCGGCCGCCTGTGCCGCCGCTACCAGCGCAGCATTGAGAACGTCCTTGTCCTCGACTTCGCCGGCGATCTCCTCGGCCTCATCGATGATCCCGTCGATCGCGGGACAGTCGACACCCTTGGCGTTGACTCCGTGCAGCTTGAACACCTGCTCGACCCGCATGACGTGATTCTTGGTTTCCCCGAGATGCGCCTGGAACGCCTGCTTCACCTGCGGATCGGTGGCCTTGGCGATCATTTCGGGCAGCGCTTTCACGAGCTGCTGTTCGGCATAGTAGATGTCACGCAGCGAATGGACGAAGAGGTCGTCCATCGTTTTGATGTCCTTCGAAAACAAACCCATGACCCGATCCCTTTCGATGCCGATTTGCATGCGCTGTCGCGAGCGTCGCGGTATTGTGTCGTCCGCGACGCGCGCTTTTGATGGGGGACCAACGATTCATGCCGACCATGGTTCCGGAACAACCTGACGGAACCCAACTGCGACAATTTTTGCGCGGGTTGCTGCGACGATTTTTTTCAATGAGGCTGCTGGGGGGAAACTGCTTGCGACGAAATCGCGCCGGGAAGCCAACGCTCCGCCGCGTCCGGGGTTTGATTTTTTCGGCGCCGGATCGCCGTCTTCCGCTTCTCCTTCCTGCGTTCTCGATTTTCCGGCGGGCCACCGCACCAACCATCCCGGGTATCCCCGGTCCGGTCCCGAAACCTGCGGCTCCGCAGCTCCGGCGCCGCCGCATCGAGCGCACCTTCGGTTGGGACGGAGCGATATGAATACAATCTAAATATGGGAATTACGTCACGAAGACGGAAAAAATCGTCGCGGGGCAGGAGCCAGAACGCTCCCTTCAGCGTTTGTGAACCACAAGCGACCACCCTTCAGCGTTGGTGAACCACGAAAGCCCGTCAACGGTCTTTGAACCTATTTCCGCCATAGAGCTACCAAGGGACGGGCGAGGACAATTCACCTCCACTGAAACGGTCAAATTCGAGGAGCCCGGCAGAAGCCGGCACGGAAACAGGAAGAACTCACATGCTGAACATTCGCACTCTGGCTGCCGGCGCGCTGGCCCTCTCTTTCGCAACTGTCCTGGGCGTTTCCACCCCCGCCATCCCGGCCCCCAATTTCGACGGCCTCTGGAGCGTGGTGATTGTCACCGAGCAGGGCACTTGCGACCGCGCCTACCGCTACCCGATCCGGATTTCCCGCGGCGCGCTGCTCAACGAAGGCTCGAGCCCGGTCACCATCAACGGCCGCGTGGCCGGCACCGGCACGGTGAAGGTCACCGTCAGCCATGGCAGCCAGAGCGCGACCGGATCCGGCCGCCTCAATGGCTCAAGCGGCGCCGGCACCTGGCGCGGCGGCGAGTGCGCCGGCACCTGGCAGGCCGAGCGCCGCGGCGCCTGATACCGATCTTCCGACAGTCCGAGTACCTGTCACGTTCGGCCTCCCCTGCCCGCAGGGGAGGCCGAAGTGTTTTTGCATGGCGGTCCCTTGCCACGCAGCGCGCAGCGGCCATAAAGAAAGACCCCGCCCTTTCAGGTTTCAGTCATGAACGCACCGATCCGAGACATGCGGCGTACCGATCTGCCGTGGCCGCTCACCGTCGTGACCGGCGTGACCGCCGGCGTGCTCGCGGCCATGGTGGCGCTGATCGTGCTCGGCCAGGGCGGCATCGAGCTCGCCGGCGTGTGGAGCGAATTCATATCGGCCAAAGCGCCGCAACTGCGCTCGGCCGGCGCCTGGTGGCTGATGGCCGCTTCGGCTTTCGTGATCGGCGCTGTGGTCGCCGGCGCCTTGAGCCGGCTGCCGTGGCCTTGGGTGCGTTTCCGCACGCCGCGCTGGCTTGCCGGCGCTTTGCTCGTTGCCGGGCTCGCCCATGTCGGCCATTCGGCCGCGTTGACGTCGACGGGCGGCGTCGGCATCCATGTGGCGGCGAGCTTTGCGGCGCTGTTTGCGGCCGCGGTGCTGGCGCTGTTCGGCGCCTA
This sequence comes from Xanthobacteraceae bacterium, assembly GCA_050725815.1. GTDB lineage: Bacteria > Pseudomonadota > Alphaproteobacteria > Rhizobiales > Xanthobacteraceae > VAZQ01. The sequence continues at coordinate 2,335 of JBOHIG010000117.1, forward strand.
TTTCGCGACCCGGCGCTAGGGGTCCGATTCTAACATTCGCATCCCATTTGGGCAGGCGACTTTGCGAATGTTAGAATCAAAGGACCACAAGCAAGTATAGATTGCAAGTATAGATTGCTAGTGTCCCGAATCCGAAGTTCGCAAGAGCCAGTCCGCGAATCCATTTGCGAACTTCGGATTCAAAGGGACACTAGAATCAATGCGTTGCTAGTGTGGCGGTTCAGAAGTTCGCTCCCGACCAAGCGGCCAAGTATGGCGAACTTCTGAAC
>JBOHIG010000118.1:0-7662 GCA_050725815.1 Xanthobacteraceae bacterium
GTCGACCACAACGTGCCGACCACCGACCGCAACCTGCCCAATCCGGACCCGGAGAGTGCCGCGCAGATCGCCTATCTGGCCGAGAGCGCCAAGCTGTTCGGGCTCGAATATTTCGACGAGTTCGACAAGCGCCAGGGCATCGTCCACATCATCGGACCCGAGCAGGGCTTCACCCTGCCCGGCGCCACCATCGTGTGCGGCGATAGTCATACCGCAACCCACGGCGCCTTCGGCGCGCTCGCCTACGGCATCGGCACCTCGGAAGTGGAGCACGTGCTGGCGACACAGACGCTGATCCAGACCAAGTCGAAGAACATGCGCGCAGTGGTGGACGGCAAGCTGCCGCCCGGCGTCACCGCCAAGGACATCATCCTCGCCATCATCGGCGAGATCGGCACCGCCGGCGGCACCGGATATGCCCTGGAATATGCCGGCGAGGCGATCCGCGCGCTGTCGATGGAAGGCCGCATGACGGTCTGCAATATGTCGGTCGAGGGCGGCGCCAAGGCCGGCTTCATTGCGCCCGACGAGAAGGCCTATGCCTTCCTGAAGGACCGTCCGAAGTCGCCCAAGGGCAAGGCCTGGGACGGGGCCATGCGCTACTGGGAGACACTGGTCTCGGACGACGGCGCGCATTTCGATCGCGAGATCAGGCTCGATGCGGCGAAGCTGCCGCCGCTGGTCACCTGGGGCACGAGCCCCGAGCAGGTGGTCTCGATCACCGGCCATGTGCCGATCCCGGGCGAGATCGCCGACGCGAACAAGCGGCGCGCCGCCACGACGTCGCTCGAATACATGGGGCTCAACGGCGGCGAGAAGATCACCGACATCGCGATCAATCGCGTCTTCATCGGCTCCTGCACCAACGGGCGCATCGAAGACCTTCGCGCCGTGGCCAAGGTGGCCGACGGCAAGACGGTCCACGACAGCGTCAACGCGATGATCGTGCCTGGTTCCGGACTCGTGAAGGAGCAGGCGGAAGCCGAAGGGCTCGACAAGATCTTCGTGAAAGCAGGTTTCGAGTGGCGCGAGCCCGGCTGCTCGATGTGCTTGGCGATGAACCCCGACAAGCTCGCGCCCGGCGAGCGCTGCGCCTCGACCTCAAACCGCAATTTCGAGGGCAGGCAGGGCTACAAGGGCCGCACGCACCTGGTGTCGCCGGCGATGGCGGCCGCCGCCGCGATCGCAGGACGCTTCGTGGACGTGCGGGAGTGGCGCTAGCCAAACGGCATCGGGCCCGCCATATGGCGGGCCCGTCAAATCCACAGCGTCACTCGTTGCGGTCAGGTTAGTAGAAGCCGAACCCGAACGGCCCGAATTGCACATACGGTCCCGGCGCATAGTAGCGCCGGTAGGCGTACGGGTATCCGTAGTAGTAAGCGCCCGGCCCCGGGCCCCAATAGCGGTGACGATAGCGCGGATACGCGTACCGATAACCGCCGCGGTACCCACGTCGCCAACGGCGGCGCTGCGAACTGAACTCCTCGCTTGCAGCCTGCTGCTGAACGCCCGAATTCTGGTTCTGGGCCTGACGCTGCTCGTTGGCAGCACTCGCGGGCCCGGATGCGGCGAACGCGGCAAGCATCGTTGCGGCCGCAGCGCCCATGATACTCTTGAGCATATGCGTCTCCCTGTGAAAGTCGTCCCGTGGGCAACAACGCACGAAGGCTCAAAAGGTTTCAGGAGGGCTTAGAGCCTGAGCCAATCAGACAGTCGGATCATATCCTTCTTGTTGAAGCATGATCTTTCCCGAAAACCGGTTCCCACTTTTCGGGATCATGCTTTAGCCGCGTTCCCACCAGCAACGCATGCGCGGGACGATGACGGTGCCGCTCGGCCGGTATTCCTGTGCGAGCCAGGAGCGGCATTGGCGCACGGCATTCGGGCCCGGATACGAAATCTCGTCAGCGCGCGGAAATTCCGATGCATTACGATAATACGGATACGGGCGCTGGACGCGGATGCGCACGGGTGCACGCTTGGCCTTCTTCTTTTTCTGCGCGGAGAATTCGGTTTGCGGAGTGGTTGCGCCACGCTCGACGGCTTGCGCAACGGCTGCGGCGGCAAAGCCGATCGCAATGATCGCGCCGGCTGTTGCGACAAGGATCGGCTTCATCGTGATCGCGCCCCGATTGGTGAATCGTTCCTGTAAGCCTCGGTCCTACGCTCGCCGATCCAACCTCCGCCGTCAATCTCTGCCCCGGGATACCTTGGCCGTCCGGCTTGCGTCCCTTAGAACAGCGGGCATGAGCAAGCCTACCGACCCGTCCGACTTGCGGACCGCCAACGCGCCGTCGCTGGCCGAGCTCGAAAGCCTGGCGGCAGAAGCTTATCGCAGGCTGCCGGAGGAATTCCGCTCGCTATGCAAGGACCTGGTGATCCAGGTGGACGACTACCCGACCAACGAAGTGCTCGATGCCATGGGGATCGAAAGTGAGTTGGACCTCATGGGTCTGTTTCACGGGGTCGGGCTGCCGTTCCGCTCCGACAGCGTGTCCGGGCAGATGCCCAACATGGTGTGGCTCTACCGCGTGCCGATCTTGCTGTACTGGGCCGAGCACGACGAGGCGCTCGCCACGATCGTGACCCATGTGCTGGTGCACGAGATCGGCCACCACTTCGGCCTTTCGGACGCGGACATGGAAGCGATCGAGCGGGCAGCCGACTAGTCTAGAGAGGAGGATCAATGCGGATCGATGGAAGCTGTCACTGCGGCCACATCACGTTCCAGGGCGAGGCCGATCCCGAAAAGGCCTGGGTCTGCCATTGCACCGACTGCCAGGCCGGCACCGGCTCTGCGTTCCGCATCAACGTCCCGGTCGCCGGCAAGGACTTCAAGATGCTGACCGGAACGCCCACGACCTACGTCAAGCATACCGCCGAAAGCGGTACGCCCCGCGCGCAGGCGTTCTGCCCGAAATGCGGATCGCCGATCTATTCGACCACCCCGGGCGAAGGCACACAGGCGTCCTACACGGTGCGGGTCGGACTGCTGCAACAGCGCGACAGGTTCATTCCGAAGAAGCAGAACTGGTACCGATCGGCGCAATCGTGGGTGACCACCCTCGATGGCGTGCCGAAGAACCCCAAGCAGGGCTGACACCAAATCAATACAGCGGCTCGCCTTCGACGGTGCAGCGGCGCAGCGTCCGGGTCTGCTCCGTCGGCCAGTCGGTGCGCGCGTGCAGGCACGCCAGATTGTCCCACATCACGAGATCGCCGACGCGCCATTTGTGATCGTAGATGATCGCCTGGTCCTCGACGATGTCGAAACACTGCCTCAGCAACGCCTCGCTCTCGTCGCGGTCCATGCCTTCGATCCACATCGTGTTCACGCTGGCGGCGTACAGGCCCTTTCGGCCGGAGCCGGGGTTGGTGATGATCAGCGGCTGCACGCAATGATGGATGCTGCTTAGCTCGATGCTCAGGTCGATGCGATGGCCGTGGCCGTATTGATAGCCCTGCATGACCGTCACGCCCTCGAGCTTGCGCTTCAGGTCGGCCGGCATCCTGTCATACGCCGCATACATGCTGGAGAAGCGGGTATCGCCACCCTCCGAGGGAATCTCGATGCCGTAAAGGAACGTCGCGCGATGCGGGCGGCGGTGGTAGCACTTGTCGGTGTGGAACCACATCTCGCCGTGTCCGAGCGAGCCAAGCGGCTTGCCGTCGGCGTCGACGTGATCGCTGATTGTCATCATGTCGTCCCAGGCGACCGTATCGCGCGTAACCGCCGCCTTCGGCGGCGGCACGCGCTTGGCCACCGGCCCGAAGTATGATGCGAACCGACGCTGATCATCCTCCGACAACTTCTGATCGCGGAACACCAGCATGGTATGTTGGTGCCATGCGTCCTTGATCCGACGCAGCGTATCGCCATCGAGCGGACGGCTGAGATCAACGCCGCGAACCTCCGCCCCAATGACCGGATGCAGCTTGGTTACCGTAATGGTGTCGGTCTTTTCCGCTACGAGCGTCATGGTCCTCTCCTGAGTCACCTGGCGTTTGGCTATTTTATCAACTTTGCGACCTTCTCCACAATCGGCCTGGGCGTGGCGTAGATCGTCCGGATCAGAGCCGTGAGATGTGCGCCGTCCTGGAGCTCGACGTCGAGCTTCTGCTTCTTCGCGTCGCTCAGGAACTCCGCGTCCCGCATGGTAGCCATGAAAGCCTGCTGCAGCATCCTCACCCGGTCCGCCGTCATGCCGGGCGGCGCGATGATGGGCCGGCCGAGCGCCGCACCGGCGAACAGCAAGCCGATCGCAGCCTTGTCATCCGGATTTGTCGTCACATCGCCGACATAGGGAACACCCTTCAGAACCGGGCTCGGCGCACCGCCGCCGTGAAACAGGATCGTGGCCTTCCCGCCCGGGATCCAGTCGGGCCTTTGAGCGAGAATCGTGTCGAGGATCGTGCAGATGCCGTCGATCTCCCCGCGTTCGATCGCGAGGAATATGTTCGAGGTCGATAGGAAGCCGGCGACGATCCGGAACTTCATGCCGAGCAGCGCGCTCAGCACCTTGGGCCAGGTATGCGGACCGCCGCCCGGACCGGTCGAGCCGACGACGAGCTCGTTCTGGTAGAGGTCCTTGTAGGTCTTCACCTTCACCTTTGGGCGATTGAACGCGATACAGGCAGGCGTTTCGATCGCCGGCGTGCCAACCCAGGTGAGCTTCGTCGGATCGAACCGCGCGTTCGAGGCGCCCATGAGCGGTCCCAGCATCGACCCGGCAGGACCAATCGACATCGCGCTGCCGTCCTTGGGAGCGACATTGTAGACATGGTTGGCCGCGATGAAGCCGCCGGCGCCGGGCATGTTCTGCGGCACGACGTTCGGCTTGCCGGGCAGCGTCCTGCCGATGTGCCTGGCCACGGTGCGTCCCCAGCGGTCGAAGCCGCCGCCGGGACCTGAGGCGATGATCATGCTGACGGTCTTGCCGGAAAGCGTCGGCGGCTGCGCGCTCGCGGCCGAGACGCCATACACAGCAGTCGCCAAGGCTACAGCCGGCACCAGCCTGTTCATGCACCCTCCCCTGCGTCAGCGCCTACGCCATCGATCGGCACGGCCGCGCTCCCAGGTCCATTGCCGTTCGCTCCGTCGCCGGTCCGGGGCCCCGCGCGATCCGAGCTGCTGGCGCTCGCAAACGCCGCCGAAGGCGCTGAAGCGCGCGGCCATCGCGCAGTCGCGGCCCGACGAGAACACGCAGGCCTTGGAGTCGCTGCCGGGGGTGCGCAGGCACCAGATATCGGCCGCAGCCGGTTCGGCCGCGACCAAGGCAGGCGCGCATAGAAGACATGCAAGGACAAGCTTCCACATGGGCATCCTCCTTCGAATACGGGTCACCAACACGACCGCGATGCTACACGTTCCGGGGCGCACTTGACAAAGCGCCGCCGGCGTCTTGAAACAGAACCGTTCCAAATTGGTGAGATGACAATGGACAAGTTCACCACGCTCGAAGGGGTCGCCGCCCCGCTCAAGATGATCAATGTCGATACCGACATGATCATCCCGAAGCAGTATTTGAAGACCATCAAGCGCACCGGGCTGGGCGTCGGCCTATTCTCGGAGAAACGCTACAAGGACGACGGCAGCGAGAACCCGGACTTCGTGCTCAACAAGCCGGCCTATCGCAAGGCCAAGATCCTGGTCGCCGGCGACAATTTCGGCTGCGGGTCCTCGCGCGAGCACGCGCCCTGGGCGCTGATGGATTTCGGCATCCGCTGCGTGATCTCGACCTCGTTCGGCGACATCTTCTACAACAACTGCTTCAAGAACGGCGTGCTGCCGGTCCAGGTCTCGCCGGAGGACCTGGAGAAGCTGTTCGACGACGCCGAGCGCGGCGCCAACGCCACGCTCTCGGTCGACCTGGAGAAGCAGGAAATCCGCGGCCCCGACGGCGGCGTGGTGAAGTTCGAGATCGACGCCCATCGCAAGCATTGCCTGCTCAACGGCCTCGATGACATCGGGCTGACCATGGTCAAGGAGACCAAGATCAACGACTTCGAATCCAAGGCGAAGTCGGCGAGACCATGGATATAAACGGCTAGTGGTCCGTTTCTAACATTCGCATCCCGTGATCGCGGCAAGGTCGGTAGGAAGCCTGTAGCCCGGATGCAGCGAGCGAAAGCGAGCGCAATCCGGGAACGAGCGTTCACCGAAAGGCGGTTCCCCCGCATGTCGCTTCGCTCCATCCGGGCTTCTGTAACGGGCCTCGATCAGTCAATCCCTTTTTGCGTGATCCGCTCGCTGGGAACCTGCTTCTGTCCGGGATCGGCGCAAGGCCGTCGCCTGATGGGGTTCGTAGGGGATGAGGCCGGTCCAATCTACGGAAGCGTGGTCGCGATGCCGACATCCCGGATGGCGGCCTGACCTGATCCACCGTCCCAGCGAAGGGACTTCGCTCGGGGAAGGCCTGGTGTCGTGACCTGCCCGAAACCTGTTGCTCTCCTGGTTATGCGGCTGTAGCGATCGGTTTGATCCTGGCGTTTGGGTTGAAGGCTTTGCCGTCGGCGAGCATGCGATGCATGATCACGGCGAGCTTGCGCGCGAGCGCGACCTTGGCCTTGCGCGGGCCTGCGCGTCTTGCAATCCGCATCGCCCAGCCCTTGAGTTCCGTGCAGCCTTTGACCGGCTTTGTCAGCATGACATGGGCGGCCTGGTAGAGCGCTTCGCGCACCGAGGCGTCGCCGATCTTGCTGATGCGGCCGGTGTAGTCGGTCTGGCCGGACTGGTACTTCTTCGGGGTCAGCCCGAAATGGGCGCCGGCCGCCTTCGACGATTGGAACCGGCGCGGATCGTCCACGGCCGCGGCATAGGTGAGCGCCACAATCGGCCCCACGGCCGGTGTCGACATCAACAGCCTGGCGTTTGCATCCGAGCGCGCCAGCATCCGCACGCGCTTCTCGAAGCCATTGAACTCGCGCAGCAACACCTCATGCACAGCAAGCAGCGAGGCGGCAATGACTGCAAGCGTCGGATGACCGGCCGCCAGCTCCGTGACCCGTCCACCAAAGCGCTTCGGCGTGGTCGGCCCGACCTTCAATCCAAAGCCGCGCAGAAGGCCCCGCAGGCTCATCTCCACGTCGTGCAGCTTCGATTGCACAAGCTTGCGCGCCGTCAGCAGCGCGCGCGTCTCCTGGGCCCCAATCGACTTGCAATGCACCGGCCGGAACCAGCCGAGCCGCATCAATTGCGCAATACCACGCGCGTCGTTGCGGTCGCTCTTCACCGGCATCGCTTTGAAGGCGTCATGCACGTGCCGCGTCTCCAAGAGCTCGACCGCAAGTCCCGCATCCCGCATCGCCGCATACAGCCATTGCGACAGCGGGCCGGCCTCCAGGCCGATCCGCGCCAGGCCGAACCCGAGCGAGCCGAACCAGGCGATCAGCGCCTGCGGCTCGCTCGCAACCTTGCCCTCCCGGACGATCTTGCCGCCCGCATCGACAATGCACACGCTCGAGCATTCCAATGACACGTCGATTCCTGCATAATGGTCCATGGTCGTCCCTCGATGATGCTTGGAGCGGCTCTGCCGACTCCGTTGCTTTGACACCATCAGTTTGAGGGACGACCGCCTCGCCAGCCAAGCCGCAACCGAGCGCGCCACTTCAGAGCCGTAGCGAGCGAGCGCCTTGGCCGCGGCCCGTTACCCCATCTAC
>JBOHIG010000119.1:0-3233 GCA_050725815.1 Xanthobacteraceae bacterium
GCGAGGACCTCGCCAAGCTCCGCATTCGCCAACCCGCCGACATCCGGCCAGCGGCGCAGGAAGGAGGCGTAGCGCGGCAACACCGCCTTCACCGTCGTCTGCTGCAGCATGATCTCGGAAAGCCAGACGCGATAAGGCTCAATCGCCTCGCCCTTGCGCGCGCGCCACGGCAGCACGCGGCGGTGGCGGTCGTACCAGGCGAGCAGGTCGGCCGGCTGCGGCTTTGCGCGCCTCGGCGGGGTCCGGGGCGCGGCGCGCTTTCGCAAGGAGGTCCCGCCTGATACCGTCATGGCGACACGATTGGCAGAGCCGTGCCCCATGAACAAGCCCGCACCGAAGCCCGCGCGTCCGCTCGCCGACCTTCTGCACAAGGCGCTCAAGGACACCTTCGCGAAGCAGGGCTTTGCCGCGACCGAGCTGGTGACCCGCTGGCCCGACATCGTGGGGGCCGAGATCGCCGCCTATTGCGAGCCCGAAAAGATCCAATGGCCGCGCCCATTCGGCGAGGAGACGCCGCAACCGGGCACGCTGGTGCTGCGCGTCGAGGGACCGATCGCGGTCGAGATCCAGCACCTCTCCGGAGTGATCCTGGAATGCGTCAACCGCTTCCTCGGCTGGCGGGCGGTGGCGGATTTGCGGCTGCGTCAGGCGCCACTGTCGCGCCGGAGCGAAAAGCGTGCGCCCCCTCCGCCCGATCCCGCCGAGGTCGCACGCATTGCCGCCGCCCTGCCCGACATTACCGACGAGAAGCTGCGCACGGCGCTTGGCCGTCTCGGCGCCGCCGTCCGGCGCGGCTGACCATCAACCATCAAACAGACGTGACCGGCCGTTACCCCTGGGCCCGCGGCCCGCCCTTGCCACAATCGAACGGTCAGGATAGCGACATCGGGCCAGCGGCTTGGGAGCGGGTCGCGGCGCACAGACGAGGGTTTCCCAGTGGACAGCAATCGCCGTCAGTTTTTGATCGGGGCAGCCGCGGTCGCCATCATCGCCGCGGCCGGAACCGGCTACTATGTGATGAGCCGTCCCCCCGCCCAGCCGGCCGGCTCCAAGCCGGGCGCCGCCAGCGCTGCCAACCCCGCCGAATTGCTCAAGCCCGGCCCGCTTGGCGACATGGCGCTCGGGAATCCCAAGGCCCCGGTGACCATCATCGAGTACGCCTCGATGACCTGCGGGCATTGCGCCACCTTCCACAACACCACCTATCCGGAGTTGAAGAAGCGCTACGTCGACACCGGCAAGGTCCGCTTCATCTTCCGCGAATTCCCGCTCGACCAGCTTGCGCTGGCGGCCTTCATGCTGGCGCGCTGTGCCGGCGACGACAGATACTTCGCGATGATCGAGACGCTCTTCCAGCAGCAGAACGACTGGGTCGTGCAGCAGCCGCTTCAGCCGCTCATGGCGATCGCCAGGCAGGCCGGCTTCACCGAGCAGACCTTCAACGAATGCCTGAAGAACCAGAAGGTACAGGACGGCATCGTTGCGGTGCAGCAACGCGCGGCGACGGAGTTCAATGTGCAGTCGACGCCCACCTTCTTCATCAACGGCGAGCTTCACCGCGGCGCCGCCACCCTGGCGGAGATGGAAAAGCAGATCGCACGGTTCCTGTAGAGGTCAGCTAGCCGACCCCGAAGTTACCCACGAACGGCTCGTTTTCTGTTGCGGAATCAACGCGACCGATTCATTCTCCGCGCCGATGCGGTGCCACCCCTCGACCCGCGCTCTGGGACCGTTTGCATTCGATTCGCGCCTTATCCACAGGGGGGGGGCGTGGAGCGGGTGAACGAGGCGGGTCGCGAATGTCAAATCCACTCCACTAACCCTGTCACGTCCGGAATGACGGCCACATGAAACTCACGCGCCTGCGCCTGCTCGGATTCAAGTCCTTCGTCGAGCCGACCGACTTCCTGATCGAACCGGGCTTGACCGGCGTGGTCGGGCCGAACGGCTGCGGCAAGTCGAACCTGGTCGAGGCGTTGCGCTGGGTTATGGGCGAGACCTCGCACAAGTCGCTGCGCGCCGCCGACATGGACGACGTGATCTTCTCCGGCACCAACAGCCGGCCCTCGCGTAACAACGCCGAAGTGGCCATGCATGTGGATAATACCGACCGCAAGGCGCCGGCGCAGTTCAACGAACACGAGCAGCTCGACGTGTCGCGAAGGATCGAGCGCGAAAAGGGCTCGACCTACCGCATCAACGGCCGCGAGGTCCGCGCCCGCGACGTTCATCTGTTGTTTGCCGACGCCTCGACCGGCTCCCGTTCGCCGGCGCTGGTGCATCAGGGGCGGATCGGCGAGATCATCCAGGCCAAGCCCGAGCAGCGCCGGCGCGTGCTGGAAGAGGCGGCCGGCATTTCCGGACTGCATGCCCGGCGCCATGAGGCGGAGCTTCGGCTGCGCGCGGCCGAGCAGAACCTTGCGCGGCTCGAGGACGTCATCAATCAGCTCGCGAGCCAGGTCGCATCGCTCAAGACGCAGGCGCGCCAGGCGGTCCGCTACCGCAACATCGCGGCGCAGGTGCGTACCGCGGAAGCCACCCTGTTCCACCTGCGCTGGGTCAGCGCCAATGCCGAGCTGACCGAGGCCGGCCATGCCAAGAACGCGGCCGTACGCGTAGTGGCCGCCCGCACCGGCGAGCAGGCCAATGCCGCCGCCCGTGCCGCCAATGCCGGCGCTGCCATGCCGCCCTTGCGCGAGGCCGAGGCCAAGGCCGCGGCCGGGCTGCAGCGGCTGGTGATCGCACGCGAGACGCTCGAGCAGGAGGAGACGCGGGCGAAGAACCGCATGGCCGAGCTCGACCAGCGGCTGGTCCAGCTAACCGCCGATGTCGAGCGCGAGAAGCGGCTCGCCGCCGACGCCGAGGCCGCGCTGTCGCGGCTGGCGCGGGAAGAGCAGGCGTTGCGCAGCGAAACCGAAGCGAATGCCGCCAAGCGCGGCGGCGCCGACCTGCGCGTGAGCGAGGCCGACACGGTGCTGGCGGCGTCGGAGAAATCCTTCGCCGAACTGACCGGCAGCCTCGCCGACCTGACCGCGCGCCGCAATCAGCTCGACGGCGTCATCCAGGCGCAGGGCGAGCGCCATCGGCGGCTTGAGGGCGAGCTTGCCGGGATCGAGGCCGAGCTCACGCAACTGGGCGACGGCGGCAAGGACCTGCCCGACCTCGGCACGCTCTCAGACGACGCGGAGCAGGCGGCAACAGCGGTCGCCGATGCGGAAGCAGCCGCCGTGCGC